>CAZXLQ010000141.1:0-12580 GCA_964641945.1 uncultured Clostridia bacterium
AGGTGGGCGGCGGTACCGCGGTGGAGGGCCGCTCCGCGGTCGAAAGCGCCTGCGGCGATCTTCCGGAATCCTGCAGGTTGGTCGCGATATCGATCGTCCCAACATCTCGCAAGTATCAAGCCTTCAGCGATCCACTGCGTCGAATTCTGGCGGTGCCATCTCTGTGAATCGGTGGACTAGCGACCGCACGGCGAGGTTGCCTTCCACACGGTCGACGCAGAACGAGAATAGGCACGGTCGTCGCGGACTGGCCACCCCATTCCGGCGTGCCGAAGCTCACAGTCGACTTCGACCAGCAACGTTGCACGTCAATCGGGTTACGTCACCTCTTCAGAAGTCCCAGGCCCTCGATGTCGGGCGGCGGCGGCCGTACTCCCAGGTTCGTCTCAGGGAATCTGGCCGACGAAGAGGTTGTCGTCCTCGTCCGATTCCTCGACGGCCTGTCCCTCATCCACGAATGCAACGATGTACCCGTACCCGTTCGGACGCTGTGCCGTGAGCTTAGACTGGAAGGCGGCCCCGGGCTGCAGTGGACCCACCTCGGCCACCCCGGCCAGCACTGCGTCCGGGCCGATCACCTCCGTATGCGAAAAGTAGAAGTTCACCGTGAAACTGCCGCTTGCGGCATTGCCCGCGTTGTGGACCTCGAACCTCGCCTTCACCTTGCGACCCGACTTGCGCTTGATCTTCGTCCACGAACCCGACAGTTGCGGCAACTCGGGCGGCGGAGGCGGAGCGTCGCCGGCGAGCTCGATAGCACCTATGTCGAAAGCGACGTCCTGCGGGCGGGCCACTCCCATGTAGTCCGTTGTCTGGGCCGTCGCCGTGCCGGTGTCGATGGCGGCGCTGCCCGCTCCGCATCGGAAGTCGCCGGCGGAAGCGGCGACGAACTCCGGATCGCCGGTCCGCGGAGATGGATCCCACGCCGGTGGTTCTCCGCTACCGAAATAGAGGTTGAAGCCCGCGATAACTGCCTCAGACGCCGTCTCGTCAACCGCTACGAAAGCCTGCTCAGGGCCGCACGAGAGGATGTTGTCCCGCAACGTGATGCGGTCCGCGCCAGCCCGTTCGAGGTAGACCTGGGCGAACGCATTGCCGTGCAGGGTGTTGTTCTCGATGACGACCGTTCCGCCCGTCGTATTCACGCGCAGTCCCGCTTCCATGCCGTCGACGATCACGTTGTTCCAGATTCGGACCGTGCCGATCACGTCGTTCGACCCGTCACTGCCGCCCACCACGACGTTGTTCAGTTCGGCACCACGCAGGAAGTTGTCGTGAATGCGGATGTCGTCCATGAAGTCGCCGTCGAGGTGCCCATAGAGTTGAACCGACCGACCGCCACGCTGCCCATCGACCTCGTTCCAGCCGAAGTCGATTCCCGAATTTGCCCCGTACCCGCCAATGTAGAAGCCGTGAAAGAGCTTCTCGCCCTCTTCGCCGTTGTGAAAGAGACGGTTGCCGTGAACCTCGATATCCGACGTGTCCCCGTTGATGCCTATCACTCCACTGTCGTCGCGCGCCGCGTCGAAGAAAATGTTTCCGACGGCGCGGTGCCCGTTGCCGCCTATTGCCAGCGGATACCGAATTTCGGTGAAGGACAGGTTGGCGACGACGACACTGGCGATCGCGCCTTCATCCTGATTGAGGAGCACACCCCGCCGGGCGCCTTCGCCGGCCAGCAACGCAACCTCACCCGGATACCCGACGTAGGCAATCGGCCGGTCGGGAGTGCCCGTCGCACTCGTCGCGCCGGCTACCATCAGTACCGTGTCCCATCCGGCATAGTCCGGGTCAAGGGTATCGTAGCGGCCATCCCGGAGATAG
The DNA here is from genome assembly GCA_964641945.1 of uncultured Clostridia bacterium. Lineage (GTDB taxonomy): Bacteria > Acidobacteriota > Blastocatellia > UBA7656 > JADIYM01 > JADIYM01. The sequence continues at coordinate 1,825 of CAZXLQ010000141.1, forward strand.
CAGACGTCACCGGTGCTCATGGACGCCCGCGGTCGATGCAGGGTTCGGAACGGGGCGCTGGCGGATCCGTCATTGGCATCGTCAGAGTCGGGGTCGTTTGGCGCGACGAAGAAGATGGAGCCGTCTCGGACCGTGAACGGCAGGCCATTGCCCGGCTGCCCGCCTACCGTGACGACGACGTCGCCGCTCGTGACACTTCCGCCGGCCTGGACGACGATCATGTCTAGTCCCCGGGCCGGGGCGTTGTCGGCGCCCCAGTCGACGTATCGGGCCACTTCCGTCCCCCCAATCGTGACCGTTGACGACCCGCGCGCTGAGCCGAATCCCTCCCCATAGATGGCAATGAACACGCCGAGGTCTCCCTCGCCACCGGTCACCGGACCGGACTCGAGATCGGTGAAGAAAAGACGGGGCGGCGGCGCCTCCGTGCCGGCCACGGCCACTGGAACCGCTTGTGGCGAGCAAACGAGCGTTACAGTGGCAGCTATCACTACCATGCGCCGCCAACGCGACACGGACGCTTCGGATGTCATTTGAGTCATCCTCCCAGTGTTACGAGCGGATAGCGCAAGCCGCTTCAGCCCTCGTGAGCGATCTCCCGAGGCAGCGGGACAACGCTGCGCAGCGAGCACGAGCGCGGGCGGTTTCTCCATGTTCACGACCTGGTTCGATCCCCGTCCGCGAACTCCCGGCCCTGTACCCCGAGAGCCTGTCCTTCGGCGATCTCGACTTGTGGTATCGAAATTCTCTGGAGACAGCTCGCCCCATTCCTCGTCGTTGATGGTGGCCGCAGGAGAAGGTAGGCGCTTCGCCTCGAAGAGTCGGAGTCGTTATGACGTGGGCTACCTCCTCGTCAGTTTGCGTCCCAGTTTCCCGTGATCGGCGTCGAGCCGGCACCACCGAACGAGTACACCAAATCGGCCGGCCCCGGCGTCAACAGATTCTTGAGGAAGAAGTCCCCCGTCGCTGGAGCGTAAAGACCAACCGAGACGATCGTGTCGCCGTTCCAATCGCCAACGACAGGTCGCCAGCCAGCCCCAGGCGGACCGAATGACACGACCTTGTTGGCCGCGCCCGGCGCGTGGAGATTGCGGAGGAAGAACACGCTGCCTGCCGGGTCATAAACGCCCACCGAGTCGATGGTATCCCCGTCCCAATCTCCAGCGATTGGAATCCATCCCAGGCCGCCCGGGCCGAAACTGTACGTAAGGTCGGCGCCACCGGGCAACAGGCTGTTTCGGAGAAAGAAAGTCCCCGTTGCCGGTGCGTAAAGGCCGACCGTATCTACGCCGTCGCCGTTCCAGTCTCCCGCTATCGGCATCCACCCGAGGCCCGCCGGTCCGAACCCGAAGACGACGTCGGCGCCACCCGGCGTCAGGCTGTTTCGCAGGAAGAACGTCCCCGTCGCAGGCGCATAGAGCCCCGGCGTGTCGAGGCCGTCATTGTTCCAGTCACCCATTATTGGCACCCATCCGGAGGCAGCGGGACCGTAGCTGACGACGAAGTCGGCCGGCCCGGGCGAATGTATGTTGCGAAGAAAGAACGCGCTTGGTCCTCCGACGAAGATCCCCACTGTGTCTCGGGGCACGTTCGGCGTCGCGGTGAGGCAGACGGCCGCCTCGGCTGCCGGCCGGATGACGTCGATACAGCGCACGTGGAAAACCATGCTGATGCCGCCGCTCGTCAGGTGGCAGTAGCTCATGATCGTTCCGAGTGTCGGTACTGACGGACCGCTGTAGCAGCCAGATTCCACCCCGTAACACATGTCGATCGGCGGGGAGTAGCAGTGCGTGTGGCCACTGGCGAAGTTGTGGCCGAGTTCGTGCGCCGTTACGTTGACATCCCACATGTAGCTGGCCACCGGGAACGATACGCCCGTGTAGATGTTGCTCACGCCGTACCCATACGTCCCGTCGCAGAGCACGTCGAGATAGGCTATACCCCCATAGTTCGTGACGTTACCGTTTGCGAAGAGGTGAGCAAGGTCGCGCGTAACACCGGTCCGGTTGATGTTGCACCAGTCCCGGTAACTGACCAGCTGCGCGCTCGAACTCGCTCCAGGGAACGGATCTGCCGTGGTCCAGATCGTGAGCGACGAGATCCGCAGTCGCACGTTCACGTCGCGGAGATAAATTGCCGACACTGCACCGACAAGGACGTTCATGTAGTTCGTCGCGGTCGTCGTACTTGATCCGAACTCCAGTGTATACAGACTGTTGTTGACGTCGACCATAAGGTCCGCGTCCAGAATCGTCGTCGTGAGCACAACCTCCGACATTCGCCGCTCGAAATCGGACCACTGTTCCAGGAACGCCCGGTTCTCGGGGACCAGGTCCGTCGCGCACGGTGTCTCGACCGATGGCGGGCGCAGCGCGCTGCTCATCGCCATCACGAGGCGCCCGTCTGCGCCGTCGATGGGGAGCACGACGAGCGTCTCTCCGCCGAGGTTCAACAGAAGCTGCATGGAATTGCCGTTGACCCCGAGTATGGCGTCGGCTGACCCATCGGCCGCCCGGCCACGGTAGACCTTCGAGGTGGGCCGGTCCAGTGGCACCTCGCCGCTCCCGGTCATTGCCGCGATTCGCGCATCGGGCGTGAAGACGTCAATCGCCTCCAGCAGGAACTCCGAGGTCTTCGACGGCCCGGACGGCACCCCTACAAGCCGTATCGATTCCGGAAGAGGTCCGGACCTGCGATCGATCGCGACGAAACGCGACTCGGGCACACCGGATCGCGCGGCGGCGTCGCCTTCCACGCGAAAAGACCAGACGGGCGGTGCGGCGGCCGCCTGCACGACAGGCCGGGCAGCGGCCGGGCTTCCGATTCCAACGAGGACGGTCAGCGCGAGCACGAGAAATGCGACGGACGCAGCAAGACGCCCTGCGAGCGGCAGGTGTGGTCTGTTCATCATCACTCCTCCGAACCCCGCGAACGCGGGGGAGAATCGACTGGCTGGGACCGACACCCAACTCCCGCCCTAAGAGTGGGTTCTTTTCAATCCGTCAGTACGGGAGACCGGTTCCACAAGTGATGGAACGCTTACGGATTGGCATGGATGGAACGGACGGCCCGGTGCTCAACTGCTGTCTCATACCAAGCCCAACACGAAATGTCAGTGATCCGTGTCACTTCGGCCGATTGTTGTCGGCCGAGCTGCCCACCCCCGCGAGTTCGGAGCGTCAAGCGGGGCACGCGCCGGCTTGAGCGTCCCCGACGTGCTCCGGCTCCCGGTGCTCCGGACGATCCCCGTCCGGGTCGCTGTACATCGCACCGCGAATTCTCGAGCCTCACGTCGCCTCGGCAGTACGCGATTTTCCGGGTGCCGCAGGTACAGGCGATCAAGGGCGCGAAGGAACGAGTCAGCCGAATTTCGACGAGAGCCTTCTGACAAATAGGCATTGCCTGCTGGGAACCTGTCGAATCGACACGCAGCCGTCTTCGACATTCACGCGGTTCCGCCCAGCTCGACGATCAAGTACCGGCACGGCCCAGAGTCCGGGTCCTCGAAATCCCTGAAAACTCGAAAGCCGGCTTTCTCGAAAGCGGAGATCGCAGCGAGATTGGACCGCGAGGTACCGAGACCGGCCCAATGGAAGTCGGCTCGGCATTCGAGGCGGTCGAGCAGCAGACGGAGTGCACGGGGCCCGATTCCGCGACCCAGCGAGTCGTGGTCGCCTATCAGGATGTCGATGTCGACGAGCCGGGGGGCAGGTCCGTCAAACCGGCGGCGATTACCTCCACGCCATCGGGCTGCGACCAGCAAAGGTATCCGACCGGACTGCCGTCAGCGACTATCAGGGCGTGCGTATCGGCCGGTCGGCCGAGGAACGCTTGAAGGCATTCCGACTGCTCGCCCCACCATCGGGTGACGTGTGGACTGGTCAACCAGGACTCGAGTAGCTCCGCGTGCATCCGCGGATCCAAATCCTGCAATTCGACGCGCTGCAGATACGTGACTTTACCCATCAAGCCCGATTCTATCCGTCATCTGGGTCACGGCGCAGGCGAAGGCGCCGGGCGCGTATGAAGGAAGTGGCCGGGACCTACCGGTCCCGGCCACTTCACTGTTGAATCCGTACCGCAACCGCTCAGTCGGCCATCGGCAGGCCACTCGGTACTCGGGTCGGAAGGTCGAGTCGCAGATCCATACTCGCCGGATCCGTCAACGAGTGAAGAAACTCGAGAAGGTCGACAACCTGGGCGTCGGTCAACACAACGGGCGTCAACTCGACGGTTTGTGTGATTTCAGCCCTCCGTGCCGGATCCAGATATGCGATCAAGTCGAGCGCATCCAGATCGGGTCTCGACGGCAGTACCGCCTGGCGAGAATCATACTGCTCGAGCGCGGCCGTCGCGTCCAGGTGATGGCGGATGACAGCCTCGAGGCTGTCGTAGGCGCCGGCGTGCCCCCAGGGTCCGGTTAACGCGACGTTGCGAAGCGACGGCGTGCGGAACCGGAACCTGTCGGCGGAATCGCCCGTGACTCGTTCACGTCCGTAGTCATCGTGACCGTCGATGCCGTCTCCCTTCCCGGGTCCGATCTGAGGCATGCAGATGTTGTGGAACGACTGGTCGGTCTGGAAAGTGCCGGCGTGACACCGCGCGCAGTTGACCGTCTTGTAAAAGAGTTTCATCCCGCGCCGGGCACTCTTGTTGAGCGCCGACGTGTCCCCTCGAAGGTAGCGGTCAAATGGGGAATTGTCGGCCCTCCAGGCCGCGCCTTCGAAAGCGGCGATGGCGTTCGCGATGTGCACGAACGTAATGTCATCGGCCGAGTCGATTTCGGGATAGGCGAGCTCGAAGAGGTCGACGTACTCCGGAATGCCCTGGACGCGAGCAGCCAGCTGCTCCCAGACGCCGCCTGGTCCGGCAAGGTTCCCTGCTGCGCCGGCATCGGCCACCGTGTTCTCACCGGCCTGACCGGCCATTTCCGTGCCTGAAGTCGGTGGGAACATTGCCTGGACGGCGAGCGGGTTATCGAGACCGAACGGCAGCGCGTCGCCGGCCGGGCTGCGGAAGCCCGAAGGATGAGTGCTGTCGACCTCGACCCGGCCGTCCCAGAACATCCGGGAGAATTCGCGCGCGCCGGAATTGAAGATGGTCGGCGCGTTGCGCGGAACCCGTTCGACGACGGCGTCGGCGCCGCTGCCGGTGTCCCGGGCTCCGGCGAGTCCTTTGGCTCCTTCGCCCGTGCCGAGCGAGAGTCCGTCGCCCGTATGGACGAGCGGGTGATGACACGACGCACACGAGATGTTCATGTTGCCGCTCAGGATCTTGTCGAAGTAGAGCAGCTTGCCCAGCTGCACTTTGGACTGATCCGGGGTTCCATTGTCGTAATAGTCGCTGTCGACCGCCGGGTCGGGCAGATTGAGTTTGGCGGCTTTGGCTGATTCGCTGTCTGCCTCGCCTGCCTGGGCGTGCCCAGTCGTGACCAGCCACGCGAACACAACTACAGACGCGACTAGTAAGAGAACTTTCGCGTTCTTCATAACTACTCCAGATGAATTAAGGGTTTAGGTCCGTTGAATATCGACTTCGAGCGGGTCGAGCGGGCCGGAATTTTTCATATCACCGTGGCTGACCGCTGTCAAATCTACATGCCTAAGGCAGTGTGCAACCGCGATTTCGACCGGCTACCCGGCGGAAACTCAGTCCAATCGCCAGCCGTCGAGAGGCCAGGCGCGATCTCGATCCACCGGCTCCATGCGAGCGACAGCGCGACACAGACACCGCCATAGGCCGCTTAGCACAAGGCCCTCGAGAGGAGGATATTGGAGGCTCGCCAGTCGCGGCGCATACTCCGAACGCCGGAGGAACCGGCTTACGGTTCGGAGCCTTCGAATCGGTGGGGCGATGAAGGAGGCCAGTGACTTCGATGGAATCAACGGCACATCCATTGGATCGTCTCAGGAGCCCGCAATCTCCCTTGCGGCAGATCGGTTCCCTCCACCGAGCGCTAGCCTCTCGTTACTGCCTCCGTAACTCGTGGTTCCTGTGGTTGGAATGCCGCCGTGGAACTGCAGCAGCAGTTGCGTTGGTTGCCGTCTGCGGACTGCTCTGGTTTCCGTCTCACACTCGCGCCCAGCAGTACGAGCCGCGTCTCTACTCGATCGGGACCGTCACAGTGCAGGACATCTGGGTCGACCGCGCCGCCGGCAACGATGCAAATTCGGGCGACTCACGTGGGACTGCACTGCGCACCGTCACGGCGGCGTGGAACCGCATCCCATCGGAGACCCGACTGACGGGAACCGGATTCCGGATCCAGCTCGCGGCGGGGACCTATCCACCCGACGAATACCCTGTCTATTGGGAGTCGCGCCTCGGCGACCGCGCCTTTCCCGTCATCCTCAACTCGGCCGACGGCCCAGGCATGGCCCGCTTCTCAAACGTCAACTTCTACGGCTGCGACTACCTCTACCTGACCGGACTTCTGATGACGTCAGGCGGCGGCGACGTCGCGCATTTCGCAGCCTGCAACTTCCTGCTGCTGCGTGACTGCACGATCCTCGGCACGGGCGACATCTCCAACTTCGACATACCCCAGGAAGCGCTCAAGATCAACCAGTCCACGAACGTGCACGTCGACGGCTGCGACATCTCGGGCGCGTGGGACAACGCGGTAGACTGCGTCGCCGTGCGGTACGGCTCGTTCGTCGGCAACCGCATCCACCGCTCGGGCGACTGGTGCATGTACCTGAAGGGCGGTTCGGCCCAGTTCCGCGTCGAAGGAAACGAGTTCTTCGACGGAGGCACGGGCGGCTTCACAGCCGGACAAGGCACGGGATTCGAGTTCATGACCGCGCCGTTCCTGCACTACGAAGCCTACGATATCCGCTTCTTCTCGAATGTCGTTCACGACACGGACGGCGCCGCGGTTGGGGTCAACGGCGGATACAACGTGCTCGTTGCCCACAACACTTTCTATCGCGTCGGGTCGCGCAGTCACGCGCTCGAGTTCGCGTTCGGATTGCGCGGGTGCGACGGCGACGCCGGCCGTTGCGGCGAATACCTCGGCCTTGGCGGCTGGGGAACCACGGAGCGTAACGACGGAACGAACGAACAGCCGATTCCGAACCGCAACGTCTACGTCTACAACAACGTCGTTTACAACCCCGCGGGATTTCGGAGCGAGTACGCGCATTTCTCGATCCCGGGACCCAGGACGCCTGCCGCCTCTTCGAATATCCCGTCTCCCGCCCGAGCGGACGAGAACGTCCGCATCCGCGGAAACGTCATCTGGAACGGTCCGGCCGACCATCCGCTCGGCATAGAGGTCTCGTCCGAGGGTTGCCAGCCAGCGAACCCAACGTGTTTCGCTGCGCAACTCCGGGCCGACAACGCGATAAACACCATCGAACCGCAGTTGGTCGCACCCGCATCGGGTGACTTCAGGCCGGTCGCAGGAGGCAGCCTGTTTGCCGTTCCCGTGTTCGATCTGCCGGACTTCGCCGGCGGCGACCTGCCGTCGAGCCCCCCGACCCCGGCCGGTAACCTCTTCAACGAGGCGCCGCGAGACTTCACTGGGGCGGCTCGGTCTGCCGCATCGCCGCCCGGAGCCGTTGCGATTGCCGGAGGCGGGACCGGGACGTTCGCTCTTTCGGGCAGAGTCACCAATCCGGACGGAAGCGGGAGGCCCGGCGTCACGCTCACGTTCACGATCGTATCGGGCTTCGGCGCCCTGCCCGCTGCGGTGACGACTGGCGAGGGGGGCGGATGGGGGCAGACCGGATTCACTGACGGCGTGCTGTACCGAGTGACGCCGTCTGACGCTGGTTCGCCCGTGTTTGCTCCGGCGTTTCGCGAAGTGTCGGCGGGTCAATCGGCAGTGGACTTCGCCGCTGACGGGCCGCCGCCGCAGACGTACGCGGTTTCAGGCACCGTAAAGAAGCGGGCGAAGGTGTTCGCCAACGTCGAGATACGGTTCGCGGCCGTGTCGGGCCCGGGCAGTTCGCCGCCACCAGTCTTTACCGGCGCTGACGGAAGGTGGAGCCAGACCGGTCTTGCCGCCGGGACCACATATCGGGTTACGCCAGTGCTTAAGGGATACCGCTTCAAACCTGCATCACGGGACGTCGATGCCGAGGCGACGGGAGTCAACTTCAAGCCAAAGCGGCTTTAGACTAGTCAGGGTCAGTCACCATGCTAGGGCGATTCACGCCGCACTCCAAAACGCTTCGCGCAATGGACAGAGGTCAGTGGTGATGCAGGCTTTCCCGAATGTACGGATCGCCCATCGGGACGAGCGGCGCGCGGCCGAGCGCCGCGAACACGACGATCAGGAACGCCGCAACCGCCCCGATCGTCATTCCCGCCTCCCACACGCCGAGCGCCGGCCCCGCAGGCGACTGCGACGGAAAGATCATCACGTAAAGGTCGAGCCACCGGCCAACGAGCACGACGGCGGCGACCTTGGCAAGCGCGCCGGCGTTGCGTTTGACGGACTGCGTCATCAACGCGACGAACGGAACGATCCAGTTCAGCAGGATGCTGGCGATCGACAGCGGCAGCCACCACCCCCGCAGCCTGGTCGTGAAGTAGACCGTCTCCTCCGGGATGTTGCTGTACCAGATCAGCATGTACTGGCTGAACCAGAGGTACATCCAGAACGTGCTGAAGGCGAACAGCAGCTTGCCGAGGTCGTACAGGTGCGCCTCGTTGACCACCCCGCGGAACTGCCCTCGCCGCTCGAGCCATATCGTCATCAGGATGATCACCGCGAGCGCGCTCTCGAACATCCCCGCGAAGTTGTACCAACCGAACATCGTGCTGTACCAGTTGGGCTCGAGCGACATGATCCAGTCGACGCTGGCCAGGAAAGACGTGATTCCGAACACGGCGAGAAACCCTGCCGACAGGTGGATGTTCGACTTCGTGTGCGACACGTCGCCAGTCGCGTCCTGCAGGCGCGAATGTCGGATCATCGCATACGCGAACGCCGCCCAGAGCGCCATGTACACCGCGGCCCGCGCCAGGAAGAACGGCCACGACAGCCAGGCGTGCTTGAACCACGCGACGCCAGACGCCGCGTCGTGCGCGGCGCCGTGCCACGGATACGTGGACGGATGCGCGAGAAAAACGATCCACAGTCCCACGAACCCGATCGGCATCGCTGCGACCATCGCCTCCGGGACCCGTCGGAAAGCAGCCGACCAGCCGCTCCCGACGATGTACTGCAGAGCGATGAACGCGACAGCGCCGACGCCGAGACCCACCATCGCGTAGCTCAGCAGAAGCAGGTAGGGCCACACCGATGACGGCGAGACGATCGCGCCCGCGACCAGCGAAAGCGCGCCGATGACCGCGCAGACCCGGGCCGCCACCGACGAAGCCACGGGCGCCACGAGTCCGAGTCCGGGGTTCATCACGGCGCCGGCGGCGCCGCCGCCGGAGACGGCGATGGTGCCGGCGCCTGCGCCGCGGCCGCCGCCGCCGCCAGTTCCTTCTGCTGGATGATGTGAACGAACAGGATGGCTTTCCATCGATCCTCCTGGGATACCTGCGTCGCGTAGGAAGGCATGTTCTCGCCGCCGTAAGTGAGCAGATGGAACATCTCTCCGTCTGTCATGGCGAGCGACTTGGCGTCCGTGAACGCCGGTGGCGGCGGGAATCCGCGCATGGCAACCGGGCCGTCGCCCTTTCCACTGCCACCGTGGCACACGCCGCAGTAACGGCCGTAGATAACCGAGCCACGACGCACGGCTTCCGTATCGGTCAGCAAAAAGGGATTGCGAAGCTCCTGCCCCGCGCGCTTGGCCTCTTCGGTGCCGGTGGCGTAGTGCAGGCGGACGGCCCCGCGCGGTATCGCGCCGTCGGGCGGCGGCTGGAGCGTCTTGCCGTCGGCGAAATTCGGGTTTTCGGCGAACGCGTCGTACGGCACCGACTCGACCATGTTCGGCAGGAACACGTCGTTCGGCTTCGAGGGATCGCTCTGGACGGTCCAACCAATGGCTGCAATTGCGCCGAGCGCGAGCAGCAGGATGACGTTCACCGCCTTTCGACCAATCATGGCGCCACCTCCGAAACGTGCTCACGGACCTCGACCGCCCCCAGGCGGCCGAACAGCCTGCGCACGTCATCGAGATCAAAGGCGGCGTCCGCTTCCTCGAGAACGATCGCGAACCGATCGTCGGTCACGCGTGGGTCGGGGATGTGCGCTCGTCGTCCCGGATAGAGTCGGCACGCCAGGAGGAAGGTCAGTACCATTCCCAGTCCGCCGGCGAAGACCATTGCCTCGAACGTCACCGGCACGTAGGCCGGCACTGAATTCCATGGCTTGCCGCCGACGTTCACGGGCCAGTCGACCGCCGCGGCCCAGTACTGGAAGGCGAGCATGGTCGTCACGCCGGTGAGCCCGAACGCGGCACAGGCCCACGACATCCACGACGGGCGGGCGCCCATCGCCGAGTCCAGTCCGTGCACCGCGTACGGCGTGTGCACGTCCACGATTGTGAACTTGCGCTCGCGCGCGGTCCGGACGGCCTCGAGCAGATCGTGCTCGTTCTCGAAAAGGCTCACGACGTACCGGTTGCTCATTTCGCCTCCCCTCGGGCGCGCCTGCCGAACGTCAGCACGCCCTTCACCTCGCCCATCGCGATTACCGGCAGCACGCGGCAGAAGATCAGGAACGCCGTGAAGAACAGTCCGAAGCTGCCGATGAGTGTCGCGATCTCGATCGGCGTCGGCGCGTACGATGCCCAGCTCGACGGCAGGAAGTCGCGGTGCAGCGACGTCACGATGATGACGAAGCGCTCGA
>CAZXLQ010000142.1:0-12488 GCA_964641945.1 uncultured Clostridia bacterium
TGCACTCGCCCCCGTGCGACCCACGGCTATTTCCTTCGACCGCTCCGCGGTCGTCCTCCACCAAGTAGACCAAACTACAGTCGACCGCTCCGCGGTCGTCCCTCAAGCGAGCGCGAAGAAGCCTGGAGTGGCTCAGCGTCACGGACGGCGTGCTGCTTCGACGAAACAATGGACCAGCCGAAGATGCTACTCGAAGAGGTGAGCCTTGCCGGGATGCCGGTAATAGGTCTTCCGCGCCCGCACCGACGTAAAGACTCCGGTTTCGAGCGTGATGGCTGTCAAGCGCCCTCCGTACACGCATCCGGTGTCGATCCCGATCGCCTTGGGCAGGCCCAGCGGTTCGCGAAATACGTGATGGCCGAAAACGACCGTCTCGCGACCCTCGTACGTCTCCCACCACATCGCGCCGTCCGGCATTCCGTCAATGGTCTTTATCTTCAGCAGGTCGACGCGCGTCTGCTCACTTAGCGGAACGCCCGGCCTCACGCCCGCGTGGGCAACAACGACGTCGCCGAGGTCGAGCAGGAGAGGGAATCCATCGAAGAGCGCAAGGGAAGCTTCGAGGATTCCCGCATCGCTGAGCTGACGGATCGTCTCCAGAACGGCCGGCGTCGCGTACGTCGGATCGCCCGCGAGGGTCGGACGCAGCTTGTCTTCGTTGTTTCCGAGAATCACGGTCGTATCGGCAAGATCACCATCGAGGAATCGGCGCACAACGCCAGCGTTGTCAGGGCCGCGCACGACCAGGTCTCCGACGAATATCAGGCGGTCCCCGGACGTCGAACCGAGGTTGTCGAGAAGCTCCGAGAGCTCGTCGTGGCAACCGTGGACGTCACCTATCACGTGCGTCGCCATTGACCGATCATACCGCGAAAGCTCGGACACGCGGACCGGCATGCGTCTGGTATCATCGGCGACATGCAGCCATTCGGACGAGTCGTCCTTCTCGTGCTCGACAGTGTCGGCATCGGCGAGATGCCGGATGCCGCCGCGTACGGCGACGCCGGCAGCGACACGCTTGGCAACATCCTCCGCCTGCGGCCGTCGCATTTGCCGAACCTCCAGGCCTTCGGACTCGGCAACATCCGGTCACTTGCGGGCGTCTCCCCGGCCGGCCATCCGCGCGCCGCCTTCGGGAAGGCCGCGCTCGAGTCGGCGGGCAAGGACACAACGACGGGACACTGGGAAATGGCAGGACTCGTCACGCAAACCGCGTTTCCGACATACCCGGACGGCTTTCCGTCGCGAATCCTCGAGCCTTTCGAGCGCGCCATCGGTCGCTCTGTCATCGGCAACAAGGCGGCGTCCGGAACGGAGATCATCGCCGAGCTCGGAGACGAGCACGTACGAACCGGGTCGCCCATCGTCTACACGTCGGCGGACTCCGTCTTTCAGGTTGCGGCGCACGAGGACGTCATTCCGATCGCCGAGTTGTACCGGATCTGCGAAGTCGCCCGCGAGCAACTCCGCGGAACGGACGAAGTGGGTCGCGTCATCGCTCGCCCGTTCACCGGAAAGTCCGGCGCCTATGCGAGAACGCCGCGACGACACGATTATGCCGTCGATCCGCCATCGGAAACGCTTCTCGATCGACTGAAGGCGCTCGGTCTGGCCGTTGTCGGGGTCGGAAAGGTACCGTCGATCTTCTGCCACCGTGGCGTCACCGAGGAGGTTCCCGGGTCGGGGAACATGGAGCTCGTCGACCGTACGATCGAGGCCTTGCACCGCACGGGGCCCGGACTGATCTTCAGCAACCTCGTCGATTTCGACATGCTCTACGGCCATCGAAACGACGTCGAGGGGTATGCTAGCGCGCTCGAGGCATTCGATCGCCGCCTTCCCGAGCTCGTTGCCGCAATGCGGCCGGACGATCTCTTCATCATTACCGCGGACCACGGTTGCGACCCGACGACGCCATCGACCGATCACTCTCGCGAATACGTGCCGGTTCTTGCGTTCGGGGAGGGCGTCCGTACGGCTGCACCGATCGGCACTCGCCTTTCTCTGGCGGACATCGGACAATCGATCGCCGAGAACTTCGGCACCGTTACCGATGCCGGGACGAGTTTCCTCGGAGCGATCTCGAAGCCGGCTGTAGAGCAGGCGGACCGCACCTCCGCATATTGACGGCGGTCGATTTCACGACGATTCGTCGAACTCCAGCCGCAGCTCGCGAACGAAGCCGCGAAGCGCCTCGATCTCGTCACCACTCACCAGGGTCGTCCGTTTCCTGATGACGTCGCACGCGAGCTCCCCCTGAAGGCCGAGCTCCGTGACTCGTGGAAATCCATACGTGGCCCCGGAGCCGGACAGCTTGTGGAACGACTGCTGGAGCTCGTCGAGCGCTTCGGCATTCGACGCCGACGCCTCGAGTGCGTCCAGTGCGGCTTCCAGGCCGTCGCATCGCAGTCTCGCCTTGACCACATAACGACTGCGAAGGCGACCAAGCGTTTCCTCGAAGGTCTCGTCGCTCACGATCCTCCAAGTATCTCTCGCACCTGATCCGGGAGCGTCATCGGGTCGAAGGGCTTCGTGAGCACGCCGGCCGCGCCAGTTTCCATCAATCCCTTCACCTCCGGAGTCATCGCCTTCGCGGTCAGGAAGATCACGGGTATCGCCGCCGTCGCCGCCGAGGCTCGAAGCTTCGCAAGCGTCGTCGGACCGTCCATCTGCGGCATCATCACGTCGAGCAGGATGCAGTCCGGGCGCTCGAGCTGCGCGAGCTCGACCCCGTCGAAACCGCTTCCAGCCTCGACGACTTCCATCCGTCCGACACGAGAGAGACTGAGTCGCGCGATCTGCCGGATGTCGGCCTCGTCATCGATGATGAGTATCTTCACGTGCAGTCCCTGCCTGGTCGAGATGGCGCAAGAGCCCAACGACGAGCTCGCGGAAATCCTCGTTCGTGGCCTTCGATTTGGTGAGAAACCGGGTCGGACCGAGTTGCAGGCGGTGTCGCTCGAATCCCGACAGGTCCCGGCCAGTGTAGACGAGCAGAGGAATGCGGTTCAACCGAGGTTCCCTGCGCAAGGCCTCGACGACGTCGTAACCATCTCCTTCAGGAAGCCCGATGTCCAGAACGAGGACGCCCGGTGCCTCGCTTCGGGCCAGTTGGACAGCCTCTCGTCCCGAGACTGCAGTACGAGACGAGATTCCCTCGCGCGACAGCTGTCGCTGCATCACGTCGAGCATCGCCTCGTCGTCATCGACGAGCAGGACGTCGCCGCTGGCTTCCTTCGACGCCGCGAGCTGAATCGCAGTCAGCAGTCGCTCCGCGTCGACCGGCGCCGATATGAAGACAGTCCGGTCGTCGTCGAGTCGCGGCCCCGCGCCGTCGTCGATGCAGACGACGGGAATCTCGTCGAGTCTCTCATCCGATCGAATCTGGTGGAGCAGGCTGAACGCGCTCAGGTGCGGCGCGCTGGCGTCGAGGACCAGAATCGCAATCGAGTACTGGTCGAGGGCCTCGCGCGCATCGGCAATGGACTCGGTACAGACTGCGTGCAGGGTCTCGGAGTTGAGGATCTCGGCGATGCCGGTCCGCGCCGCAGCCTCCGGGGCAAGCACGAGGACGCTCGACGACTCGATGATCTCGAATCCGGTTCGATCGTCGACCGCGCCCGGGACACGGAACCAGAACGTGCTTCCTGCTCCTTCCTCGCTCGAGACGCCGATAGTGCCGCGATGCTGCTCAACGATGGCACGGCAGATTGCGAGGCCGAGACCCGTACCTCCCCGTTCACGCGCATCGGTGCCTTCGACCTGATGAAACGGTTCGAATATGCTCTCGTGGAACGACGGCGGAATCCCGCGCCCGTGGTCGGCGACACGGATCTCGATGAGCCCGTCGCGCTCTCCCGCCGACAGCGTTACCGTGCCTCCGGCCGGCGAGAACTTCACGGCATTCGACAGCAGGTTCACGATGACCTGGACGAGGCGATCACCATCGCCCGTGACGCGCAGAACGGAGTCTTCCGGCTGGAGGATGATGCTGGCCTGTTCCGCGAACGCGCGCACCGCATCGATCGAGCGTCGGAAGAGGGTCGAGACCGACACCGTCTCGAGGTGCAGTTCCATCTTCCCCTGCGCCAGGCGGTCGAGGTCGAGGATGTCGTTGATGAGGGTGACCAGGCGCTCGGTGTTCCTCGCGGCCACGTTGACGACATCGCTGGCGTCGGGAGGCAGTTTACCGAGAACTCCGGCAGCCAGCAGACTCATCGACCCGCGGATGGACGTCAGAGGCGTCCTGAGCTCGTGGCTGACCGTCGAGACGAACTCGCTCTTCAAGCGATCGACCTCTCGCCGCTCCGACACGTCGCGCGCGCTCATCGCAATGTACGTGCCGTCCGGAATCTCGAATTCATAGAGCGAGATTTCCAGCGGAAATACCGAGCCATCGTTTCGGCGCCCTTCCCACTCCGTGACGCGGCCGATGGCACGGTTGCGGAGCTCGTCGACGGCGGACGTGCCGGCCTCGGACGCGAGTCCCGGTACGAGCACCTCGAGCGGCCGGCCGACGATGTCGCGAGCCTCGTAACCGAAGATGGCCTGTGCCGCGTCGTTGTACGACT
Source organism: uncultured Clostridia bacterium (assembly GCA_964641945.1). Lineage (GTDB taxonomy): Bacteria > Acidobacteriota > Blastocatellia > UBA7656 > JADIYM01 > JADIYM01. The sequence goes on from CAZXLQ010000142.1 coordinate 4,572, forward strand.
CGATTCTCGCCTGATCGTCGAGCGTGATTATCCCGTCGAGGGCGTTCGTCACGATCGAGCGGAATCGCACCTCACTCGCCCGAAGCGCATCGGAAGCACGTGCGTGATCGATTCCGAGCGCCATTTCGTCCGCAACCGATGCCATCGCAATCAGCGTCGTGTTGCTCAGCGGAGTCGGCGCAAAAATGGCCATCACACCAACCAGGCGATCCTCGACGATGAGCGGGTATCCGGCGAACGCGACCAGTCCCGCGCGCGCTGCCCAGTCACGGTCTTCGGTGCTCGTGCTCGAGGAGGAAAAGTCGACAAGACGGGGCCGGCGCTCGTGCGCAATGGCGCCGATGGCGGATTTTCCGACAGCCGTCCGCGCCTGGGAGGGGAAGATCCCCTGGTGCGAGCCCGCCGCGGCCTGCAACTCGAGCATTCCATCGCTCGCCGACGCGAGCGTCCAGATGCCGGCAAAGGCCCCGCCGAGGTGCTTCGCCATTGCGTCGGCCGAACGCTGGAACATCATCGACAACGAGTCGCTCCGCGTGAGAGCGAAACTGATGTCCAGGCCGAAATTCGCGAGCCGAACGCGCTCCTCCAGTTCCCGTTCCATGACGATACGGTCGGTGATGTCGCGCGAGTTCACGACGATGCCACCTACCGCTGGATCGTCGAGCAGGTTGTTGACGGTGGCATCGAGCGTGCGCCAGGCGCCCGATTCCGATCTCAGCCGAAACTCGAATCCGGCCGCCGGCCCCGGGTTCGACGGGGCCTCTTCGAGCAGGCGCCGGATGTGTGAAGCATCTTCCTCGGGTACGAGATCGAGGACGTTCCGACCGACGAGCGTCTCCGGCGGCAGCCCAAGCAGTCGCTCTACGCTGGGACTGGCGTACCGAATGTCGCCCTTGCCATCCAGGATCGTGATGATGTCCGATGCGCTTTCGATGAGTGACCGGAAGTATTCCTCGCTCAGGCGAAGGGCCTGCTCCGCCTGTATTCGCTCCCACTGTTCGAGCGTGAGTGACACGAGGTCGGCGATCGACGAAGCGAACGCCTGCTCCTCGGGCTTCCACCTTCGGGGAGCTCCGACGTGCTCGATGAACACGGCGCCGAGGACGCGACCTGCGGAGCGCACGGCCGCGGCAAGCATCGACGTGACGCCATTTGGCCGCAGGTAGGCTCCATCGAGATCGCGAGTTCGCGGATCGTGGCATGCATCGTGAGCGTCGATCACGCGCGACGATGTCAGGGACTTGAAGAAGTCCGGGAAATTCTGGAAATCGAGCTCCAGCCCGCTTCCGTGTCGTGAAGACGTGAGATCAAACTCGTCTGCACACCGGAGCTTCGTTTCGTCGCTCGTGAACAACCAGACTCCGATGCGGGCAGAGCGAATGGCGTCGGCCACGACCTCGGTCGTCTCGGTCAGAGCGGCCTGGATTCCGTCGACGCTGAGCGCTTCGAGCTTGCCAAGTCGGAGCAGCGCTTCCTGGTGCTTTCGGGCCGTTTCTTCCGACTCGCGGCGTGACTCGTCGGCAACGTGACGAGCGGTCACGTCCCGAAGCACGATCTGAAGGGAACCGTCCGGGAGGTTCTTGAGGCTCGCCTCTGCGATTAGCTCTGTCCCGTCTCGCCGGCGGAATCGTCCTTCGGTGACTGCCGTCTCGCCAACCTTGAGATCCTGTAGCCTGCGAAGGAGACTGCTCGATGCATCCGCCACGATGAGGTCACGCAGCGACAACCCGGCAAGTTCGCCGGGCGGAGCCCCGAGCATCGTGAATCCGCTGGCGTTGGCGTCGACGATCGTGGCGTTGCGATCGACGATGAAAATGCCGTCTGACGCATGTTCGACGAGCATGCGGTAGCGCTCGTCCTTCTGGCGCGTCGCCGCGTGCTGGCGCCAACGGTCCGAGAATTCGCCCTGAAAGCGGATGGCCATGGCGGCGCCCGCTATGGCGAGGAGACACGAAGCTCCGACCAGTATCAGCAACCAGCGCTGTTGCGACTCGAGGCGCGCCAGCAGCGCCACCCGTGAGTCCTTCGAGCGCTGCAACTCGGCGTCTACTCCGCTTACGAGCGCCTCGTACGCAGTTTCGAGGTTCTGTGAATCGCGACTGGCCGGCTGTCGCGCCCGCGTGGCAGCAGCGTCGCGGGCCGTCCGAACGGCTTCGAGCTTCGCGGCGAGCCGGGTCACTGCCCCCCGAGATTCTTCATCCGTCCCCGCATGCGGGATGACGTCGTTCAGCCGCGCCTCCGCCGTATTTGCAAGGAGGCTCCAGTCGCGATCGTTCGCAATGTCGGATGCTTCGAGATGCCGAACGGACCGATCGAACAGGAGCAGCGCACTTGCGGTGTCGCTCTCCCTGCGAATCGCTTCCCGGGTCGTGCCGATGCCCGACAGCAACACTCCCGCCTGGACCGCCAGGGCGATCGCAGCAATGAGGCAGCCCCATGTCCAGAGGCGGCTTGTGAGGTCGAAGCGCGCCATCATCGACCCGTCGCGCGGGCGGCACAGGCGTCGATGACCGACGGTGTCGCCCGCTCTGGCTTCATTTCGGCATCGGGATGGCGAGCTCGCGAACCAGGAACGCGAACCGGTCGGCGGCTTCGTCAATCCGCTTGGATGTAGGCTTTCCTGCACCGTGGCCGGCCTTGACGTCGATGCGAATCAGGACCGGCGCAGGTCCGCCCTGAGCCGCCTGCAGTGCGGCGGCGAACTTGAACGAATGCGACGGTACGACGCGATCGTCGTGGTCCGCTGTGGTTACCATCGTCGCAGGATACTTCGTTCCGGGCTTGATGTTATGCAGTGGCGAGTATGCATGAAGCGTTCGGAACTCGGTCGGATCGTCCGAAGATCCGTAGTCCGACACCCAGGCCCAGCCTATCGTGAACTTGTGGTATCGCAACATGTCCATCACGCCGACGGCCGGAAGTGCGGCGCCGAAGAGGTCCGGTCTCTGCAGCAGGCACGCTCCCACGAGCAGGCCCCCGTTGCTGCCGCCGCTGATGGCGAGTTTCGCCGGCGTCGTGTAGCGGTTGCCGATGAGAAATTCGGCTGCGGCGATGAAGTCGTTGAAGACGTTCTGCTTCCTGGCCTTCGTCCCGGCCTCGTGCCATGCCTCGCCGTATTCACCACCACCGCGCAGGTTGGCGACCGCGTATATCCCGCCCATCTCCATCCAGACGAGACTCGCGACCGAAAACTCCGGTGTGATCGAGACGTTGAATCCGCCGTAGCCATAGAGAATCGTCGGGTTACGGCCGTCCCGCTTCATGTCCTTCCTGTGGCTGATGAAAATGGGTACGCGCGTCCCGTCGGCGCTCGTGTAGAAGACCTGCGACGTCTCGAAGCGCGAAGGATCGAATCCGACCTTCGGGCGCCGGAACACAGTGCTTACGCCCGTGGTGAGGTCGATTCGATAGATCGTTGTCGGCGTCGTGAAACTCGTGAAGCTGTAGAAACTCTCAGTGTCTCCGGGCTTGCCGGCAAAGCCCGTGACCGATCCGAGTCCCGGAAAGTCCACCTCGCGGATGAATGCGCCGTCCAGACCAAAAACCTTTACCTGCGAATGTGCGTCCTTCAGGTACCGCGCCACGAGCGAGTTGTTCACGAGCGTGACGTCAGTAAGCGTCTCGGCGACCTGCGGGATCACCTGTTTCCAGCTCGCTCGATCAGGCGTTCGCGTATCGACGGCGATGACGCGTCCGCGCGGCGCGTCGAGGGTCGTGTTGAAGATGAAGACGGTGCCCTGGTTCCCTACGAAACTGTATGCAGCGTCGAAGTCATCGAGCAGGGGAGTGATGGTCGAGGCGGGATCCGCAAGCGGCTTGAAATAGATGCGCGACTTGTTCTCGGTGCCCTGACCGATCGTGACGATCAGGTACGCCCCGTCTTCGGTCACCGTCCCACCGAAGCTCCACTCCTTCTGGTCCTTGCGTTCGTACACGAGGACGTCGTCGCTCTGGGGCGTGCCAATTCGATGAAAGTAGAGCTTCTCGTAGTAATTGAGCTCTTCCATCTTCGTCGCGGCATTCGGCTCGTCGTAACGACTGTAGAAGAAACCCTTCGCATCCTTGGTCCACGACACGCTCGAGAACTTGATCCACTTCAGGACGTCGGCCGCATCTGTTCCCGTTTCGATGTCGCGAACGCGCCACTCCTGCCAATCCGATCCTGAAGCGGAGACGCCGTAGGCGAGAAGTCGTCCGTCCGGGCTGACGACGGTGTCCGTCAATGCGACGGTGCCGTCCGACGAGAGGGTATTCGGATCGATTAGAACCCGAGGTGACGCACTCAGCGACGACATCGTGTAGAGGACGCTCTGGTTCTGAAGACCATCGTTCCGGTAGTAGAAATACCTGGCGCCCTCGCGAAACGGCACGCCGTAGCGCTCGTAGTTCCAGAGTTTCTGGAGCCGGGCGTGCAGGCGTCGGCGCTCCGGAATCTGCGCGAGATAACCGAACGTGACCTTGTTCTGGGCCTCAACCCATGCGCGCGTTTCGGCACTGTCGAGATCTTCGAGCCAGCGGTACGGATCGGCGACCTTCGTCCCGTGATAATCGTCGACCTGGTCGGACTTCGCAGTTTCCGGATATGTGATCTTCGACACGGAAGGCTTCACGTCCGATCCACGTTCCTGAGCGCGCGCCGGGCCGACCACGGTCGGGAGCAGCGCGACCAGCAGGCAGAGAACGAGCAGCCTCGTCGGCTTCCGGTTTGACATGCGTCCTGATACCTCGAGTTGGATTGGCCCCGTCGGCTGAGGGGCGGAACAATCGAGTGTACACCAGCGAATCGCGACATATCTGGTGACGTATCGGCAACTCGAGGGAGAAAGTTCACTGGTTGGCACTTTGATTGCTCGGATGTTCTGCGCCTTTGCGTCTTCCTTTGCGCCTTTGCGAGAAACTCAGCGTTTAAATGGGACCTTTTCAGAGTCAGTTTCTCGCAAAGGCGCAAAGGAAGACGCAAAGACGCAAGGGGAGCAGCGAGATCGAAAGCGACCCAAGCCAAGCGGACCGGCTACTTGACACTCAATGGACCGCTCTGTATATTGCCCGCCTTGCGTCCCGGTTGGGGGCGGTTAGCTCAGCGGTAGAGCTTCGGTCTTACACACCGGGGGCCACTGGTTCGAATCCAGTACCGCCCATTGCAGGTGCCGAGTGGCCCAGGCGCAGACGGTCTTTCAAGAGTGGAGTCGTAGTTCAGTTGGTTAGAACGCCGGCCTGTCACGTCGGAGGTCGCGGGTTCGAGTCCCGTCGGCTCCGCCACTTCTTGAAGCGAAGGGTCGCCCACGCACGCGGGCGACCCTTTCTCGTTTTCCGCAGCTCCTGAGCAGAACCCACCACCATGGACTTTTCGCAACGAGAGATTCTCGAGACGATCCGGATGACCGAGATGGAGCATCTCGACATCCGGACCGTCACGCTCGGCCTGAATCTGGCCGACTGCGCCAGCCGCGTGACGCAGGAAACCGCAGACTCCGTGTACGAGAAAATCACGACCCGTGCGGCACGGCTCGTGGCAACGGTCAACGAAATCAGCGCCGAATACGGCATGCCCGTTGCAAACAAGCGCATCTCGATCACGCCAATTGCAACGGTCGGCGAAGCGTGCCGCGACCTCGACTACATCAAGATTGCGAAATCCGTCGATGCGGCGGCCAAGGAGGTCGGAGTCGACTTCATCGGAGGTTATTCGGCGCTCGTCCACAAGGGGGCAACGACGGCCGAAGCGAAGTTCCTCGAGACGATCCCAGAGGCTCTGGCGGTCACGGACCGCATGTGCTCATCCGTCAACGTCGCCACGACACGCGCCGGAATCAACATGGACGCGGTCGCGGCCATGGGACGCATCATCTGCGAGGCCGCAAAGCGGACGGCCGACCGTGGAGGAATCGGGTGCGCCAAGCTCGTGGTCTTTGCGAACGCCGTCGAGGACAACCCGTTCATGGCGGGCGCATTCTACGGAGCGGGCGAACCCGAAATGGTGGTGAATGTCGGTGTCTCTGGACCTGGCGTTGTCGCGCACGCGGTGCGACAGGCCGGACCTGACTGCGACCTCGGCGAGATCGCCGAGATCATCAAGCGAACGGCCTTCAAGGTTACCCGCGCGGGCGAGTTGGTTGGCCGCGAGGCTGCCCGCCGGCTCGGCATTCCGTTCGGGATCTGCGATCTGAGCCTGGCGCCGACGCCGGCAATCGGCGACAGCGTCGGCGAGATTCTCGAACTCATGGGTCTAGCCCGGGTCGGGGCGCCGGGGACGACTGCGGCGCTCGCGCTGTTGACCGATGCGGTGAAGAAGGGCGGAGCCATGGCAACGAGTTATGTCGGGGGCATGAGCGGCGCGTTCATTCCCGTATCAGAGGACAGTGCCATGATCGCTGCTGCCGAAATGGGCGCCCTGACGCTCGAGAAGCTCGAGGCCATGACGAGCGTCTGCTCCGTCGGGCTCGACATGGTCGCGGTCCCCGGCGACACGTCGCCTGAGACCATCGCGGCCATTCTCGCCGACGAAATGGCGATAGGCGTCGTGAATACCAAGACGACGGCGGTGCGAATAATTCCAGTGCCGGGTGGTAAGGTAGGCGAGATGGTCGAGTTCGGCGGTCTGCTGGGCAGCGCTCCGATCATGCCCGTCAACACATTCTCGGCCGCGGCCTTCATTCGACGCGGCGGCCGCATACCGGCTCCGGTGCAGAGCCTTCGGAATTAGGCCCGCCCAAGGCTGGAGCTTCCAGGTCTCGCGCGAAATGAGTGCTCCACACATCGGATCGACGGCCACACTCCCTGCGGCGGCAGACGTTGCCGAGGGCATCGTGGAGCGTTACTGGAAACTGTACGTCCATCCGTTCCGTCAATCGCCGGACCCCGCCTTCGTCTACGAGTCGGGTCCGTTCCGTGAGGCACTGGCCCGTATTCTCTACGACATCGTGGAGGTTGGAGGCGGTCTCAGCGTCTTGACGGGTTCGCCTGGCCTTGGCGTCACCACACTCCTTCGAACGGTTGAATCGACACTTCCGGAGTCGTTTTTCTGTACGGCTCACGTCGTCGAAACCGGCCGTCCGGTCGCGGCGCTGTTATCCACGGTCCTCAGCGAGCTCGGGATGCGCAAGTTGCCGCGTGGCCGGTCGGCGTTGTTCGACGCGGCGACTTCGTTTTTCGCGGGTCTGGCGCGCGAAGGCCGCGAAGCCGTCGTCCTGGTTGATGAGGCGCATGTTCTCGGCGCATCCCAACTCGAGGGGCTACGTCGCCTGATGAACATCGAGACGAACGAGCGCAAGCTCCTGCATCTCGTTCTTGCCGGTCAGCCGAAGTTGTCGGCGTCCATTGCTCGAAACGAGTCGCTCACGCGCAGGGTGACAATGCGGGCGTCGCTCGAGCCGCTGCAGTCTGCCGACGCTGACCGCTACATTGCCCATCGCCTTCGGATGGCCGGTGCCGAGCGCGATCCGTTCTCTCCGCGTGCAGCGTCTCGCATCGTTGCTCGCTGCAAGGGTAATCCTCGACGGATCAACGTTGTAGCCACGGCAGCCCTGCTGGCCGGCGCGCTCGCTCGAGCGACGACGATTTCTCCGGCAATGGTCGATGCCGCCGCACGTGAGGTGGAGGAGGCGACCGCATGACACGACTCCGATATTCGGGACTGCTCGACGAGATTCGCGAGCGTGACCTGGCCGTGTCACGCCCTTCGACCTTGCTCGACGAGGCCGTCATCCCTCCGCGGCGCGAAGCGAGGAAGAAGCTGAAGGTGCGATTGTCGCCCGGGCAGCGCGCGTTCCTCGAGGATGCGGTTCATTCGACGCGGGGCACGGCGGTCGATGAATCGTCCGTTATCGCAATTGCAATTCGAATCCTCGAAGAGCTCGACGTGCCGTGGGACACCATCGCAAGTCGCGAGGATCTCGTGTCCGTCGTCCGACGCGCTCT
>CAZXLQ010000143.1:0-12462 GCA_964641945.1 uncultured Clostridia bacterium
CAGAGGGCGGCAATCGCGAGCAGGATCATTCGCTTCATATTCGTCTCTCCCTTGCCCGGCCGATCGTATAGGTGCGACTGTCGAGTTCGTCCGGGTCGTCGACAACGAAACACTTCACGAATCTTGAGCGATCGGTCTTCCCTGAGTCTTCCCGTCCGTAAGATCCATCATTTCAGCATGTTGCGAGAAGTGTATTTTGGGCTCAGGTTCCGCCTCGATCCGCTCACGCACGAGACGACGGCATGCTCGTCGTCGGGAACGGCAACATTGTCCGTGTCCCGCGCTTGATGGGCTGGTGGAGGCGGTGACGGCAGAGGCTTCGACAGCGCAGGAGCGCATCGGAAATAACGGATCTGCTGCAGGTCTGCCCGAGCGTCGGGTGCCAGTTGCTGTAAATCGCAACTGATAGTTGCGATTATCGAAAAAGACATAAGCGATTCGGCAGTCGCCTGCCGACGGGTTTCCGGCGAATTCGACTGAATCGACAGCTCGACTAATGCGTCATGTGGTTTGAGCTGGTGAATTTCCGATTCCATCACGACTTTGGGAGTCCTCTGCGTCTCCGCGGCAAGCCTGCATGGAGTCAGGTTCTCGCAAGGGCGCAAAGGACTCGCAGAGACGCAGAGGCCAGATTCTGAAACAACGGCGGTTGTTGCGCGTTCCGGCGGCCGCAGGTCTACTCCCCACGCCGACACTTCGGCTTCTCGAGAAACACATGACCAGCTCCGGCGAATCCCCTCGCGTCGCTCCGGTTTCCTCATCGACGGGCCGCATGCACGTCGAACTCTGCGGGCGCTTTGGTGTACATCTCGACGGGGCGCCGGTAAGCGACGACGCCATGCGCCGCTCGAAGACGCGCGCGGTCCTCTCGATGCTCGCGCTCGCGCCACAATTCCAGCTGCGCCGGGAGCAGGTCGCGGATGCGCTCTGGCCTGACCTCGACGGAGACGCCGCGGCGAACCAGCTCGCCAAGGCCGTCCACGCGCTGCGGCGGGCATTCGAACCGGACCTCGCTGCACGCGCGCCGTCCCGGTTTCTCGAGAGCAGCGACGGGTTGCTGCACCTGACCGCGCCCGGAGGAGTGACCGTCGACGCCGTCGAGTTCCGGGACGCCGCACGGTTCGGTCTCGCCGCGGGCACTTCGGCCGCGCTCGACTCGGCCGTCGCGCTCATCCCCGGCGAACTGCTGCCGGAATTTCTCTACGAACCTTGGACGATGCCACTCCGCGACGAGATTCGGACATCGAGCGCGCGTGTGCTCGAGCGCGCGGCAGAGCTGCGCGAACAGGCGGGCGACGCCAGGCGGGCCGAACGCCTATGGAGGCGGCTGCTCGATGTCGAACCCGCGTCAGAATCCGCGTTTCAGGGTCTCATTCGATCGGCGATCCGGCGAGGCGACCGCACGGAGGCACTGCGGCTGCTCGCCGTGTGCCGCGAAACGCTAAGGCGAGAGCTCGACGTCGAGCCGGATGAATCGACAGTGACGATGGCACGGACGGCGGTTCAGTCGTGCGGTGTGCAGGAAACCAAGGTGGGTGCGGATCTTCCGACGTACGTTAACGGACTGGAAATCTCCGTCGAGCAAGCCGGTGACGCGCGGAACCGCACATCCGTCCGCGAGGCCCGCTCGCTACCGCTCGCGGTTCTGTGTGGATGGGGGGCGCGAGCTCGACGTACGGCCGGAGCGGCCGCGATCGTGGCGCTGACGGTCGTGTTCGTCGCGACCACCGCGCCCGGCCGGTCCGTCCAGCGGGCGACCAGATCCTCTGTCCGATCCGTCGTTTCAATATTCACGGGAGAACCGGCCGACCCGTCGATGGTCGTGCTCGCCGGTCGCGGAGTTGCGCCCCACGCCCGTGTCGACGTCGTCGGGAGCCGCAGCGGGCTCGCGACGTTCGCAGACGCCGAAGGCCGGTTTTCACTGCCGGGCGTCGCCTGGCGTCCGGGTCAGAAGTACCGGATCGCCGTGTCGCAGGACGGCCAGTCTGCTTCGATCGCACAGGTAGTCGCTTCGCATGTTCCGTCTGACCGCGGAGTCCTCGACATTGGATCGCTGCCGGTGACGGACACTCCTCTCGTGGCGCTCGAGGACGTTGCGGGACTCAACTCCTTCGCCGTTGTCGAGTTCCACGGCGATGCATTCCTGGCCGGCGTCGTCCGTGCGGTTACCGTCGAGGCGGCGTCGGATTCCGACCGGGTCGGTGCTATCGATGACTTCGTCGCGTCGCTCTACGACCCGAACGCCCTCGACAGGCGGACTCCGCACGAGACCGTCGCGCTTGGCTCGGGGCGGGCGAGCGACCTCAACGATGCCATGGCAGCGCTTGCGCGCATCGCCGGCTACGAGTCGCGGCTCGTGGACGTCGGTGATCCGGACCATCCGGGATTGACCTACCCGCTCGTCGAGGTTTCGTTCGACGGCGCATGGCACGTGTACGACCCGGCGACGGCGACGCGGTTCTCGACGGAGGACGGTCGCGTGCCGTCGTTTGCGGAGGCGCAGCGCGTCCCCGGCACGGTGCGGCTCGACGGGCCGAACGGGCGAACGTACTGGAATGCCGAGTGGTTGCGGAGACTGTACGCGTCACCGCTGCACCGGTATCGGTTGGTGCGGAGTGAAGCGGGGTTGATCGGGTAGATTCTTCCGCCCGAAAACTCTGCGTCTTTGCGTCCGTCCTTTGCGCCTCTGCGAGAACCTGTCGTGAGGCCGGATTTCTCGCAGAGGCGCAGAGGGCAGACTAGGAGGCGCAGAGACTACAGCTCTCCGCCCCGCAGCGCCGCCTCGACCATCGCCTCGAACTGCATCCTGGCTCCGCGCGCTTCGGCCGCCGCGAGGACCTCGGCGGTCAGGGCCTCGCGCGCCGGCTCCAGCTTCCGGTCCAGCGCCTGAAGCTCGAGCTCGGTGAGCGGCTGGTCCGTCCGCTGCCGGTGCGCTGCCGCCGCACCTGCAAGCACGATCGCCGACTCTGCGCGTCCCTCCATCGCAAGCGCCCCGGCGATCCCCTCGATCGCGTACACGCTCGCCGTGCCCGCACCAACCGCCTGCGCACACTCGAGCGAGCGCCGGAACCCGGCAACCGCCGCGTTCGCGTCGCCGCGTTCCGCGGCAACCCATCCCACCGTGTGCGCCGCATACGCCAGAGTCTGCTCGTCCGCAAGGCGCTCTGCGATCGAGACAGCCTCGTTCGCGTAATGCTCGGCCGCCTCGAACTCGCCGAGGCCGCCGTACACGATGCCAAGGCTGTAACACGCGATCGCGAGACTGCGTTCGTCTCGTCTCCGCCTGTGAAAGGCCTCGCAGCGCTCGAGCATCGGACGGGCGTCGGCGTATTGCGCCCGTCCGATCGCCACGAGCGCCATGATGCGCGTCGCCGCCACTTCGCCGGTCTCGTCGCCGAGTCGACGGTAGACCTCGGCGGATTCCGACGCCAACTCGACGGCCCGGGTTTCCTCGTTGCGGCGCATCGAGAGGAATGCGAGCACCCTCAGCACGCGCGCCATCGCCAGCTGATCTCCGGACACGCGAGCGTCTTCGAGCGCCGACTCGAGCCGCACTTCGGCCGCATTGTGGTCACCCTGGTCTATTGCGAGGACTCCCGACCAGAAAAGCGCGAGCCCGCGATCGGGCTGCGTCGTCCCGGCCGCAACCGCGGCATCGAGCCACGCGCGGCCCTCGGTCAGGAGCCCGTAGTTCTCGAAGAAAGGACCGAGCCACGCCGCCGCCGCCGTGAGCCCCTCGCCGCCGTCGTCGCGGCGCGACAGCCGATCGAGGGACTGCCTAATGGTGTCGAGCTCGGCGCGCACCCGTTTTTCCTCGACCGGCTGGGCGGGCGTCGCGCGAGCCGCTCCGCACACGCGCGCCATCGCGATGACCCAGTCGTCGACGCGCGATTCGATCGCCTCCCGTTCTCCCGCGGCCGTAAGTGACTCGAGGGCGAAGGCCCGGATCGACTCGAACATCCGGTAACGAACCGGCTCGCGCTCGAGCTCCGCGACGACGAGCGACTTCGCGACGAGGCCGTCGACGAGGTCGGCGACCGACTCGCGCCGTACCACGGCATCGTCGTCCGAGTCCGCGCAGACAAGCTCGATGGCATCCAGGGTTGCGCCGGATGCGAACACGGCAAGCCGCCCGAGCACGGCACGCTCGGCCTCCGTCAGCATCTGGAAGCTCCAGTCGATAGCTGCGTGGAGCGTCCTTTGTCGCGACGAACGTCCGCGTTCGGACACGGCGAGCAGCCGGAACCGGTCGTCGAGACGCGAGAGCACTTCACCGATTCCGAGCGCGCGCACGCGGGCCGCGGCAAGCTCGATAGCGAGCGGAAGGCCGTCGAGCCTCCGGCAGATCGCCGCGATTGTCGCGAGATCGGCGGGTGACGGCGCGAACGCCGGCGCCGCGGCGCGCGCACGGTCCAGGAAGAGGTGGATGGCCGGGGAACTGACCAACTCATCGTAAGGCGCGGTAGATGCCGGCACGCCGAGCGGTGCAACCGCGATCACCAGCTCACCGGGGATGGCGAGCGACTCGCGGCTCGTCGCCAGCACGCTCGCGCGCGGGCACGCCCGCAGCAGTCGGGCGGCCAGATCCGCGGCCGCGTCCACGACGTGCTCGCAATTGTCCAGAACGACGAGGAGCCTGCCGTCTCCGATTCGTTCGTGAATCGACGTCGCCAGCGGCTCCCCCGGACGCTCGCGTGCGCCGAGGGTATTCGCCACGGCCTGGGTCACGAGCCCCGTGTCGGCGATCGCCGCCAACTCCACGAACCACGTGCCGTCGGGAAAGCGCGACTCGAGCCGGGAGGCCGCCTCGAGCGAGAGCCTCGTCTTGCCGATGCCTCCCGGACCCGTGAGCGTCACGACGCGCGCCCGGCTGAACGCGGCGACGATGTCGTCGACGGCGCCTTCCTGTGCAACGAAGCTGGTCGCCTGCGCCGGGAGGTTTCCCGGAGTCCGATCTACCTCACCGGTCGAGACCACGACGAGGTCGAGCGTCGACGGGCCCGCAACCGCCGCCTCGTCGAGAGTAGGAGCCGTGTCGGCGGCGGCAGGTGCGGGGACGGCCGTGTCGGCTCCGGCCAGCGAACTCTCGAGCGCGTCGAGGAATGCCCCGGCCGTCGCGAACCGGGATTTCCGGTCCTTGGCCATCGCGCGCGAAACGGCTTCGCCGAAGGCACGCGGTACGCCCGCCACCGCGGCATCGAGCCGGTTTGGACGAGCCTCGAGGTGTTGAGTGCGCAACGCGTCGATGTTGCCGGAGAACGGCGTCGCACCGGCGACGAGTTGATGGACGACGACGCCGAGTGCATAAACGTCGGCGCGGCCGTCGAGGCCCTCGTCGGAGTTCGCGGCGTTCCACTGCTCGGGCGCCATGTAGAGCGGCGTGCCGATCCAGTGGCCCTGACGCGTGAGCCGGGTGTCGGCTCCCTGGTCCGCTGTCGCGTGCACGATCGCGATGCCGAGGTCGAGCAGCTTCGCGCGAGGCTCGGCCTGGGCGCTTCGAAGCATGATGTTCTCAGGCTTCAGGTCGCGATGGACGATGCCCCTTGCGTGCGCGGCGTCGAGAGCATCGGCGATTGGACGGGCAACCGCCACGGCCTCGGCCGGTGCGAATTGCCCTCGCTCGCGCAGCACTGTACCGAGCGTCCTTCCGTCGACGTATTCCAGAACGAGATAGACTGGCCCCGTGTCGCGACAGACGATGTCGTGAATGCCGACGACGGCTGGATGGACGAACTCTCGGGCGATCTTTCCTTCGCGGACGAATCGACGGAGGGCTACGGGCTCCGATGCGTATCGCTCGTCGAGCAGCTTGATGGCTACCGTTCGCTCGAGCTCGGCGTCGCGCGCGCGGAACACAACGCCCATTCCTCCGCGACCGAGAACGCTCTCGATGCGGTAGCGGCCGTCGAGGGTGGAGCCTACTGCGGCATCGACGTCGTCGTCGAGCACGGAACCGTCACGCTCACAGACGCGACGGCCATCGGAGTACCTGGCGCCGCAGAGGACGCAACGGCGTGGAATGGTGAACGGCCCGGCGGAGTCGACGTCGGGCGGCACGTCGCGGACGCCGGCTCGGGGACGGTGCGCAGATGAGAACGGGACGGTCGTATCGGGGTCGGATGGCCGATCGTAGTGGTTCCGCTCGTCGTCGGGCACGAATGTTCCTCGATGTGGAAGGCGGTTGATAGGCCGCGTGTCGAAACCCGCGGCGAAGTGAATTATGGCACGTACCTTTGCGTCTCTGCGTCTTCCCTTTGCGTCTCTGCGAGAACCTGTCGTGAAGCCGGATTTCTCGCAGAGTCACAGAGGGCGGACGCAGAGGCGCGGAGGACCTGTGGCACCATTCCCCCATGCCCAATCGCATCGAACCCGGTCCCGGCCAGGAATCCGTCTGGGACTACCCCCGCCCACCACGCCTCGAGCCCTCGAACAAGCGCATCACCGTCGAGTTCAACGGCGTGACGATTGCCGACACGATGCGCGCAGTTCGCGTGCTCGAGACGAGCCATCCGCCTGTCTACTACATTCCGCCGGAGGACATTCGCATGGAGTTCCTGCAGACCTCCCCGCGGACCTCCTTCTGCGAGTGGAAGGGACGCGCCGGGTATTACTCGGTCAGGCTCGGCGACCGCGAGGCGCCGGATGCCGCGTGGTTCTATGCGGACCCGACGCCGGCGTTCGCCGCGCTTCGCGATCACGTCGCGTTCTATCCGTCGCGCGTCGATGCCTGCTCGGTTGACGGCGAACGTGTGGCCGCGCAGGAGGGGGATTTCTACGGCGGCTGGATCACGAAGAACATCGTGGGACCCTTCAAGGGCGGTCCCGGATCGTGGGGCTGGTGACGGACGCCACTTCTACATTGCGCAAAGCGCTTTGGAGGGCGGCGTGAAGCGCCGCTCTGGATTCAGCTCAAAGCGGCGCTTCACGCCGCACTCAAAGGCGCTTCGCGCAGTGCGCAGTCGTCAGTTTTCCTGGTCCGGTCTCCTGAGATCGACGAGATCCATCGGCTCGATTTCGAGCTCGGCCCCGACCTCCACGACCTCTTCCGCGCCGGCCTCCTCTATGGATTCGATCGCCTCGCGCTCGATGTTCTCCATCTCGGTGACGGCCGCCGATTCGACGTCGTCAGCCGACTCGGTCGCCTCGTCGTCGGAGCCCTCGCTGACGACAGCTTCCGGGATCTCGCCGCGAATGGGGGCGAGCTCGAGGAACTGCTTCACGATCTTCGCGCGTTCGGCGGGATCCTCGCTCTCCCAGAGCCGCTGCGTGAGCAGGTGCCCGGACCGCCATTCGTAAATCGACGCCACGGTCATCATCCACGTTCCGACGTCGCTCATCGCTCCTTCACCATCCGACGCGATGACCTCGAGAAGCCGCGACGCGACGAGCTCGCCCCGGTACTCTCCGAGCGAAGTGCCGAACCACATTGCACCGTCGTCGCGATTCGCGAGCGTTTCAAGCCAGACAGTCACGAGCCGGTCGATCTGGCCGTCGGTGAACGCGACCTTTGCCGCGGGGTGCTCGCGGTCCGTGGCCTCCTCCGACTGCAGCCGCCATTGCCTCGCGGCGTCGACCTGGCTGAAGTCGTAGAAGCCTTCGCGGCGCGTCGTCGGGTTCTCGGCACACTTGACGATCCACTCGAGAAACGCCGACTGCCGTTTCACCTTGTCGGTGATGGCATCGAGCTCGGTGTATTCGCGCACAAGCGGAACGAGTGAATCCCGCGTGGCCTGATCCGTGATGTCGTAGACTCGAATTCCGGACCAGCCCGACGGCCCTTCCGATTCGTCGCCCTCCTGTCCCGAGATGAGAAAGAGGCCGGTTCGCATGGAGAGCGGAACATCAGGCTCGCCGGAGGAATCGGTCTCGGGGGCCTCCTCCTCGTTCTCGATTGTGTTGAAGGCGGATGCGTCGACGTGACTGACCTGGATGGACCTGCCGCGCTCGACGGGCCCCTTGATGCTCTCGGCGACGTGTACGGTCGCGATCGAGACCTCGAAGCTCTCTTCACCGTAGTTGACCTTGCCCTTCGAGATCTCGCCGACCGAGCCGATGACGATGACGTCGGCAGAGCCGAGTATCTCGCTGAAGGTTGGCGGCGGCGAACATGCGCGGGCGACGTGGGGCGGCGTGACTGCGAAGAGGGTGGCGAGCGTCGTGAGCGACGCAAGAGCGAACGCGAGTGGACGGCGGGCACACGTGTGCTGCATGGGTGGTTCCTCCCGGAATTGACGGGTCGTGCTCGAGAAATGCGCCGGCGTGGGGTCGAGCGGAGAGGATGCCGTCCTGTCCGTGCCAGACGCGACCGAGTGCTTGGACGCGCGACAGGCCGTAGGGTTCCCTCGAGGTCGAGAAATATTTTCGGCTCAGTGCGTGTCGGGGGGAGAAACGGAGAGCGGGGAAGGTTCTTGCACGGGCCGGGTCGCGGGGACGGCCGCGGCGACGGCGATTCGTTCCGACCTGCGGGGGAAGCCGAGCAGCCCGACCTCGGCCGAGATCGCTACTCCAGCGCCAGCAGTTCCTCGACGAGCTTCTCGTAGACCCATTCGTCGATGACCGGCAGGCCGCGCTCCGTAAGCAGCGCGTGTTTCGGATTCGCGCGGTACGAGCCGTCGACGACCGCACCTGCCTCCGCACGAAATGCACCGAGCACGTCCTCGGTCTCGATCTCGTCGTCCGACTCACCGACGCGCAGGTCGACCATGAACACCCACCCGTCGCCCTGCTGCCGAGCCTGGTCCGCCAGCATCGGGTCCCTGGCGCCGTGCTTCGAGATCACATAACCCAGGAACTCGGAGAACTCGTCGTTGGGCGCGAAGGTCTCGGGCGTGATCTCGGTCGTCCCGCGCGGCAGCGTCCCGACCACGGCCGGCGACGGCAGTCCGTGGCCGAGCGCGATCTCGGGGGGAAGCACGCCGATCATCGTGACCGGGCCGTCGTCGGTGTCGATGTCGTAGAGGTGGTACATCGGCCTGGTAGCTTCGCACAGGACCCGCGGCACGCAACAGCCCGGCGCGACGGTACGCTGGCCGCGTGTATACTGCCGCGGTCCGGCGCATTCGCCCGACCCAATGCTGAATGCCGACGCTCTCTGCCGCCATTGCTTCAGCTCGCGACCGCGGACGCGGTGCGCTGATTCCCTTCATACCGGCCGGCTTCCCGTCGCTCGATGCGACGGTCGAGATCGCCGTCGCGCTGGCCAATGCCGGCGCGGACGTCCTCGAGCTCGGCGTTCCGTTCTCGGATCCTGTCGCCGATGGGCCCGTGATTCAGCGCGCCTCCGAGATGTCGTTGGCCGCCGGGACGACGCTCGCCGGCTGTCTCGACGTGGCGTCGCGAATCGCCGAGCGCTCGTCGATTCCCGTAGTGCTCTTCAGCTACTACAACCCTCTGCTGCAGTTCGGACTCGACCGGCTCGCCGAGCGACTGGCGATCGCCGGAGTGGCGGGTCTGCTCGTTACGGACGTCGTTCCGGAGGAATCCGCGCCGCTCTCCTCTGCGATGGGTCCGTGCGGGATCGACACGATTTTTCTCGCAGCGCCCACGAGCTCGGATGAACGGCTCGCGCGCATCGCAGCGGTGTCGCGAGGATTCGTCTATGCGGTTTCCCGCACGGGAGTAACGGGCGCGCGCGCGTCGCTCGCCGACTCGGTGGCGCCGCTCGTCGCGCGGCTGCGACGGCACACGAAGCTTCCGATTGCAGTCGGGTTCGGGGTCTCGAACCCAGATCACATCGCCGAGATCTGGCGCCACGCGGACGGTGCCGTCATCGGCAGCCACCTCGTCGAAGCCATCGCCGAGGGCGAGCCCGAAACCGCGCCGCAACGTGCCGCCGAAACGCTGCGCTGTCTCATCCCGGCGTGAGACACTTCCGTCATCGCCCCTCGCAGGAAACCGAAGCCCCGCTCGAGGTCACGCCGTGTTCGCACTGATCGTCGCCACTCTCGCTGTCCTGCAAGTGGCTCAGCCTGCCCGCGCCCACGATCCGGATATCGCGATCGTGCTTGCAGTCTCGCGAGACGCCGTGGCAAACCGCACGGATGCCAAGGCTCTGCGAGCGGCGACCGATTCCGCGGTCCTGCGCGCCGCATTCGACGAGGCGCTCGCCGATGCGGCGATGGCCCGTCTCGACGACCAGTCCGCGGCATTCCCCGCGTCCGACCGCGTTCTCTCGACGCTTGCCGCCGCCATTGACGACGCGCAGGTTTCCGCGCTTGTTGCCAAGCTCGCAGGCATTGCGCCGGGAACGAATCCGTTCGATCCCTCTGCCCGCGGCGTCGAAGGTGCCCTTGCGGCGTACTGCGCGATACCGGCGGCCGATGCGGACGACCCCGCGGCGTCACTTGCCGAGCGTCGTCGCGCCGAGGCGGCGCTCGTTGCCGCGCGAGGTTCGGGCTCTTCGGTTCTGACGTGCGGATGCCTTGCGTGGCTCGGGACCTACGCTTTCCAGGGTGGCGACATGGTGATCGCGCGGCGGTACCTCACGGAGGCGGTCACGCTTGCCGATGCCGCGGCGCTCGAACGGGCGCGTGTCGTACTTCGGCGGACGGTCGCCGCCACGCGCGTGCTCGACGGTGATCTCGCGCCGGCGATCGACGACCTCGAAGCCGCGCTCGCCATTCTCGAGACGCGGTCGTTGCCCGATACAGTCGTGCAGTCGCTCGCCGCCGACGTCTCAAACGACGCGATCTCGACGGCCGAGAAGTCCGGCGAGCGTACGCGTGCGATACGGATCGCCGAGCGGACGAAGTCGCTGTTCGACGCCACTGCGGCTCCTGTCGAGATGCGCGCCGCGGCGCTCGAGCGACTGGCGCAACTTCACGCGCAGGGCGCTTCGAGGTCGCGCGACGAGGCGCGCCGGGCGGCAGCGGCTTTCGACGCAGCCGCAAAGCTTCGCATCGAGGCGGGCGAAATGGACCGCGCCGCCATCACTCTCACGGCCGCCGGCGTCCTGCTGCTCGAAAATGTCGGCCCGGCTGAAGCGCGCCCCGTCTTCGATCGCGCCGGCGGGCTTGCGACCGAGGCGCGCAACGACGGGCTTCGCGCCGGCGTCGAGTATTGGCTGGGCCGGTCGCACCTCGCGGAATCCGATGCCCGGTCGACCGCACGCGCGATCACGCTCTTCACGACCGCGCTTGGCAGGCTCGAACGGCTCGAAAAAACCGGCGCCACGGCGCCAGAGCTGAAGGTGCGCCTGCTGAACTGGCTGGGACGTGCCCGGTCTTCGGATGCGGGTGGAGCAAATCGGGATCTTGCAGCGGCACGCGTCGCATTCACACGCGGCTTCGACGCCGCGCTCGACGGAGGGCTCGACGTCAACGACGCTGTCGTGTCCGCCGAACAGGCGCTTCGATGCCGCGCCGGACTCGGGGATCTGCGACTGGCCGGGATCGAGGCCCGTCGCTTCTACGACCGACTTCATGCCTCGAAGCGCATCGATCCGCTCAATGCCGCCGCGGCGCTTTCGACCGAATTGCAGCGATCGGCGGCTGAGCTCGCGGTCGCCGGCGTTGCGCCTGCGGTCGTTGGGCTCTGGGACCACGTGGCGGCGTCGCTCGGCAAGGAGGCGACAGCGTCGACGGCGCGTATGTCGCTGGTAATGGTGGCTGCGGCCCGGCGGGACCGGGCGCTACTCGCGGTTCGCGCAGAACCCGTGTTCCGCGAATTGACGGAACAGAAGAAGCCCCTGGATGCCGAGCTGATGTCGGAGGCGGTGTGGCTTGCGTGGGAAGGACTCGGCGAGGCCAAACTGGCCGGAACCTGGCGAGATCGCTACGCGGGTCTCGTTCAGGCGTCGTATGCCGCTGCGGTCGAGGCGAAGCGTCCGGAAGCCGCGTCGCGTTCGGCTGAGGGCCTGGCGGCGGTGGCCCGATCGCGTGGCGACGCGGCGGAGGAGACCAGGTGGATCGAGGTGCGGGACCGGCTCCGTCTAGAAGTCGCCGAGCGCTACGAGGCGGAAGGGAAGCTGGGACTCGCGGGGGAGTCGTTCCGACGAATCGGGTCCGATGCACTCGTAAGGGGCGATGCGGCGGAGTCGAAATCGTGGTACGAGCGAGCGATTGCGCTTGCGGTTCTAGCAAACGATGCCGAAGCTCGCGCGCTTGCGCTGGCTGGCCGCGCAGAAGCGGAACTCGCGACCGGCGACGCCGCGGCCGCAGTCGCCACGACTTCCGAGGCATTGCGCCTGTCGTCTGAATCGCCGATGACGACTGACGAGACCTTGCCGGCGCTGGCAGAGATCACGATTCGCCGCGCCGCCGTCGAGGCGTTGACGGTTCGAGCCGCAGCGCTCGAGAAGCTCGGAAGGGCCGGACCGGCCAGCTCGGCTCGCGCCCTGGCGGCATCCATCTTGCAGAACCGCGAGCGGTAGCGAGCGGCTGTAGTTTGGCCTACTGAGAGGACGACCGCGGAGCCATCGAAAATCGACCGCGGAGCGGTCGAAGGAAATAGCCGTGGGTCGCG
>CAZXLQ010000144.1:0-12293 GCA_964641945.1 uncultured Clostridia bacterium
CCCCTGATAGTCGTCAGGGTTTCACAGGCGGAGGCGCCTGGATCGGCGGAGGAAGGTCATCCGGCGGCGGCTGTGGCTCGGGTTCACCCTCGTCGGGCAGGACAGTGATGTTCCCGGTGAACTGCCGATAGTTGGTGTATTTCACAACCAGCCGTATCGGAACGTCGTCGCGTTCGAACTGGAGGACGTCGTCGGCGTACGTGTACGTCGGAAACCAGTACTTGCCGTCGATGTTCTCTCGATAGGTTTCGAAGCGGGGATACCGATTGTTGTCGATTTCTGGACCCGCCTTGCCGGCGACCTTGACGATCATGAAGTCCTGGTCTTCGACCCAGACCTTGCCCGCGAAATACCGCTCGCCGCGCTTCGCCATCCCTGCCGGATCGCGCGGCGCTACGTCGAAGACGTACGTCTTGATCTCGTCGATCGTCTCGCGGCCAGCCATCTGCACGTTGTACTTCGGGAGCTCTTCCGCAGTCAGGGCGAAGGGCTGGATGATCCCGAGATCCTCGAGATCAGTCTGGGTTACGACGAGGGTTTTCAGCGTCGAGGGCGGAAAATACGTGATTCGTTCAGTGCGACGGCCGTCGTCGGTGAAGATGATCTCGGAAACCCGATGGAAAACACCTGTCACGGCCTGCCCGGCCATGGTCTGCATGAGCACGTCCTGCTTGAACATGTAGCTCGTGCGCGCCTCTCGCAGTCGCGACTCTGCCTCGGTGAATTTGCGGATGATGTCGGCCTCGTTCGGCGTGATTCCTCCACGAATCTGCGCTCCGGCTCCGATCGCCATCACGCTGATGGCCGCGACAATCGCCAGTATTCGGGCAAGACGTGAACTCAAACGCATGTCTCCTTTCCCCCTGATTCCGTAACGCCCAGATTGCGATGACCTTTCGCCGTGCCGGCGTTGCCGTTACGAATCGGAAGGCGGGCGCGGTGAGAGCAGATAACTGCAGATCGATATCTTCTGTCCGGGCACTACCGAGGCCGATTCACCGGTATAGACCTCGACGTCATCGACGAAGATCGAATTCCGCCCCTCGCACGTGACGACAAATGTATCGCCCTGCCTCTCGAGCGACGCGTGGTGTCGGCTGACCTCGAGGTCGCCCTCGAGCCTGAGGTCGACCGCCGTCTGCTTCGATCCACGTCCAATGGTGATTCGACCCTTGAAGAACTCGCGTTCGTCCTTCGGATGCGGCGATGTTTGCGAATCTCGCGTGACCGACACTACGAACAACGGCGACTTCGTCACAGCCTGCGTGCGAGGGCGTACGATAGTAGAATCGTCGTCCGGCTCGACGGGGCTCTTCGACTGTTCCGGTTTCGAGGCGCGAGGTTTCACCATCGTCCGGTCAGATGTCTTGTCCCATACCGGCTGAACGCGAAATGCATTCCGCTCGAGCGTACCGTCGGTCCGCAACTCTATGACGAACGAAGACGTCTGAAACTCGGTCGTGCCCGAGAGCTGCGCCGCCCGGTTGCTGAGTACGTAATGGAGACCGCGCTCGAGACCCTCTCTCTTCTCGCCCTGCCAGTCACCATCGTCTTCGGGGCTGAGGAAGACGATGTACTCCCGGGGAATGTAGGTGGGACCTCCCGGCGGGGTGAACATCTCGCGCTGCATGACCGCCTCGACCTCGCGAGCGATCTGCACCATGAAATCCTCCCACTTGCTCCGAGGACGCGGCTCGTCCGTCCCTTGTGTAGCCTCTTCGCCGTCCAGCCATCGTCGAAATCCCTCGACGAGATCCTGAAGTCCCATGCCGCTCCTCCGTGACGAACACAAGCGGGGCGGAGTATAACAGAGGAGTCGGAAGCTCACCGGCCAGGCTGCGAGTTCACCTCGATTCAACATAGACGTAACATTCTCGCGATATACAGCGGCCGGTGTAGATATGCCGAAAGTCCAACGCAGCAAGTCGAAGTCCAAGCCGAATGCGCTCCGCAAACGAGCTCTTGTCGATTACGAGGTCGAGGTCAAGCTGCCGTGCGATGAGCTGAGTCGCCTGACCGATGCCGGGCTGACGCTCGAACGGTCCAAGGCCCGCCACTTCGAGGACAACTGGGTCTTCAAGCTGCCGGACGGAAAACTCCGCAAGGGCCAGTACCTTCGCGTGCGCCATACGGGAAACGGAGACGGTGCCGGACGTCGGCACGCGGGAGTGTTGACGTACAAGGGCAAGTCGCGCCGAACGAGTGCAGACACGAAGGGGAAATACAAGGGAAAGAAGGTCCGTGAGGAAGTCGAGACCACCGTCGGCCAGCCCGCGAAGACCGTCAAGATCCTCAAGCGACTCGGATTCCAGCGGAGTTTCCGGTACCAGAAATATCGAACGTGCTACACCGTGAGACTCGACGACGGGCGGTCGCTGCAGGCGACGTTTGACGAGACGCCGATAGGAAACTACATCGAGCTCGAGGGCGATGCCGGGACGATAGAAACCGTGGCCGAAATGCTCGGTTATCCTCCCTCGGCCTTCATTTCGGAGAGTTACGTCGAGATGCAGGTGGCCCGTTGCGCTGGCAAGGGGGAACCGCTCTCTGACCTTCTGTTCCCGAGGCGCAAGAAGGCCAAGAAGCCGGTCTCCAAGAAGTCCGAAACGGTTGCCGACTCCGCCACAGAAGGGCAGAAATCCAGGTCGGCGGGAAAAGGCGGAGGGAAGTCCAATTCGGGACAGCGGAGGTCGTCGCGGCGTTCCAGGGCGGACCGAAGCCGTTCCGAAACCACGTCGGAATCTTCTGCACCGGCCGGTCGTGGTACCGCGGCATCCGCGTCGTCAGGGTGAGGACTTCGGCTCCGCCTGCCTGTCCGGAAAAGGCTCCGATGGCTCCTCGCAAGTCTGCTTCGAGGGCCCGCTCGATATCGGAAATGGCGGTCTGAGCGGCCAGTTGACACTCCCCGGACCGTGAGTTAGCGTAGCGTTCCTTTTCGGCCGTACGGCCGCCTGCCGGCGGACTTCGAGGACGGCAGCTCACCATCTTTCTTGTCCCGTGGAGGAGCAGCAATGGCAATCAAGGTCGGCATCAACGGATTTGGCCGCATCGGACGCAACATCCTTCGGACTGCGCTTGGCGACAAGGACTTCGACTTCGTTGCCGTCAACGACATCACCGATACGAAGACCCTCGCGCACCTGCTGAAGTACGACTCGATACTCGGCAACCTCGACGCGGACATTTCAGCGACCGAGGGCGGCATCTCGGTGAATGGTGACGAGTTCAAGGTGTTCTCGGAGCGCGATCCGTCCAAGATCGATTGGGAATCGGTTGGTGCCGAGGTCGTCGTCGAGTCCACCGGGCTCTTCACCAAGCGTGAAGACGCGGCCAGGCACCTGCGTGGGCCGGTCAAGAAGGTGATCATCAGTGCTCCGGCAAAGGGCGAGGACATCACGATCGTTCTCGGCGTCAACGAGGGCGAATACGACCCCGCAAACCACCACGTCATCTCGAACGCGTCGTGCACCACCAATTGTCTCGCGCCGTTCACGAAGGTGATCCACGAGTCGTTCGGAATCGTGAACGGCCAGATGACGACGATCCACTCGTACACGAACGACCAGAAGATCCTCGACCTGCCGCACAAGGATCTGCGCCGTGCAAGGGCTGCCGCATTGTCGATGATTCCGACGACGACGGGCGCCGCCAAGGCAATCGGGCTCGTGATGCCGGCGTTGAAGGGAAAGATCGACGGGTACGCGATGCGGGTTCCGACGCCGAACGTGTCGGTCGTTGATTTCACGGCGACGGTATCGAGGTCGGTGACGGACGTTGAGGTCAACGATGCGCTGCGTGCTGCGGCCGCCGGTCCTCTCAAGGGGATCCTTGCCGTCGAAGATGCCCCGCTGGTATCGATCGATTTCCGCGGCAATTCCAACTCGTCGATCGTGGATTCGGCGTTCACGAAGGTCGTCGACGGCAACCTCGTCAAGGTTCTGTCGTGGTATGACAACGAATGGGGATATAGCTGCCGAGTGCGCGATCTGATCAAGTACGTGGCGGGCAAGGGACTCTAGTCCCGGCGCGTCTCGCCCTGTTCCGAATCGACCGAGCGCGTCGGTAGCCGCGGCTCCCGACGCGCTCGACCTTTCAGCCAGCAACCTGGGGACTCGACCATGAACGTACTCTCAATTCGCGATCTCGACCTCACTGGAAAACGCGTGCTGATGCGCGTGGATTTCAACGTTCCGATCCACGACGGACAGGTCACGGATGCCACGCGAATCGAGGCGGCGCTTCCGACTATCCGATATGCCCTCGAGCGTGGGGCGCGGCTCATCCTCTGTTCGCATCTCGGACGGCCGAAAGGCGTGCGGAACGACAAGTACTCGCTGGCGCCGGTGGCAGCGCGTCTCGGGGCGCTCCTCGCACAGGACGTCGGCGTCGCGCCGGACTGTGTGGGTCCCGATGTCGAAGCGGCAGTCGCAAAGCTCGGCGACGGAGACGTTCTGCTTCTCGAGAACCTGCGGTTTCACGCCGAGGAAGAAAAGAACGATTCCGGGTTTGCGCGCCAGCTCGCGACGCTTGCGGACGTCTACGTCAACGACGCATTCGGAACGGCCCATCGCGCACACGCGTCGACGGAGGGAGTCACCCATTTCGTCGGCACCTCGGCGGCTGGACTCCTGATGGAGAAGGAATTGGAGTATCTGGGACGAGTTGTAACTGATCCCGTGCGGCCGTTCGTCGTCGTTCTCGGTGGAGCCAAGGTTTCGGACAAGATCGAGGTCATCGAGAATCTGCTGAAGAAGGCAGACACGATCCTCATCGGCGGCGCCATGGCATACACGTTCCTGAAGTCGCAGGGCCTGAACGTCGGGAAGTCCCTTGTTGAGGACGACAAACTGGATGTGGCGCGGGACGTCGAGCGCGATGCCAAGGCCCGCGGCGTCGGACTCTGGCTCCCGACCGATCACGTGTGTGTGAACCGGGCCGACGTCGAGGCTCCGCCTCGGACGATTGGCGTCAGAGAAACGTGCGACGACGATGCAGGCCTCGACATCGGTCCGGAGACGGCCGCGCGGTATGCCGAGTGCGTTGCCGGGGCACGCACGATTCTCTGGAATGGACCGATGGGCATGTTCGAGACGAAGCCCTTCGATGACGGCACGGTGGCGATTGCCAGGGCGGTTGCAGCCTCTGAGGCGACGTCGATCGTGGGAGGAGGCGACTCGGTCGCTGCGATCGGCCAGGCTGGATTGACCGATAGCATCACGCATATTTCGACGGGCGGTGGTGCGTCGCTCGAGTTTCTCTCGGGGCGCGAGCTGCCGGGCGTTGCGGCGCTCACGCACAAGGACGCCTGACGACCCACGCCGGAGCGAAGGAGTGACGAGATGCGACGACCTTTCCTTGCCGGAAACTGGAAGATGTACAAGACGATCGACGAGGCAGTCTCGACGGCTGCCGAACTCGTGCGCCTGGTCGAAGGCGTCAACGATCGCGATATTCTCATCGCGCCGACGTTCGTCGGGTTACAGGCTGTCGCGAATGCCGCGCGCGGCACGAACGTGCTCGTGGCTGCCCAGGATTGCGCGCCCCATCCGGGGCAGGGCGCCTTCACCGGCGAGGTCTCGGCAGAGATGATCGCCGATACGGGTGCGACACATGTCATCGTCGGCCATTCGGAGCGACGCCAGTATTTCCACGAGACGGATGCGTCGGTGAATCGGAAGATTCGGGCGTGTCTCGGAGCTGGATTGACGCCGATTGTCTGCGTAGGAGAGCTCCTCTCGGATCGGGACTCCGGGGCAGCGGAGGGAGTGGCGGGGCGGCAGATACGCGGAGCTTTCGAGGGGTTGACAGGTGCGGAGGTGGTCCGTACTATCGTCGCTTACGAACCCGTCTGGGCGATAGGCACGGGCCGAACCGCGACGCCGGAGATTGCGCAGCAGATGCACCGGCTGATTCGTGAAACGATCGCGAATCTTGTCGGGAGTGATGTTTCAGAAGCGATCCGGATCCTGTACGGGGGAAGCGTCAAGGCCGAGAACGTCTCGGAGTTGATGCGAGAGCCGGATGTCGATGGTGGCCTCGTCGGCGGAGCCAGCCTCGACGCACTCAGTTTTTCGCGGATCGTTCGGTACGAATAACTCAAGGATACGGCAAGTCGAAGTGCTCAGTTACACACTCTATACGCTCTTTATCATTTCCTGCTTCGTGTTGATCCTTGTCGTGCTGTTGCAGCCTGGCAAGGGTGATGTTGCGTCGGCGCTTGGCGGCGGCGTCAGCGGCGCGGCCTTTGGTCCCAGGGGGACAACAACACTCCTGGCGAAGATCACCATCGGCGCGGCAATCGCCTTCATGGGAATCGGATTCTCGCTTTCGGTTCCTGGGTTCGTGACCGACCGCTCGGTAACGTCTGGCGTCGCGACGCCGGAAATACCGGCTGGCGAGACGCAGGTCCCAGCGGATGGCCAGGCGCCTGTGACGCCGGAAGGCGCTGTGCCTGCTGGCGAAATAAAGGTTGATTCGAGCGGACAGATCACGACCGAGGCTCCGGCGGCGCCGGCCGCCCCGGCGGAAAGCAAGCCGGCCGAATCGAAGCCGGCCGGGACCCCGGCTCCGGCCGAAGCTCCGAAGAAGTAGTTCTTTTTCAATTTGCGGAAGTGGTGGAATTGGTAGACACGTACGTTTGAGGGGCGTATGCCGCAAGGCATGGGGGTTCGAGTCCCCCCTTCCGCACCAGTTCGAGAAGGCGGCGCGAGGAATTCGATCCTCGCGCCGCCTTCGGTTTTGAGACGGACCTGCGTGGCCGGAGTCAGTCCGAAATCACCGCCGCTGCGCCCGAACCGATTGTCGACTTGAACTGACGACAGAAGTCGGTGAACGCGCGGACGGAAGACGTGTGCCGCTTCAGGTAGATCATGTTCACGTCACGCTCGAGGCGGTGGGAACCGAGCGTTAGGACGTGCAGTCGACCGGTCGCGACCTCGCGCGCGACTGCCCACTTCGGGATCAGGGCGATACCGAGTCCGATCTCGATCAGGCTCTTGACCATCTGGGGATCATTGGTCTCGGAGACGATTCGAGGTGACACCCCGATCTCCGCAAATAGCGTGTCCATCGTCCTTCTGTGGCTCATTCCGCGTTCGAAGGCGACCATTGGCTGACCGTCGAGCTCCAGCGGATCGATCGACGAGCGACCGGACCAGGGGTGGGCCGGTCCGACCACGAGTACCACCTCGTCGGTCGTGACGACCTCGACGACCAGCGAGGCATTGGAAACAGGAACCGCAATGAACCCGACGTCGATCTCTCCCGAGATTACCTGGCGAAGCGTCTCCTCCGTCGTCGCCGTCGAGCGCACGAGAAGTTGAATGGTCGGATGTGTGGCGATGAAACGTTCGTAGAGCGGAGCGAACAGGTATGCCGTCGCCATCGAAGCGGCCCCAACGCGGAGCCTCCCCCTCGTCGTCCGGCCCGAGTTCTTGAATGTTGCCCCTATTTCGTCGAGCGCATCGAGAATCAGCCGGGCCTTTGGCAGCAGGTGCTCGCCTGCATCGGTCAGCCGCACGCCGCGGCCGCCGCGTACGAACAGAGCCTCGCCGAGCTCTTCCTCGAGGGCCTTGATCTGCTGGCTTACCGTTGACTGCGTCAGGCTTACGCGTTCGCCGGCTGCCGTAAAACTCCCGGTTTCGGCGATCGCGACGAAGGCCTCGAACTGTCGAATCTCCATATGATCGTCGTCCAGGACGAGCTATTGGTATGACCGATTGCGCTTATTTGCACAAGTTGTTGGACAAATGGCAGGCCGACGCGTAATCTCGCGATTCCGGGTCACTGCCACGGTTGGCGCTGGATCCGGAGATCTTTGACAGAAAAGTTGCGGACCCCAAAACCCGCAGCCCATGCCCGGAACGTGAAACCCAGCCATTCTTACCCTACCGAGAACCCAGTGCAACTGACTTCACTTCCGGGCTTTTCTGTTTTCTCGCGTTGCGGTCAGGCTTTGTCGCCTTCCAGGTAGACCCACTTCGAGTCCCACGACGAGATGTGAGCGACTCCCCAACGCGAACCGCACTCCGGACATTCACGGACATACTTCTTGGGAAAATGTGGATTCGAATCGCCTAGGCGCTTCTCAGGCGTCAGATGAGCCACGAGCGCATCGGCCGGAAGACCGTCACAACGCTGAGGCAGTTGCCGACATTTTTCACACAACGCCATCTGTTCCTGACCTCCCCTCTCTGGATCGCGGCGAGTCTACCCCGGGCTTCCTGAGTCACCAAGCCTGAGGCGTCGCCCGCCAGCGATCCGGCGAGTCTTGCAATTCTCTTGCATTCCGGATCCGGGGGTTGACAGGCCGGTCGAGCCGCTCGTAGTATTAGCACTCGTTGAGGGAGAGTGCTAATCGCGACGCTCCCACAACTGCTTTAGTAATAGACTTTAACGTCAATGCCGGAAGGCAGATCGCACGGAGGGTAGCGAAAATGGCAGAAATTCGACCGTTGCACGACCGGGTCATCGTTCGCCGTATCGACTCGAACGAGACGAAGACATCTGGCGGGCTTTTCATCCCGGATTCGGCCAAGGAGAAGCCCCAGGAGGGCGAGGTAGTGGCCGTTGGCAAGGGAAAGGTGCTCGAGAACGGGTCGCGGCTCGATCCGGACGTCAAGGCCGGCGACCGTGTGTTGTTCGGCAAGTATTCGGGTACTGAAGTGAAGCTCGACGGCGAGGAGTACCTCATCATGCGCGAGGACGAGATCCTCGGCGTTATCGAGCGCGCTGGCAAGTCGGCCAAGGGCAGCAAGTAGCGTAGGAGGAGATCAGACCAATGGCGAAGCAGATCATTCATGGTGAGAGTTCGCGTCAGGCGATCCTGCGTGGCGTCAACACGCTCGCAGACGCAGTCAAGGTTACCCTCGGCCCGAAGGGCCGCAACGTCGTCATCGAGAAGAAGTTCGGCAGCCCCACGATCACGAAGGACGGTGTGACCGTCGCGAAGGAGATCGAGCTCGAGGATTCGCTCGAGAACATGGGCGCCCAGATGGTTCGCGAAGTCGCGTCGAAGACCTCGGACGTCGCCGGTGACGGCACGACGACCGCAACGGTACTCGCACAGGCGATTCTTCGCGAAGGCATCCGCATGGTCGCCGCCGGCGCCAATCCCATGGCGCTCAAGCGTGGCATCGAAAAGGCCGTCACGACCTGCACTAGCTACATCCAGGAGATTGCCAAGCCGGTCAAGGGTGAAGCAATTGCACAGGTCGGCACGATCTCGGCCAACGGTGACGCCACTGTCGGCGAGCTGATCGCCGAGGCGATGGACAAGGTCGGCAAGGACGGCGTGATCACGGTTGAAGAGTCGAAGACTCTCAGCACGGAGCTCGAGGTCGTCGAAGGCATGCAGTTCGACCGCGGCTACCTCTCGCCGTATTTCGTCACCGACTCTGAGCGCATGGAAGTGGTTCTCGAGAACCCGTACATCCTGATCAACGAGAAGAAGATCTCGTCGATGAAGGACCTCCTGCCGCTGCTCGAGGCCGTCGCGCGCGAGGGTCGGCCGCTCGTCATCGTTGCCGAAGACGTCGAGGGCGAGGCGCTCGCGACGCTCGTCGTCAACAAGCTCCGCGGCACGCTGCAGGTTTGTGCCGTGAAGGCTCCGGGATTCGGCGATCGTCGCAAGGCGATGCTCGAGGACATCGCGATCCTCACGGGTGGCAAGTCCGTGACCGAGGATCTCGGCATCAAGCTCGAGAACGTCAAGGTCGAGGATCTCGGCAAGGCCAAGAAGATCGTCGTCGACAAGGACTCCACGACGATCGTCGAGGGTGCCGGTCGTTCGTCCGACATCCAGGGCCGGGTCCAGGCCATCCGGGCGCAGATCGAGAACACGACGTCCGACTACGACCGCGAGAAGCTCCAGGAGCGTCTTGCGAAGCTCGTCGGCGGCGTCGCGATCATCAAGGTCGGTGCCGCGACCGAGACCGAGCTCAAGGAAAAGAAGGCTCGCGTCGAGGACGCCATGCACGCCACGCGTGCGGCGGTCGAGGAAGGAATCGTTCCGGGCGGCGGCGTCGCGCTTCTGCGGGCTCAGAAGGCTCTCGACGGCCTGAAGCTCGAGGACGAGGACGAGCAGATTGGCGTCCAGATCGTTCGTCGCGCACTCGAAGCTCCGCTTCGCGAGATCGCTTCGAACGCCGGCGTCGAAGGGGCGGTGGTGGTCGAGCAGGTTCGCTCGAACAAGAACGTGAGCTACGGCTACAACGCCGCGTCCGCCGAATACTCGGATCTCGTCAAGGATGGCGTCATCGATCCTGCGAAGGTCACGCGCACGGCGCTGCAGAATGCCGCGTCGATCGCCGGCTTGCTGCTGACGACCGAGGCGCTCGTCGCCGAGATCAAGTCCGACGACGACAAGATGCCGCGCATGCCTGCCGGTGGCGGAATGGGCGACTTCTAAACAGCGTCGTCCCGTGACGATGTGTCAGGCTCGGGCAGCGGATGGCGGCAACGTCATCCGCTGCCCGATTTCTTTTTCGCCGAAGGGCGGTCGACATTGGACACCGAGTTGGTGCGAGCTGGTATCATCGACAGCGTGGAGAACTCGCGATGACTGTTGTTGATCGTACGTTTCTCGTCGTTGGTGTCGCCGCGCTCTCCGCTGCCATTGGTTTCGGAGGGCTGTGGGATCGCCAGTCGCGGGCTGCGTTTGCGACGGGCGATGCTCCCAACGACAGCGGGGTGCAAGAGGCATATGCCGATGCGCTCGAGGTCGTGAAGGCGAACTACGCCGGGACGACCGAAATCGAGACCATCAACAAGTATGCGATTCTCGGCATGCTCAGGGTGCTCGATCCGCATTCCTCGTTCCTCGACAGCCGCGAGTTCAGTGAGCTGCGGAACGAGCAGCAGAGCCAGCTGATCGGCATCGGGGTGACGATCAATCCTCGTAACGGCCGCGTCTACATTCTTTCGGCGGTTCCCGGGACGCCAGCCGAGAAAGCCGGACTTCGATACGGCGACGCCATCGTTGGTGTAGACGGAAAGTCGACAGAGGATCTTTCATATGGACAGGTCGTGGCGGCCGTCCGCGGCGAACGCGGCAAGTCTGTGGCGATTACTGTAGACCGCGTTGGGGTACCCGAGCCGGTCACCCTTACGATCGTCCGGGAATCGGTGCCGCTCCCGACCATTCGCAACCACTTCATGATCGGTTCGACGGTGGGATATGTCGGTCTGACTGCGGGCTTCTCGAGCACGACCGATTCTGAGCTCGGGCAGGCGATCAGCGACCTTCAGGCCGAAGGGATGCAGCAGTTGATCCTCGACATGCGCCGGAACCCCGGAGGCCTGCTCGACGAGGCGATCAAGGTTGCGCAGCGATTCCTGCCCGCCGGCGAAAGGATTCTCATCGTGCGTGGGCGGGAAGGCGGATCCCGAGAAGAGCGAATCTACACTTCAAAAAACGATTCGCCCGAGACCATGCCCCTGGTCGTCCTAATTGACGACGGGACGGCATCCGCGTCCGAGGTCGTGACCGGGGCGCTTCAGGATCATGATCGCGCACTCGTGGTCGGTCAGACGAGTTTCGGCAAGGGTCTGGTCCAGACGGTGTTCGACTTGAACTTCGAGACCGGACTGACGCTGACGACGGCGAAGTACTACACGCCGACGGGACGGTCGATCCAGCGCGACTACGCGAACACGTCGCTGTACGACTACTTTCTGCACCGGACTATGACCGTTCCGGATGCCGATGCGACGATCGGTGAGCCTCTGCTGACGGACCTCGGCCGGCAGGTCTACGGCGGCGGTGGAATCCGTCCTGACATCAAGGTCGACGAACCCGCAGGCACTACGCTGCGTGGCCGGCTTTTCGGATCGACGTTCGAGTTTGCCCGGCACCTTGTCGCTGGCCAGTTTCCGGGACTGCGTCAGTACAGGGTCGATGCCGTGGACTTCAACCACACGTTTCGTGGTGATGAATACAAAATTACGGACGACGTCATTGTGGCGTACCGCCAGTTCATCGCGGGCCGGCAGAAGGACTTTCCCGTCACGGACGCGCAAATCACCGCCAACCTCGAATACGTGCGCAGTAGGATTCGTGAAGAAGTCGTCACGGCGGCCTACGGGACCGACGTCGGCGGACAGCTCAGCATTCTCAACGACGTCGTCGCGCAGCGTGCTCTGGAGGTGATGAGCCAGGCGAGCGAGTTGGCCGAGAACGCGCGAGCGCTTCGCGATCGCCAGTAGCAGCCTTCGTTGCCACCAGGCGGCCGAGCTCAGAACCGCGAGCGGTAGCGTAGAGGTTTCTATCTGGTGGGAGCGACGACGGACTCGGA
>CAZXLQ010000145.1:0-12181 GCA_964641945.1 uncultured Clostridia bacterium
CAGGCCGACCCGGAACCGCGAACGCAGTGAGCGGCCGGCCGTGATCAGCGCCCACGTCGGTGGCGGCTGATGCCCGGATCGGGCGTGGCGGCTGATGCAATCGGATCGGGCGTTCGGTACGACCACTGGACGGGAACCGAACGGCTGCGACACAACAGCCCGTGTACAACCGACTTCGATTCCGGATAAAGGCCAGAGCGTAGCGCGAGGCCGACGCACGCATCTCAACCAGTTCCGGAACCGGATCAACCGCCAAGACCGGCTCCGAATAGCCTGCGAAATCCCCGTGGTATGATGCCGCGGCTTTCGTGGCCCCTACCATATAGGACACTGAAATAAGTCACCCTCGAGTATTGGACTTCGAACTAAGCCCGGGGCATGTCGAACGCCGCCACTCGCAGCTGATCTATTGGTCTTTGAGAGAAGCAACTCCCGTCCGCAGAGCTTCGAGATATTGGTATTTGAGAGAAATCGGGGTCCCGATGGGGCCAATTCATGCCTTTGAACTCGGCAAGATACCTATTGGACTTCGAGAGAAGCCTTATAGGGACCCGAGAGAAGTAACTATTGGAATCTGAGAGAAATACCCGCGGGTCTCCAGAAGCACCGAGACACGGGTCTGGGAAGAAGTACTATCGGGTTCGGGAAGAGGAACGTATCGGATTCATGAAGAAGAGGTATCGGTCACGGAAAGAACGGGAATCGGGTTCTGGAAGAACATGAATCGGGTCCCGGGATAACCGATATCGGTCCCGGGAAGAAATCGCGCCTCGCAAGTGTATACGCATCAGTAGTTTACGGCCGTTGTAACATGAAGCAAATAACTGCATGTAACATGGAAGGATGACAGCAGTGGTGGTGCTGTGATCCCGGCGGAAGGACCAGGAATGACCAAGAAGAGCCGTCCCCAGGCGCTGGGGACACGGAAACAGCGAGGGCGCAGCGGCAAGGACGAAATGAACCTCGCCGTCTTCCCGATCGCGGCCCTTTCGGTCCGTGTGCCGAAGGACGTCAAGGCCCTCAAGTTCCAGGACTCGATCCAGGGTGACGGCGGAAAAATCGTCAAGCGAACGTGGACGGTGCAGGGCGGATCGGATTGCGGGCTGCCGACGGCGGGCGACGAAGACGTCTACGTTGCACTGATGGAGTTGACCCGCAAGCTCGGATTCTCGGATCGAAAGGTCAATTTCTCGCGCTACGAGCTCGCCAAACGGCTCGGCTGGTCACCATGCGGGAAAACCTACAGCCGAATCGAGCAGGCGCTGCTCCGGCTGGCAAATGTGAACATCCACGCATCGAACGCCTTCTGGGACAACGCGAAGCGCAGCTACGTGACGGTGAGCTTCTCGCTGATCCAGGAATATCAGCTCTATGACGAAAAGCCCCGAAAAGGCGAGAAGCTCCGCTCGGATCCGCCGTCGAGCTTTTTCATGTGGACAGAGCGACTCTTCGAAAGCTTCAAGAGCGGATACATCAAGTTCCTCGACACGGAGCTGTACTTCAAACTGAACTCGGCGACGGCTCGCCGACTGTTCCGTTACCTCGACAAGAAGTTCGGCCGCGACCACCACTTCGCGATCGACGTCTTCAAGCTGGCGCACGAACACCTGGGAATCAGCCGCAACTTCAAATACGTCTCACAGCTCGTTCAGCAGCTCAAACCGGCGCTCGAGGACCTGAAGGTCAATGGTTACCTGAGGACGTGGGAGGTTCGTGACCGGGTCATCTCGTTCCAGCGCGTGCCTCACGATGAATACGAGCAGGAGGTTCTGGAGGAGGCGCTTGACGGCCTGCCATTCGAAGAGGCCTCGATGACGATCGAGCTCGAAGGAGACGACGAAGCGAAGCTGGCCGGCGTCGAGGGCGACGTTCTCGCGGCGCTCCTCGAACGTGGCATCACGAGACGCCGGGCGGCATCGATCGTACGCGCACATTCCCCGAACCGGCTCGGTCAGATCACGGACACGATCTCGTACTTCGACTGGCTTCTCAAACACGGCAAGCGACGTGTCGAAAACCCCGCGGGATTTCTCATCTCACTCATCAGCGACGAGTTGCCGGTCAGCCACGTGGCTCCGCCGCAGGAGGTGGCGACGGCGAACGACGTGACGGACGAGATCGAGCGGCGAAGCCGTGAGGAGCTCGACTACACGGTCTTCGTCGACACCGAGGTCAATCGGGCGGTGAGCCGGATGGGCGACCTGGCGCTCGAGGCGCGCATTCAGGAGAAAATCGGGGAGTTCAAGGCCAGCGACCGGGCCGAGGTCTACCATCGCTGGTCCAGCGACATGCTGCGCAGTCACGCGGTTCTGTTCGTGCGGAAGGCCATAGCGGTGGAACTGCAGCTTCCGGAGTTCGAGCAGTGGCTCGAACAGCGGCGCAGTTAAGCGGCTCCGTGACTCCGAGCCCCGGCGTCTCTGTGTGCGAAGCATCCGAAGAGCTTCACGCACTGAGGCGCGGAGGCTCAGACCCACGAAGAACGGATTACGAGTTGTCGTGGGCGGCTAGCCCTCCGAATCGGGCTCCGGCGGCGTCACGAGATCGCGGAGTTCCGAACGCATCTTCTCGATCTCCACGAGCTTTTCGTCGATCGTCCCGAACACATCGGACCGCGCCCTGATGCCCTCGTGCAGGAGGTAGGTCGCCGACTCGGCGCGCGTCCTGAAAATGCCGGCCTCCACGAGCGTGTCGATTCGTCGCTGGGTGTCGTCGTCGACGTGGACCGTGATCGTGTTCATCCGGTCCTTGAGAGTTTCGAACGCCTTGCCGATCTGATCCGGGATCTTCTGTGCTAAGTCCTTCACCGAGGCCTTGAATTCCTCGAGCCGGACTCGAGCCTCAGCGCCTGCATCGCGATGGGCCGGATCGCCCTTGTGTTCCACCGTCACGTCGCCAGGGACCAATGTCTTGTCGGGATCCGTCATGATGTGCCTCCGTGTTCGTCGAGCCGCTGCCTCGAACGCCCCGCGCGCCTGGCACGTGCTCTCGTGAAGAGTATAGCCACCCGTACGACGATGTGGCGGCCCGCGTTTCTTGCCGCTCGAATTCCGCGGGTGATATAACCGGCTCCTTCGCGCACGGGCGCGAAACGCCGAGATCGTTCGAGGAGACACGCCGTGCTCAAGAGCATTCTGATGATCCTGATTGTTTCGCTTGGCGTCGTGATGGCGGGCTGTTCGGGCACCACGTCGGAAGCGCCGACGGACGCGAAAATCACGCAGGACATCAAGTCGTCATTCGACGCCGCGAACATCGCGGGAGTGGAATTTGCCGTGGCGAACGGAATGGTCTCGCTTAAGGGCACAGTTACCGATCAGGCGACGCTCGACAAGGTGCTGGCGATCGTGAAGGCCATTCCCGGAGTCTCGACCGTCGAGAGTCAGATAGCCGTGAATGCAACTCCTGTGGCGGTCGTTGATCCTGGAAACAAGGACAGCCTGCTCATGGCGACCGTCCAGCAGCGCCTCCTCGCGGACCCGTTGCTCGCCGGATCCAACATCACGCCGACGGTCTCCGCCGGAGTCGTGACTCTTGCCGGCACCGTGCCGTCCGAAGCGGCCAAGGCGGCGGCCGAAAAGTCGGCGAAGGCCACTCCCGGCGTCGCGTCCGTGACGAACTCGCTGCAGGTGGTTGCTCCAACGGCCGTCGAAGCGCCCGTGCCGGACCCGCAGCTCGAGGAAGCAGTCAGCGCCGAGCTCGACAAGCGTTATCCGGATCTCACGCTCTTCGTCCAGGTCAAGGATGGTGTGGTGTCGCTCAGCGGCGCGGTGCCGGATCAGTCGAAGATCGTCGAAGTAACGAAGGCCATCCACCAGGTGAAAGGCGTGAAGGCCGTCGATACCGGCCGGCTGACCATCAAGGGTGGCGAACCGGACGACAAGCGCATCGGGGCGCCGGCGACGGGCAAGCCGCAGTAGGGTATCGGTCCTCGGAATAAGCAGTGCGGCTGGTGTCCCCAAGTCTCATGGGCATGAGACTTAGCGAGCCGGGCACCAATTTCGGAGGTGGATTGGCGTGAGCTTCACGCTTCCCTCAGGACCCATGTCGTAGGCGACGACGCCTGGCTCCGTGTCTCGGTGCCTCTGAGTCTCTGCGTGCGTAGCTCCGCAGACGCTGCGCACGCAGAGGCTCAGAGACACCGAGACACGGAGGTGCTCCTCGTCCTAGATTCCCGTCCCGCCATCGACGAGCACGACCTGACCGTTGACGTACTCCATTTCGTCCGACGCGAAGTTCACGATGATCCTTGCGATCTCAGCCGCCGACGCCGGTCGCCGCAGTGCAACGCGCTCGACCATCTTCTCGAGATACTCCACCGCAAGCCCACTCGTCATGTCCGTCTCGACGACGCCGAGCGCCAGCGTCACGCACGTCACGTTGCGACGGCCCAGCTCGTTCGAGAGAGCCTTCGTGAATCCACCGAGCGCGGCCTTCGAGGCCGCGTAATTCGTCTGGCCGGCAAAACCCGCCACGCCGCTGATGGATCCGATGTTCACGATCCGGCCCTTGCGCTGTTTCACCATCACCCCGGCCGCGTGTTTCGTGACGTTGAACACACCCTTGAGGTTCGTCTGCATGACGTCGTCCCAGTCCGATTCCGTCATCTGAAGGATGAGTTTGTCGCGGACGATGCCCGCGTTGTTCACGAGCACGTCGATGCCGCCGAAGGCCTCCTTGACGCTCGCTACAAGGGCCTTGGCAGCCTCGAAGTCGGAAACGTCCGACTGGAACGCCATCGCCGTGACTCCGTACGTCTCGGCCTCGACACGAACGGCCTCCGCGCTCTCGGCGCTGCTGGCGTATGTGAAGGCGACGTTGGCGCCTCGCTTGGCGAACTCGAGGACGGTGGCCCGTCCGATGCCACGCGATCCTCCGGTCAACAGGACGCGCTTTCCGCTGAAGTCTCCGCTCATCGTTCTCTCCCTCTACCTTGGATTGTGCATCAATCGTACATCCGCCGAAGCTCGTCAAGCGCATGCTGCACGGCCTCTCGCGCCCGCTCGAGGCCCTCGTCGTCGGCGTTTCGGTCGACGTCGATGGGTGGCGCGGCGATGGCCATCGCTCGAGAGAAGGGCTTTGGAATCTGGAACCGGTCCCACGAACCTACCTCCCAGTATCTGGCCAGGATGAGCGAGACCGGGAGGATCGGGTTGCCCGTCTTTCGAGCGACCGAGGCAGGCCCGGGCTTCACGACATAAAGTGGTCCCTTCGGTCCGTCGACAGTGAACGCGACCTCGAAGCCGGCGCGCATTGCGCGATTGAGCCCGATCAGCGCGCCGACGGCGCCTCGCGTCGACGATCCGCGCGCCGCGCCGTATCCGTATCGCTGGATACAGCGCCCGATCCACTCGCCGTCGAAACTCTTGCTCGTCATCACGACTATGTCGCGCCGCCGCCAGAACCAGGTCGTGGCGAGGATTCGATTGTGGAAGAAGCAGTAGATCGGCAGCCTGCCCGACTCATAAATCGCATCCAGGTGTTCGGCCCCGCGGAATTCCCACCGCAACGTAGGACCGATGATCGCGATGAGCGCCTGGCAGGCGATCGCCGCGACCCGAATGGTGAGCCGCTGCGTAAAGGTGTACTCGTCGAGCGGCCCCGGCCGGTAGAACTCGCGGACACCTTCGCGTGCATCCCCCGGCGGCAAGGGAGAGGCCGGTACACGAATCCCCCTTGCGGGTTCCGTGTACCGGCCGTTCGGTGCAGCCGTTGGTCGTGTGTCTGGCCGGGCGTGCATTCGCCGAGGCGCCCCCGGGGGCGTCGCCTATTTCTTCTCGGCGACGCTCTTGCCCTGCAGGAAGAGCAGCAGGTAGTCGCGGCCGCCGGCCTTTGAGTCGGTGCCGGACATGTTGAAGCCGCCGAACGGGTGAACGTCGACGAGCGCGCCAGTGCACTTTCGGTTCAGGTAGAGATTGCCGACGTGAAAATCCGTCCGCGCCCGCTCGAGTCTCGCGGGATCGCCTGAATAAAGCGCGCCAGTGAGTCCGAACTCCGTGTTGTTCGCGATTGCGAGCGCGTCGTCGAAGTCCTTCGCCTTGATGACGGCGAGCACCGGTCCGAAGATCTCCTCCTGGGCGATGCGCGCCTTCGGGTCTACGTCGGCGACGACCGTCGGCTGAATGAAGTAGCCGGATCCGGCCTCCTCGGCCTTTGCGCCGCCCGCGACAAGCCGTCCCTCGCTCTTCGCGATCTCGATGTAGTCGAGAACGGTAGCGTACTGGCTCTTACTTGCGACGGGACCGGTCGAGACGCCGCCGACCGCCGGGTCGCCGACCGTCACGGCCTTGGTCCGTTCGACGATCTTCGCGAGCACTTCGTCGTAGACACTGTCGACGATGACCGCGCGCGAACACGCCGAGCACTTCTGACCCGAGAACCCGAACGCTGCGGCGACGATGCCCTCGGCAGCCGAGTCGAGGTTCGCCGTCTCGTCGACGACGATCGTGTCCTTTCCGCCCATCTCGGCAACGACGCGCTTGATCCAGATCTGACCTTCCGCGGTCTTGGCCGCGAGCTCGTTGATGTGCAGACCGACTTCACGCGAGCCGGTGAACGAGATGAACCGGATCTTCGGATGACCCACGAGGAAGTCGCCGATCTTCGAGCTGCTTCCTGGTACGAAATTGATGACGCCGCTGGGCAGTCCGACTTCTTCCATCAGCTCGACGAACTTGGCCGCGATGATGGGTGATTCACTCGATGGCTTGACGAGAACGCAGTTTCCCGAGACCACAGCGGCCGTCATCATCCCGACCGTGATCGCGAGCGGGAAGTTCCAGGGCGGGATGACCAGCCCCACGCCGAGAGGGACGTAGAAGAAAGTGTTCTCCTCGCCGGGAAGAGGTGACGGGGTCACGCCGTGGGGACCTGCGTATCGCAGCGCCTCCCGACCGTAGAACTCCATGAAGTCGATTGCTTCGGCCGTGTCCGCATCGGCTTCGGCCCAGCTCTTGCCCACCTCGAGCACCATCCACGCCGAGAACTCGTGCTTTCGGCGCCGCATCTCGGCAGCGGCCTTGAACAGGTATCCGGCGCGCTCTTCGGCCGGGAGTCGTTTCCACGAATCGAACGCGGCCCAGGCGGCCTCGAGCGCGCGGCTCGCGATCTCCTGATCGGCCAGATTCACGGACCCGACGACCTGCTCGGGATTCGACGGGTTCGTCGAGACGAGAAGCGAGCCGGTCGTGATGTGTTCGCCGTTGACGACGAGCGGATATTCGCGACCGAGCTGGCTCGTGACGTCGGCGAGCGCTTCGCGCATCGCCGCTGCGTTTTCAGCGGTGGAGAAGTCGGTGAAGGGTTCGTTCTTGAACGGCGACATCATGGCGCTTTGGCGCTCCTTTCTCTGGAGGCGGCGCGGTTTCCCAACGCCGGCGTGCAGTGTGCGGCCGATTCGGCCGTCGTGCGAACCCGGATTTGTACCACACGCTCCGGTGACTCGGAAACGGGCAGTCGGGGCCGGATTGACGCGTTGGCGAGCGCCGGCCTATCCTGACTGCATCGTGACGAAAAGAGGCAACAGACGACTGCCGAAGCTCGCAGCGCTCGTGCTGATCGGGCTAGCTATTGCAGTCGGCACGGCTGTGGCACCGGATGCCGGGATGGCGGCGTCGAAGGGACCGTTTGGCGGCTTCACGGGAGCGCCTGGCGAGGACACCTGCAGGCACTGCCACGATTCGTTCCCGCTTAACGTGCCGGGCGGACTGCTGACGGTGACGGGGTTTCCGGAGGTCTATGTGCCCGGCGAGACTTATGCGGTTACCGTGACGCTCGCCAGTGACAGCGGCGAGGTCTGGGGCTTCGAGGCGACCGTGCTGTCGGACCGTAGGAAACGTGCCGGCAGGCTGATTGCCGTCGACCGCGATACGACCAAGGTTGTGCCCGGCGTCTTTCTGACGACTCGTGAGTACATCGTGCAGAAGAAGGCCGGGTCGTATGACGGGCAACGCGGCTCGGCGACCTGGACCTTCAACTGGAAGGCTCCGAAGAAGGACAAGGGGCCCCTGACGATGTACGTGGCCGGCAACGTCGGCAACGACAACGAGATGAAGACGGGCGATTTCATCTACGCGGTGCAGGTCACGTCGCAGCCGGCGGGCGATACGAGCCGCGAGCGGTAGCGAGCGTCCCACGGACAGTGTTGCGGAGAGGATCGCCCCCGCACTACCAGGCAGGACGCTCGGCCGTGTCCCCGTTCCTCGAGCCGCGAGCGGTAGCGAGCGTCCCACGGACAGTCCGTGAAATCGCAGACTCATCGTTGCGTAGGGACAGAAGAGATCGGAACCGATCGACCGTCCGGGGGACGCCCGCTACCGCGCGCGGCTCAAAAAACGGGGGGAAACGGGGAGCCCCCGCACTACCAGGCAGGACGCTCGGCCGTGTCCCCGTTCCTCGAGCCGCGAGCGGTAGCGAGCGTCCCACGGACAGTCCGTGAAATCGCAGACTCATCGTTGCGTAGGGACAGAAGAGATCGGAACCGATCGACCGTCCGGGGGACGCTCGCTATCGCTCGCGGCTCACTGCTTGCCGACGATCGTCACCGTGATGATCGCACGCTCGGCCCGGGCAGCCAGGCTGCGACGCTCGCGCTCGAGCGATTCCCTGGACGACTTCTTCGCCTTGCGGGTATCGGCGGGCGCGTCTTCGTTCTTCCGTTCCTCGGCCATCTCGTCGTTGATCTCGGCGAGTCGGCCCGACAGGTCGATCGCAGACCGCCGCACGGACTGCACGTTCCCGACTCCGCGCAGACGCGAGATCGTCCGCTCGAAATTCTCGGCCGGCACGCTGAGCTCAACGGTCACCGTATCCCCGTCACTGTCCTTGGACCGCGTCCATCGCTTGGTAACCGAACCGTTTTCGGCGCGGGCCGCCGCTGCGACGCGGTCTGCAATGCCCGCTGCTTCGGTTCCGGTGATCGAAACGTCGGCGCGGTGAACGACTGCGGATTCCGACTCGCGACGTCCGGCGCTTCTCGCGGCCGGTTTCGGCGCAGCCGGCGCGGCACGACCAGCCGCGATTTTCGAATCTGCCTTTGCGCCAGCGTCATCGTCGCGGCCGGGCGCGACGGTGGACTCGGCCGGCTCGGCTGCCGGTTGTCGCGCGGGCTCTCCAGGTCCTGCGGCAGGCGGCGGCGCTGGAGCCGGCTGTTCTGCCGCTGCCGCCGTCTCCCCGCCCTGTCCGGCGCCATCCGCCGTCGTGGCGGCACTCACATTGGAATCGGCCTCGGTTTGACCGACGAGACCCGACTTCTCCGGCGCGGTCTGTTCGTCCGCAGACTTGTCCGCCGCTACTTCCTGCGAGTCACCGGATGGCGAGTCGCCCGCCGAATTCGAAGCCTGATTGGCTGACGGCGGAGTTGTGCCGTCCGACGCGCGCGGCGCACTCGTCGCGGTTGCCGACTCACCGACGACCGGAGCATTGAAGCCGCCCTTTTCGGACGGCACGTACCGGGGGAATACTACGAGGCCCGCGACGGCAGCGAACAGCGCAATCCCGGCGACCGCACCGTACCGGCGAACGAGGTCTCTCCAGCCGCCCGAGCCCGGCGCGGCTGACGAGGGCACGGGGCCAACCCTGTCCAGCAGTTCGCGCGCCGTCGGAAGAGCTTCCGGCTCCGGTGCCCCCCACTTCTCCAGTGCCCCGGTCACGTCCTTAAGATCTCCGATCGTGCGATGGCAGTCGACGCAGCCGACGATATGCTCCGCGACGCGCGCGCGCCCGGCCGGGTCGAGGTCGCCATCGACCCACGCCAGCAGCATGTCGTCTTTCATTCCGCAGTTCATCGTCGTCTCCGCTCTGCCCTTCCGCTAGCGACCCGGCGACCGCATCGGAATGACGCGCCCGCCGTGATCGTCCCCACGCTCCACGCCAAGCAGCGGCTCGAGATGCCGCCGCAGGTCCAGCTTTCCCCGGAAGATCCGCGACTTTACCGTTCCGACCGCCACTCCCGTGATCTCCGCGATCTCTTCGTAGCTCAGTCCCTGGTACTCGCGAAGCACGATGGCTTCGCGTTGCTCGGGATCGATCTTGTCGAGCGCCTCGACGACGAATGCGGCTTCCTGATGGAGCGTTGCATGTCCGTCCGGCCCGAGCCCGCCGTCCTCGACGTCGATCGTCGAACCGTCCTCGCGCTCCAGGGAATCGACCACGCGAAAGTCGGCCCGGCGCGCCTCGCTTGCGCACTGGTTGAAGGCAATTCGATAGAGGTAGGTCTTGAAAGACGCCTCCTGCCTCCACGACCCGCGTGACCGTATCAGTCCCATGAACACCTCTTGCGTGAGCTCTTCCGCTCGCGACGCATTGACCAGCCGCCGGAAGACGTACTGGTAGATCGACCGACGATACCGGCCATAGAGCTGCTCGAACGCCGCGTCATCGCCGCCCTGAAACGCGGACATCAACTCCTCGTCGGTCATTGCGGGGCCCCCCACGCATTCACGCGTACTATCGTACACTGCGAAGGAAAGTTCCCGGCCGGCGAAAAAGCGACGGGCGAGTAGTGACGCCGATGCCGCTCCCTCCGCGCCTCGGTTTCTCTGAGTCTTCGTGTGCGAAGCTCTTCAGGCGCTTCGCACGCAGAGACACGGAGACACCGAGACGCGGAGGGAGAACACTCCTCAGGCGATGCGATCCTCGACGATTTCCGCGGCGGCAGCGCGAGGCGTGATTCCCTTCGACCTCGAGAGCTCGTGAATCGCGGGGATGTTCTTGGTGACCGCAGTGATGATCCGGGCGACCGCAGCCGGAATTCGAAGCGCGTCGAGCGGGTTCTGCAGTTCGGCCCAGCCCTCGGCGCCGCCGATGACTCCGCCGCAGTTCACGATGTAGTCCGTGCCGACTACGACTCCATGATCGTGCAGGTAATGCTCGGCCTCGTCCGTAAGCGGAGCGTTGGCGGCTTCGAGGACCAGCTTCGCGCGCATGGACTTCGCCGTCTCGAGATCCACCGAGTTCGTTCTCGCCGCAGGCACGACGATGTCTGCCTCGAATGCGAAGATGCGCTTGAGCTCGGCCCTGCCGGCGAAAACCTGCGCTCCGGGCTGGTCCGTCTCGATGATCGACTTCCCGGCGTCCCGCAAGGCAAGCAGCCTCGCGAGATCGAGGCCATCCGGATGGTGGACGACGCCGCCGTAGTTGCGCGTGGCGTCCGGCAGGTCGCTCGCGGCGATGAGCTTCACGCCGTCCTGGGCGGCGAAGCGTGCGAGCGCGGCGCCGACGTTGCCGAAGCCCTCGACCGACATCGTCGAGCCGGCGACCGACGTGAGCCCGTCGACGAAACCACCCTCGACGAGCAGCTTGAGCGTGTGCATCACGCCGAGCGCCGTCAGTCCGAGCTGGTCGAGCGGAATGCCGTCGGTCCGGCCGATCGAGCGCGCGTTTCGCTCGAAGATAATGTCCATGTCGCGCTCGTCGGTTCCCATGTCCGGACCGGGAATGTACTCGGCGTAGGGCGCGACGCAGTCGGCATACCATTCGATGAGCTCACGTCGTTGCGGCGAGCCCTGCGGGAAATCGACGGGATTGGCGACGATCGCCGATTTCGCCCCACCGTGCGGAATGAGGGCCGCCGCGTTTTTCCAGGTCATCGCTCGTGCGAGCTCATAGACTTCG
This sequence comes from uncultured Clostridia bacterium, assembly GCA_964641945.1. Classification (GTDB taxonomy): domain Bacteria; phylum Acidobacteriota; class Blastocatellia; order UBA7656; family JADIYM01; genus JADIYM01. The sequence continues at coordinate 11,611 of CAZXLQ010000145.1, forward strand.
CGCGGGGTGACATCGGGCGCGAATCGGCATCCGCCGATGGCAGGACCGCGAGCGATGTTGTGCGTCACGAGTATCGCCTTCGCGCCGAGCTTCGCATTCTCGAACGCAAGGATGTGCAGCGGACCGAATGCATCGACGTCGTCACCGACGACGGATTTGCGGTCCAGTTCGACGCCAACGCAGACATCCCTCTGGGGATTCGCAAGAGCCATGGTCACCTCCGGAACGGTATTGCTCTCCGGGACGACGAGCACGGAGCCACTCCGGTCGCGCTCCCGTGTCATCGCCGGACCAATGAACCTACCGGGCGCCGAAACGACGCGTCAAGGCAGTCGCAATTCGCGTTTTGCGGACACTTTCTGTCCGGCAATGCGCGAAGCGCCTTGGGGTGCGGCGCGCAGCGCCGCTTTGGCCCATCCTCCTGAAGTCCGCAGCCTGTGATCGATCCAAAGCGGCGCTACGCCCCGCGCTCCGCGGTCGATGAGCGCTTTCGGCGATGTTCCGGAATGCCGCAGATTGGTCGCGATATCGGTCGTTGCGACATCTCGCAGGTATCAAGCCTTCGGCGATC
>CAZXLQ010000146.1:0-12165 GCA_964641945.1 uncultured Clostridia bacterium
AGTAATACGCCGTGTTGCGGACGATGTACTTGAACAGCATGACGTTGTCGGCGGTGCCAAGCAGCGTTCCGAACCTGAAGTCGATCTCGCACTGTCCGCCAGAGGCCACTTCGTGGTGGTGGCACTCCGGCTCGATGCCGACGTCCTGGAGGTTCTGGGAGATATCGGAGCGCAGGTCGTGGAGCGAGTCCGCCGGCGGAAGAGGCACGTAGCCTTCCTTCTGGCGGATCCGGTAGCCGAGGTTCTCTTCGGCCCGTCCCGAGTTCCAGTGTCCCTCGCCGCTGTCGAGATCGTATCCCGACGACTCGGGACGGTTGTGGTACGACGCCTTGTCGAAGATGAAGAACTCGGCTTCGGGGCCGAAGAAGCAGCCTTCGGCAATTCCAGTGAAGTTGAGGTAGGCCTCCGCGCGGCGGGCGACCGATCGCGGATCGAGGCCGTAGCCTTCTTTGGTCAGCGGGTCAACGATGTTCGCGAACAGGCAGAGAGTGGGCTCTTCGAAAAACGGATCCACCCAGAAGCGCGTCGGATCGGGGATCATCAGCATGTCCGATTCGTGGATCGACGCCCAGCCGCGAAGGCTGGATGCGTCGAACCCGAGGCCTTCTTCGAAGGTGCTCTCGTTGATCTGCGAGATCGGGAATGTGAGGTGATGCCACGAGCCGGGAAGGTCGGTGAACCGGATGTCGACGAACTTCACCTGCTGGTCGACGGCGAAATGCATGACCGTCTTTGCGTCCATGTGTGTCGCGTTTCCTCCAGGAAGCTGCGGTGTACAGATGCCCGCACGAGAAGAGATGGCGTGCGGAAGAACAGGGCATTATATGGACGGGCATGGGCGAGTCAAGGACGAGAGTGTAAGGCGTACACCAGAGCCCCGAGCGTAGCGAGGGGGCGTCCGTAAGACCCGACGCGCCAGGGGCGAACGGCCGGCCCCTCGACTCGCTCGACTCGCTCGTGGTTCTGGTACTGTGGGCGGCCATGGAACCTCAGACGCAGGTGGTCGTGGCGGCGATGATCGAGGGCGAGGACGGGCGCATCCTCATTGCCGAGAGGCCGGTCGGGAAATTCATGGCCGGGTGGTGGGAGTTCCCGGGCGGCAAGGTCGAATTCGGTGAGTCGCCCGAAGACGCGCTGGCGAGGGAAGTCCGCGAGGAGCTCGGGATCGAGATCGCGGTCGGCGATCCTTTCCACGCGGTCAACGTCGCGCGGAGCGAGACAACGGCGGTTTTCGTGGTGTTCTACTGGTGCCGGTGGACGGGAGGCGAGTTGCAGTTGCTGGATGCGGGTGACGTTGCGTGGGTGACGGCGGAGGAGCTCGACGACGTGCGGTTCCTGGAGTCGAATCGCGCGGTGGTGGAGAAGCTGAAGGTGGCGGGGCGCACGCGTTCTTCCTGAATCCCGGTTCTTCCTTTGCGCCTCTGCGTCGGTCCTTTGCGCCTCTGCGAGAAACTGTCTCGAGGCCGAATATCTCGCAAAGGCGCAGAGGACCGACGCAAAGGCGCAAAGGAAGAACAGGTCCCTCGAGGAAAGTCAGCGCCTGACCCGCACCGCCGCCGGACTCACGCTCTCGACCTCCACCCGCGGCGCCATCGGCCCCGACACGGTGATCTGCGGCGTCACCGAAGTCCGGTTCACGTTTCCCGACCCCGAAATAGCCGCCACTATGTCGAACTCCGTGATCCGCAGCAGCGCAGGCATCGGTCCCTTTAGCGTCACCGTCACGGTTGCCGGCTCGAACGTCAAAGCCCCGGTCAAACCGTCACCGCCCTCGATCGTCACCGGCACCGTGAACTTCCTCGTCCCCTGGTCCTCCGCGATCTGCACCTTCAGCACGACCTTGTCCCTGACCAGGATGTCGCCGGTCGAAATGTCGACGTCGACCGGTTCGTCGAAAGACGCGGTCCGGTTGTTCAGGCTCACCGTCGTCGTCGTCACCTTGTCGATGGTGTCCAGGATGGTCTGCGGCCCCGACAGTGTCACCGACTGCGGCTCGGTCGTAGCCGCCGTGAGCTTGTATCCGTCCGGCAGCGTGCCGGCGAATCGCGGCTCCACGGCCACGACCTTCGTCCGGATCGGGTCGAGGGTCACGCGGACCGAGTCGGGCTCGATCTTCTTGAGCGACACTCCATCGGGCAGCCCCCGGACCGTCAGCCTCGCAAGCTGCACGCCCTCCGTGAGTTTCGAGAGATCCGCGTGCGCCATCATGTCGCTCGACCGCGTCGCCACGGCGATGCGCAGCTCGCGAAGCAGGTCTTCCGGACCCTGCACGGTCACGCTCACCTCGGTCGGATCCGTGCTCGTCACCGCGTATTGCGCCGGAAGACTGTCGAGCGTCACGGCGACGTTCTGGATCGTGATCGGAGCGGCCTGCCGCGTCTGTCCCGCGACCGAGAACCAGATGACGAGCACGACCAGAAGCGCGAGCAGCTTGAGCTTCGCGTCGGCGAAGAGGTAGTCGCGCAAACGCGCCATCAGGCGTGCGCTGAGCGTTCTCTCGGTCTTGTCGGTGGTTGCCAAGTCGTTCTCGTTCGGCGTCGAGCGGCCTCAACCGCCGGACGACACCTCGCTCGCCATCTCGGCGGTCGTCTCGATGTCGGGCTGCTTGCGACGCCGTCGACGCTTTCCCTTCACGGGAATGACGTTTCCGATCGGTCCCCGCGGCGTGAACGCGCGCCGCAATGACTCGCGCAGGCGCGCACTGTCGAGGTTTCGCGCGATTGCGCCGCTCGAGACGAAGCTGATCGTGCCCGTCTCTTCCGACACGACGACCGCAACAGCGTCACCGTCCTCCGTGATGCCGATCGCGGCGCGGTGGCGCGTGCCGAGCTCCTTCGAGAGCCTCGGGTTGAGCGTCAATGGCAGAAAGCACCCGGCGGCGGCGATCCGGTCGCCGCGGATGATCACCGCGCCATCGTGCAACGGCGTGTGCGTGTCGAAGATCGTGACGAGCAGGTCGTAGGTCAGCACGGCGTCCATCTTCACGCCGAGGTCGATGATGTTCTGCAGTCCGACTTCGCGCTCGATGACGATGAGCGCGCCGATCTTGCGCGAAGCGAGTCCCGTCGCCGCGAGGACGATCTCGTCGAAGTTGGCGTGTTGCGCGAGCGCGCGCTCGCGCAGGCGGACTGGATTTCGAAGTGTCTTGCCGATGTGCATCAGCGCGGCGCGGATTTCGGTCTGGAAGAGGACGATGATCGCGATCGGCGAGTAGTTCAGTGCGTAGGCGAGGATGGCCTGGACGATGCGGAGGTCGAACCACTTCGCCGCCTGGTAGATGAGGGCGATGACGACGATGCCGAACGATACGGGAACCGCACGCGTCCCGCGCACGAGCTTGAGCAGCTCGTAGACGAGGACGAACACGATGAGAAAGTCGAGCAGATCGCTGTACTCGACGTTCCTGACGAGCTCCCAGATGTCCGAAAAGGTGAACACGGTGCGCTCCCGCTGACAACGAACCCAGAATGGCAGTGTACGTTGGTTGTTGTCGCGCCGACAAGTTGTGGGTACGGTGAGAGTTGACAGGATGAACAGGATTTCTTGCGGATTGGCGGGATTTCTAGAGGGTTTAGGAAGACAGTTGGCATCTTCCTGCTTCCTGTAAGTCCTCGGACAAGCCTGCCAATCCTGTCCACTCTCGTCTCTTTGACGCTCGCCGGGGGCCGCTGCTACACTCCCGGCGCCTGTATCGGGTTCTTTTCAGAAGGGGATGTGGCGGAACCGGTAGACGCGCGGGTCTCAAAATCCCGTGACCTTACGGTCGTGTGGGTTCGATTCCCACCGTCCCCATTCGCACCCTGTTCGCTCTCCCGAATCGCGAGACAGCAGCACCAATCGAGTGCTGGAGGCCCGCTCCATGCCGATCGACTTCAATCTGCTCAAGACCCTCGCCGGGCACAGTTATGACGTCAACTCCGTAGCCTTTTCGCGCGACGGGAAACTGCTTGCGTCGGGCGGAGGCGACGGCTCGGTCCGCATCTGGAGCGTCGCCGACCCGGGACAGATCGGAACCGCCGAACACGGCGAATGGATCAACTCGGTCTGCTTCGCGCCGTCCGGCCAACACATCGCCTCGGGCTCTCGCGACGGCTCGGCGAAGCTCTTCACCGTCGAGACGGGACAGATCCTCGGGACCATCCAGGCTCACCCCGGAAAAAACGTCAGCACTGTCGTTTTCTCTCCCGACGGACGGCGTCTCGTCACGGCCGGCGGCGACGGTCACGTCCGCATCTTCGACCTCAAGGAAAAGAAGATCGAGCGCGATCTCGCGGCGCATACGGGCTGGGTCTGGGGTGCGACGTTTTCGTCGCTCGGCGAACGGCTGCTGACGTGCGGTTCTGACGGTGCCGCGCGCATCTGGTCGACCGAAACTGGCACGCCGCTCGTTACTTTCGGCGGCCACGCGGACGACGTCCTGTCGGCGGCGTTCTCGCCCGACGATCACTTCGTCGTGACTGCGTGCAAGGACGGCGGACTTTCGTTCTGGGAAGTCGACTCGGGCCGAATGCTCTTCCGCGTCGTCGCGCACGAGGGCGCCGCGAACTCGGTGAACTATGCGCCCGACGGACTGCACATCGTGACCGCCGGCGCCGACCACCTCATCAACGTCTGGGCGATCGAGACGATGGAGAAGGTCCGCGTGTTGTCGGGGCACCAGGACTATGTGGCGTGCGCGGTTTTTTCGCGCGACGGACATCGGATGGCGTCATGCGGCGGAGACGGCACGGTGAAGATCTGGGAGGTTACCGACAAGGCCGCATATTCGACGACGGCGAGCTTCGATCCCGAGCTCGAGATCGAGCACGAAGACACGCATCGTCCCGAGGTCGTGTCGTCGGTCTACGCAGCGGGCAAGATCATCGCCGAGTCGACGCTGAAGAGCGGACTGCGCATTGCGCTGCTCGCGTCGGCGCGCGACAAGTATTCGCTTGCCATCGGCGACGGCCAGCGGACGGCGGTGACGGTTGCAGGCGACCAGGTGAACGTCATCAGCGGCACCGGAACGGTCCTGCTCAAGTACGACATCGGGAAGAACGAGATCGTCTACGACCGCACCGAGGGCGCCTCGGCGCCGTGGGCCGACGAGAAGGACTCCACGTCAGTGCGGACCGTCGACCCGAACCTCGAGAACTTCGGCGGCGGTGGCGGATCCGGCGGACTCGGCATGCAGTTCGATCTCGAGCGCACTGCCGGCGGCGGGTACCAGTCCTTCGAGCGCCACGGCCGGTCGCTCGCCAGAGAGCGGATGATCTCCGGCCACACGTTGCGCGTCGTCCAGTTCGACGCCGACACGATCTATGTTCTCTTCGATCAGAACGACGAGCCGACGATCATCGTGCGTGGAGAGAACCTCGACGTCCGAGACATTTTCGGAAAGCCGTCGTTCCGGATGAACCTCCGTTCCCTCGAGCCCGTCGTCAGCCGGCGGAGTGGGACTGACTTCGGCGGCGAGGCACACCTCATGGGCGACGGGTCGATCGTCGAGACCGGATTTGCCGGATCGCCGGAGCTCGCGCCCCTGCCGGCGCGCGACCCACTGCTCGTGCACGGCCTGACCGAGATGCTCTCCGAGGACACGGGCGGGCGGATTCACAAGCTCATCGAGAAGGCCGTCTGGCAGAACGCCTCCGACATCCACGTGCCGTCGGGTTCACCGGTGCAGATGCGCCGATACGGACGACTGCAGCAACTCGGAGTGCGCAACCACTCGGCCGAGGAAGTCGAGTCGATGATCCTCGAGATCCTCACGCCCGAACAGCAGGAGCGCTTTCTCGAGACCAACGACCTCGACTTCAGTTACGAGATCAAGGGTGTGGGGCGCTTCCGGGCCAACGTCTGCCGGCAACACAGGGGCATCGATGCAACGTTCCGCATCGTACCGGATGCGATCCCGACCTTCGAGCAGCTCGGCCTGCCGCAGTCGATTCTGCAGCTCACCAGGCACCACAACGGACTGGTGCTCATCACCGGTCCCGCTGGCCAGGGCAAGTCGACGACGATCGCGTGTCTCGTCGACCTGATCAACTCTGAGAAGCCGCACCACATCATCACGGTCGAGGATCCGATCGAGTTCGTCCATCCGATCAAGGTCGCGGTCGTGAACCAGCGCGAGGTCGGAAAACACACCAAGTCGTTCGCGAACGCGCTGCGCGCGTCTTTGCGCGAGGATCCCGACGTGATCGTGGTTGGCGAAATGCGCGACCTCGAGACGATCGCACTTGCAATCACGGCGTCCGAGACGGGCCACCTCGTCTTCGGGTCGCTCATGACGTCGAGTGCCGCGCAGACGATCGACCGCATACTCGACTCGTTTCCGGCGGGTCAGCAGGCGCAGATTCGTACGATGTTGTCCGAGTCGCTTCGGGGCATCGTCTCGCAGCAGCTCGTCCCGACCACGGATGGCGAAGGACGGGTGCTTGCGTGCGAAGTGCTGATCGGGACGGCGGCCGTCGCGAATCTCATCCGTGAGCGCAAGACGTTCCAGCTGCCGTCGGTGATGCAGACGAGCCGCAACATCGGCATGCAGCGGATGGACGATTCCCTATTCGATCTCTACTCGGCAGGAAGGATCGGCCCCGAGAACGCGCTGCGGTATTCGCAGGACCCGAAGGCGATGGAGGCACGGTTGCGACCGAAGGCCGGGGGCGCACCGGGCGTCGAGATACCGGCCCCGGGTGGTCGACGCGTCTGAACGCTGTCCCGAAAATCAGCAAGTCTGCTCGAACGTGAGGCACGAATGGCCCGACTCGATTCCCTCTTCCACGAAATGCAGGACCGGGGCGCCTCGGATCTCCACATCGTCGTCGGCCGCCCGCCGATGCTGCGCACACGCGGCGACCTTGTCGAAACGGAACACGAGCGATTGACGGCGTCGAAGGCCGAGGAGCTCATCGTCGAGATCCTCACGCCCGCGCAGAAGGAACAGGTCGAGCGGCACCTGGATCTCGACTTTGCCTACGAGTTGCCCGGTCTCGCGCGGTTCCGCGCGAACGTGATGCACCAGCATCGCGGGCTCGGCGCGGTGTTTCGGATCATTCCGACCGACATCATGACGCTCGAGGAGCTCGGCATGCCGCCGTCGGTCCGCAAGCTCGCCGAGATGCCCGCGGGACTGATCCTGGTGACTGGCCCGACCGGCAGCGGCAAGTCGACCACGCTCGCGGGAATGATCGACCACATCAACGAGACGCGCGAGGCGCACATTCTCACGATCGAAGATCCTCTCGAGTTCATTCACCAGCCGAAGAAGTGCCTCATCACGCAGCGCGAGGTTGGAGCGCACACCGAGAACTTCGCCAGCGCGTTGCGCGTGGCGGGACGCCAGGATCCCGACATCATCCTCGTCGGCGAGATGCGCGACCTGGAGACGATCTCTCTCGCGCTGACGTCGGCGGCGTGTGGACTGCTCGTGTTCGGGACGCTGCACACGAACAGCGCAATCAAGACGGTGGATCGAATCATCGATGCATACCCGCCAGAGGAACAGAACCAGGTTCGGGCGATGCTTGCCGACTCGCTCAGCGGCGTCGTGGCGCAGCAGCTCGTGAAGACGACGGACAACAAGCGCTGCGCGGCCGTCGAGATCCTCATTGGTGGCCGGGCGCTCGGCAACATCATCCGCGAGGGCAAGACGTCGATGATCCCGTCCTACATGCAGTCCGGATCGGGCGAAGGCATGCAGACGATGGATCAGGCGCTCGTCGCGCTCGTGCAGGCCGGCAAGATCACTGCTGAGGACGCAATGACGAAGGCGACCGACAAGACGGTCTTCGAACGTCTCGTGGCGGGGGGCCCGGGAGCCGCCATCGGCGGAATCCCTCCGATCGGAGGCCCGCCGGGGGCTGTTCCGCGGCCGGGTCCTCCACCGGGTGCGACGCCCAGGCAGCCGGGTCAGTCTGGATTTCCACCGCCGCAGCGCCCGCCGATTGGACGGAGGTAGGAAGAAGTGGCTGACACGACCGAGTTCTTCGCGGCAATCGCGGCGGGAGACGTGGACCGGGTCCGCGCTGCGCTCGCCGGGGACCCGTCGCTCGCCGGCACCGCGAACGAAAGCGGCGTTTCGGCGGTCCTGATGGCGCTCTACTGTCAGAAGCGCGACGTGGCGGACGCGATTCTCGATGCGGGTGCGCCGCTCAACATCTGGGAGGCCGCGGCGACGGGACGGACGGATCGCGTGCGTGAGCTCCTGGCCGAGGATCGCTCGCTCGTGACGGCCTATGCACCGGACGGCTTCTATCCGCTCGGGCTGGCCGTGTTTTTCGGTCATCCCGACACGGCGCACGTGCTCGTGGATCACGGTGCCGACATCAACCAGGCCGCCAGGAACGCCATGCAGGTAACGCCCCTGCACGCGGCGGCGGCGGCCGGGCAGACGGACTTCGCCTGCGACCTGCTGGAGCTCGGGGCCGAGCCGAACGTCCGGCAGATGGCCGGTTTCACGCCGCTGCACGAGGCTGCGAGGCAGGGCAACTTCACGCTCGTCGACAGGTTGATCGCACACGGTGCCGACGTGGATGGAATGGCCGACGACGGACGTAAGCCGCTGACGTTCGCTCAGGAGAGTGGCTCGAGCGATGTCATCGCATTGCTCGAGAGCTACGGCGCTACGACGTAGAACGCAGAAAGGACTTTACGCCGGGATTGGCTCGAGGGCGGCGACGAACGCAGCCGTGTCCTCGTAGACCTGGTAGCGAACGACCTTGCCGTCGCGGACCTCGATGATGGCGACCCAGTCGATCTCGACGATTCGGCCGGTCGCGAGCATTCGATCGCGGCTGTGTCCAATCACGACAACCGTGTCGCCGTCGGCAAGGAACCTTCGAGCTTCGAAAACCTCGAATACGAGAGTGCCTGAAAGCACGGCGAGAAGCCGGCCGACCGCCTCGCGTCCTCTCCACGTCCCTGCGAACGGCAGGACCTCAGGCGGCCCCGGCATCACCCACTCGATGTCGTCGTGGAGCGCCGTAAGGAGCGCGAGGATGTCCGTTTCAGCGAACGCGTCGTACAGGCGCCGCACCAGCGCCAGGTTCGTATCGGTCGACACAATTCGTTCCCCCGTTTCGGAACTGTTCCCGGCAGCTTACTGCAATCTCGGCATTGCCATCACCAGTCTTCGGCGGGACGAAAAAAAAGTTCTTGACGGCTTCCAAGTTTAGAACTAGTCTAAGCCTCGATGTCGAGATTGAGCCACGAAGCCGTCGAGGAGATGACACGCGTTCGAGGTCTGAAGATGACCCCGCAACGGCGGATGATCGTCGATTACCTGCAGGCGGCCGAGAACCACCCGACGGCCGATGACATCCTGTCTGCGGTCAACGCCCGTTTTCCGATGACGTCGCGGGCGACGGTCTACAACACGCTCCACTGGCTCAAGTCCGCCGGGATGGTCCGGGAGGTGTTCGAGGGCGGCGACGTCCGTTTCGATCCGAACACGACGAGCCATCATCATTTCGTGTGCCGCTCTTGCGGGCGGATCGACGACGTCGAGTTCGACACGGTCGGGAACGTCGCGTTCTGCGCGCTTCCGGGCCGGCAGGAGATACAGAGTTACGAAGTCACGCTCCGCGGCCTGTGCGCTAAGTGCCAACCGGTGCATTCGCCGTAGACGGTAGGCTTTTTTTTTCGCTGCTGGTTAGAACCGATCCAAATTTAGGATCAATACAGAAAAGGGAGAGAAGCAACATGCTGACGATTGGAGACACATTTCCGGAGTTTTCGCTGCAGGCGGTTGTCGACATCGAGCCGGGCAAGGAGTTCGCGACGCTGACGAACGCGTCGTACCCCGGCAAGTGGCGCGTCGTGTTCTTCTGGCCGATGGACTTCACATTCATCTGCCCCACGGAGATCGCCGAATTCGGTCGACGGAACCAGGATTTCCTCGATCGCGACACCCAGGTGCTCGGCGCATCGACGGATACGCACTACGTCCACCTCGCGTGGCGGCAGAATCACGCGGATCTGAAGAGCCTGCCGTTCCCGATGCTCGCCGACACGAAGAAGGAACTGTCGACCGCGCTCGGCATCCTGCACAAGGACGCCGGCGTGGCCCTGCGCGCGACCTTCATCGTCGATCCCGACGGCATCATCCGCTGGGCGAGCGCGAACGACCTTTCGGTCGGCCGCAGCGTCGACGAAGTCGTGCGCGTTCTCGACGCACTCCAGACGGACGAGCTGTGCCCGTGCAACTGGACGAAGGGCGGCGAGACGCTCGGGAAGGCCGCGTAATGGAACACCTCGACCAGCTTCGAAACGCGTTGCCGGAGACGGCCCGCGACATCAAGCTGAACCTCCAGTCCGTGCTCCAGCCGGGAACCCTCTCGGCGGAGCAGACCTGGGGGACGGCGATCGCGACGGCCATGGCCACCAGGCACCCCGACCTCGTCGAAGCCGTTCTCGCGGATGCGAAGGCGCACGCCGGCGAAGCGGCCATCGCCGACGCACAGGCTGCGGCGGCGTTGATGGGAATGAACAACGTCTATTACCGATTCCGCCACATGATCGGGAAGGACGTCTACAGCCAGAAACCGGCGCGGCTGCGCATGGGCTGGATCGGCAAGCCGGCAGGCAGCAAGGCCGACTTCGAGCTGTACTGCCTCGCCGTCAGCGCGATCAACGGTTGCGAAGCGTGCGTCCGTGCACACGAATCTGTCGTCCTCGAGGGCGGACTTACCGACGAGCACGTTCACGACGCAGTTCGAATCGCCGCGGTGATGAACGCCGCAGCGGTCGCAATCGGATAGGGTTTGCAGATGGACACGGATTGGCGCAGGCATTCACGATCTGCAGTCCGTGTTCATCTGCGCTCTGATCGGTCGGCCGGTGTCGCATCGATACGTGAAACGAGGAGCTTGTCGACGCGTCTGCCGTCCATGTCGACGACTTCGAACGAGAATCCTCCCCACGTTACGCGATCCGCGACGCGAGGCACCGCTCCGACGCGCGCGGCCACGAAGCCGCCGATCGTATGGTAGGGGCCTTTCAGTCCCGCTGTTCGCGTGCCGACGTCGAGCAGGTCGACGATGTCGTCGATGGGAAGTTGTCCGTCAACGAGCCAGGAGCCATCTTCACGCCGTACCACTCGTTCCTCGTCGGGTCGATCAGCAGACGGCAACTCACCGACGATCGCCTCGAGTACGTCGTGGTACGTGATCATTCCCACCACGACACCGAACTCGTCGACGACGAGCGCACTGTGGACTCGCGCGGCCTTCATCTGGTCGAGTGTCTTGACGGCCGATGCCGTCTCGGGAACGAAAAGAGCCTTGCGGATGACGGACCTCAGGTCCACGCCTTCGCCTTCGAGGACGCGCACGAGGATGTCCTTCGCTCGCACGATGCCCGCGACATCGTCCTCCCTGTCGCCTCGTACGGGGAACCGCGAGAACCGATGAGTGGAGAGGACCTTGCGCAGGTCGTCCGAGGTATCGTCGATGTCGAGAAAGACGACGTCGGGTCGAGGCGTCATGATGGACGAGACGGTGCGGTCCCCCAGGTGGAAGACACTCTCGACCATCTCCTGCTCCTTGACCGCGAACACTCCCGCCTCGGTTGCCTGCCGGATGAGAATGCGAATCTCCTGCTCGCTGACGGGAGGCTCCTTCGTTTCGCTTACTCCAAGCAGCCGGACTACCGTGTCGCTCGAGACGCCAAGAAGCCTTACGGCCGGCGACGCGGCAATCGACAGGAAGCGCATCGGTCTCGCGATGATTGATGCGATCCTCTCCGCACGGGCGAGTGCTATCCGCTTCGGAGCAAGTTCGCCCAGCACGAGCGATAAATACCCGATTGCAGCCACCACCACGGTCAGGCCAATCGTTTCGCTGTAGGGTGCGAATTGGGGAAACAACGCCACCTGGCTCGCGAGAATCCTGGCGAGTCCAGCGCCAGCCACGGCTCCGGCGAGGATGCCGATGACCGTAATGCCGATCTGAACCGTTGACAGGAAGCTACTGGGGTTGTCGGAAAGCTCGAGCGCGGCGTGGGCGCCGCTATCGCCACCTTCCGCGAGGTGCTGCAGTCGGACTCGCCGCGATGAAACGATCGACATCTCCGACATCGCGAAGACCCCGTTTGCCAGAACGAGACAGAGCACGAAGAGGATTTCGAAGACGATTTCAGACATCGCCCGTAATGCTACCCGTCTGGAGGCAGTAACGGCGATAT
>CAZXLQ010000147.1:0-12144 GCA_964641945.1 uncultured Clostridia bacterium
GTGCACTCGTTCGGATGCGCCCTCCGGCGCGTCCGAACACATCTGGTACTATACGAATCTTGTTCGAGACGCCGCAAGGAAGGGGTTTTTCGACCGATGGCTGGTGATACCGAGATGCGTGTGACGGCCGCCGCTGGCGACGATTTCCAGATTCGTGACGAGCCGTTCTACCTTCCGACGGGGAAAGAGGTCGAGCTCTTCGAAGCCGCATACGCCGCGAAGCTCCCGGTCCTGCTCAAGGGTCCGACCGGTTGTGGCAAAACGCGCTTCGTCGAGCACATGGCCTGGCGGCTGCGTCGTTCACTCTTCACGGTCGCATGTCACGAAGATCTCTCGGCGACGGATCTCGTCGGGCGGTTCCTGCTCGAGGGTGAGACGACCGTGTGGCACGACGGACCGCTGACCAGGGCCGTGCGTCAGGGCGCCATCTGTTACCTCGACGAGGTCGTCGAGGCCCGAAAGGACACGATCGTCGTCATCCATCCGCTCACCGACGACCGTCGCGTGCTGCCGGTCGAGAAGCGTGGCGAGTTGCTGCGCGCCGACGACGACTTCATGCTCGTCGTCTCGTACAACCCGGGTTACCAGTCGATTCTCAAGGACCTCAAGCAGTCCACGCGGCAGCGTTTCGTGGCGCTCGAGTTCACGTATCCGCCCATCGAGGCCGAAGTCTCGGTTTTGCAGGTCGAGGCTAACGTCGACGAGTCGATGGCGCGAGACCTCGTCACGATCGGACAGAAGGTGCGAAACCTCAAGGGTCACGGGCTCGAGGAGGGAGTGTCGACGCGACTGCTCGTCTACGCAGCACAGCTCATCGCGCGGGGCATCGATCCGATCACGGCGTGCGAAGTAGCGATCATCGGCCCCATCACGGACGATCACGAGCTGCAGCGGTCCATTCGCGAGATCGTCACGACCGTGATCTAGAACCCCACGGAGCCGGTTGTGAGACGTCTATGAGGGACTCACGAAGATCGGCGCTCGACGCGCATCTGAAGGGCGTGAGCTCGTCGACGCTCGACGTGCTTGCGAAGCGCCTCTTTCGGCTTCCTGCCGATCGCGCCCGGGCCGCCGTCGACCTCGCAGTCCACATTGCGGGAATCTCGGTTCGCCCCGCGCTCGAGCTCCTGCGCGCCGCCCCCGACGTCGCACCCTACTTCACAGCCGACGAGCTTCGCGTCTGGGGTGACGTCGGCGCGCAGTTGACGAAGGGAAATCCGGAGGTCGCCGTCGATTTTTTCACGTCCTCGGCCGAAGTGCTCGAACGTGTTCCGCAGCCCAAGCGCCTGCTCCTGCTGCAGTTCGTCGGCAAGCAGGCTTCGCTTTCGAATCGCACGGCGCTCGAGTCGTTCCGCTTCGCGCCGGAGATGATCGAGCGCGTGGACGACGAGCGGCTCGCGGCCGAAATCCTGGCCGTCTGTCTCGAGCTCGCGAGACATTCCGTGAAGCACAGTGGCGAGCTCCTCGCCGAATCTCCCGACGTCGTCCGCCACCTCCGCAGTCTGGACCCTTCGGGCCTGCTCGCGCACCGGGCGACCGCCGTTGCCTCGGCAATGGCGCACCGGTCGGGCGGCACGGCAACCGACTTTTTCAAGAAGATTCCGACGGCGCTGAGATCGAACGACATCCCTTCGATGGTTCGACTCTTCGACGAAACCGAACAGTACCTCGACCGCTCCGGCAGTGTCGCGCTTCAGTACTTCGTGGCCGGCGGAACGATCCTCCAGGTCGCCGATGCCGCAACCTACGAGCGCTGGAGCGACCTGACACGGGCAATCGCGTTGCACAGCAACGCAGCGACGTACCATTACCTCAAGTTCAGCCCGACGGTCATCGGCGAACTGCGCCGGCGCGAGAGTGCTTCCGGTACCGCTCTCGTCCTCGACGTGCTCTCGATCGTCGCCTCCCTCGGCGAACGCTCGCCACAGGCTGCAGTCGAGTGTTTCCGCGCTGCGCCTCGAGCCCTCGCGACGGCATCAATACAGCAGTTTCGATCGTGGGCAGTCGACGGACTCCGTCTCGTCGACGGCAACCCGCGGCAATTGCAGGCCTACTTCGCGCTCGAATCGCGCGGCAGCCACGATGCGCTTCGCGAGCGTCAGGGAGGGCTGACACTCGACGAAGTCGGTCACACCCTCAAGCTCTACGTCGAAGGCCTGACCGGACGGCAATTGCAGATCGCCTCGGTAGCCGACGTGCCCGAAGAATCGACCATCGGCGACGGCTCGATCGTCTATCTGCCTTCGGTCGTCGAAGCCTTCGCCACCGACGACGAGAACTTCCGCTTGTTCAAGGTTCTCGCCGCCCACGGCGCCGGTCAGATCGAGTTCGGCACGTACGATCGATCCACCGACGACCTGCAGGCCGCGGCGGCTGCCGTCCGTGAACGACTGACCGCCACGGGCCGAAAGGCGGTGCGACTGCGGGGCACCTACGGTTACGCCGACGTGCTCAAGTATTTTCCGGACGGCGCGCTCGCACGGAGGATCTTCACTACGCTCGAGAACGGCCGGATCGACACGTGGCTGCGGACGACGTATCGCGGACTTAGGCGTGACCTCGACTTCATTCGCGAGCGGTTCTTCAGATCGCGTCCGCCGGTGGATGCAATGGGGCCCGAAGCCGCCCTCCACGAGTTGCTGCTCCAGGCAGCCATCGGCGGCGGCATCAGGCCCGAAGCCAGGAACCTGTACGCGCGACTTGCCGGCGAGCTCGAGCAGGTCGTCGTCGACTCGGTCCTCAAACCCGATGCGACGGTCGGCGACACGCTCAATGCAACCGCTCGGATTTACGGCATGGTGTTGCGGCTCGAGGCCGACTCTGGCGGGCAGCGAACCGAGGGGAGCGCTCCCGGCAGCGATGCCGGCGACGAGCTCGATTCCGAGCGATCGTCCGACGCGAATGCGCCGACGCGACAGAGCCGGCAGGCCGCATCCGACCAGTCCGAACGCGTCTCACACTGGAGCCAGACGTCGCCTGAAGCGGCGGAGTCCGACATCGAATCCGCGTGGAACGCGCCGGCTATCGATGCTCCGGAGCAGGACCTCGAGAGCGGCGACCTCGCGTTCAGCTACGACGAATGGGATCGCGAGCTGGGCGACTCGCGCGTCGGTTGGTGCCGCATCATCGAGCGGCAGGGCACGCGCGGCAGTCGCAGTTTCGTCGAGCTCGCGAGGTCCAGGTATTCAGGCGTGATCTCGAGCATCAGGCACCAGTTCCAGCTCATGCGGCCCGAGCACCTGCAGCGCGTTCGCGGCGAGGTGGACGGCGAGGAGTACGACCTGCAGCAGGTCATCGACTTTGCAATCGATCGCCGGGCGACCGGACGCGTCGACGAGCGGCTCTACACGCGGAAGCTCAGGCGCCAGCGCGACGTCGCGGTTTCGTTTCTGCTCGACATGTCGAGCTCGACGGCCCGGTCCATCAGTCGGGTACCGAACCAGCCGTATTCGCACCCGGGTCGGCGCATCATCGACATCGAGAAGGAAGGACTCGTGTTGATGAGCGAAGCGCTCGAGGCAGTGGGCGACGCCTATGCGATGCACGGGTTCACGAGCGAGGGCCGGCGCAACGTGAAATTCCATGTGTTCAAGGACTTTGGCGAGGCGTATTCGAGCGACGTCGAGCGCCGGATCGGCGGGATCAGCTACCACAACAACACGAGGCTCGGGACGGCGATCCGGCATTCGGTGGCGAAGTTGAAGGCGCAGCAGGCGCGAACGCGTCTGCTCGTCGTGCTGAGCGACGGTCGGCCCTACGATCACGACTACGGCGACAGCAGGTATGCGCGCGAGGATACGAAGATGGCGTTGCGCGAGGCGAAGCGGTCGGGGATCACGCCGTTCTGCATCACGATCGATCGCGAGAGCGAGGATCAGTTGAAGGACATGTACGGGGAGGTGGGGTACACGATCATCGACGACGTGATGAGCCTGCCGGAGCGCATGCCGGCGATTTACCGGAGGTTGACGACCTGAGGGGGAGCGTCCCGTCGACTCAAGTTCTGCGTCTTTGCGAGTCCTTGGCGTCTTTGCGAGAAGCTGACTCGAAAAGAAGTCTCTCGCAAAGACGCCAAGGACTCGCAAAGGCGCAAATCGTGTGGAGATACGTTGCGGGCGTTCCCTACCCGCAATGCAGATGCTCGCTCACCAGCGCCTTCAGCGCTTCTGAGTCACCCACCAGCCTCTCACTCAGATTCAGATCGTCGTAGCTCTTCAGCCGCCCGATGATCGCGTCGATGAGGCCGGCCGGGAACACACCCCCGTCCTCGTACCGCGCGCGATCCGCCTCGAGACCGTCCGCCGACTCGGAGCACGACGCCGGCAACTGCTCGAGCCCTTCCACCTTCGACGCATCGGCCTTCACGTAGAGCCTCTCGGCAATCGCCAGGGCATCCGGATGCTCGAGCCCGTATCGTGCCGCCACCGCCATACCGGCAAGCAGCATGTACACGTTCGCGCTCCCGTCGGGACTTCGCAGCTCGACCGTCTGGTTGTTCTCGATCCGCACGTTGCCGCCGGCGGGCTCCAGCGGATTGGCGTGGCGGAGCATCCGGTCGCCGACGCCCTGCCAGCCGAGCGGCACGCGCACGAGCACCGACCGGTTCCGGTCGCCCCAGCAGATACTCGTCGGCGCCTCCTGGTGCGGGACAAGCCGCAGGAACGACGTCGGGACCGTGTTGCCGAAGGCCGTCAGCGACTTGGAACACATCAGGTAACCGGCGATCACCTTCTTCGCCGTATCCGTCAGTCCCCCGTCGTCGGCCATCACGTTCACGCCGTCCCTCATGAATCGCGTGTGCACGTGCATCCCGCTTCCGGCCTGTCCCACGATGATCTTCGGCGCAAAACTAACCTCGAGCCCGTGCCGGTAGGCGACCTCCCTGATCGCCCACTTCGCCGTCACCAGCTGATCGGCGGCATCCTCGATCGGCGCCGGCAGGAACTCGATCTCGTGCTGCACCATCTCGAGATCGCCGCTGATTATGTTCCCGACCTCGGCGTGCCCGTACTTGATGGTCCCGCCCATCTCGCTGACGAGCTGCATGACCTCTCGGCGGACGAGTCCCCACTTCGAGAACGGATGAGACTCGTGGTAGCCCTTCTGCTCGACGATCGGGTAGATCGTGTCGATCTCGGAGAAGAGGTAGTACTCGAGCTCGCCGAGCGCCTCCATGACGAGGCCGGTGCGCTCGGTCAACGCCGACTGGGCCTTTCGGACGATGTACTCCGGAGCACTCTCGAGCGGCTCGCCGCGATTGTCATAGAAGGAGCAGATCAGGTCGAGTGTCGGCACGTCGGCGAACGGGTTGACGAACGCGGATCTGAACCGCGGCACGACGTACAGGTCGCTCGAATCGGCGGCGACGAACGGAAAGAGGCTCGATCCGTCGACTCGCTCGCCCATTGCGAGAACCCTGTCGAGGTGCGCCTTGCTGTTGATCACGAAGTTGAGTTTCTTCAGCCGACCGTCGCCGGCGACGTACCGGAAATTCAACATCCGGATGTCGTTCTGCTCGACGAACCGGACGATGTCGGCTCTCGTGAACTCGGCCGGCAGCTTGCCGAGCGCCTTGATCAGACGGTTTGGATTGAGGGCGATCTCATTGTTCAATGTCGTGAACCTGCTGTGCTGTATCGAATGAATTGAGGCAATTTTCGCGCCAAGGCGCAAAGGCGCGAAGTAAGATTTCAGGAAACAGGCTGAAGCTCCGTGGACGAGAGCGTCGGGTGAGGCGCCGGCAGCGATTAAGCGAGGCACCGAAATCGGTTTAGTCCGGCTCCTTTGCGCCTCTGCGCCTTTGCGCGAGGATTCCTCTACTCCGCGAAGACGATCCCCTCGAGCTCGAGTGTGATGTCGTCGAGTTCCGCCTTCTGCGGAACACCGTCGATCGTCACCGAGTACGGTACCGACCCGCCAGGCAAGATCTTCTCGTAAACTTTCGGAACCGGCGACGCGAGCACGGTAGCGAGCACCGAGCCGTCCTTTCCGATCACCTTCCCTCGCAGCTCCACGCCGAGAATCACGCGGTCCGTAAAGTTCGCGATGTCGCCCTTCGCCAGGGCCTGGCGTTGTCCGAGCATGTTCGCCTGGGTGAAGAACTTCTTGTTAACGAGGCTCACGAGCCCCTTGTACTTCTCGAACTCCGGGTCCCCGGCTCTTTTCGCATTCGGCAACCCTTGCGACTGCGCCGGTGCCGCCCCGGGCTCCGGAGCCTGACGCGCACTGTAGACGATGATGACTGCAGCCACCGCGACGACCAGGAGCCCCGCAGCCAGCATGATCGCCCGCGTCCGATTCTTGTGGCCCGTGTCTTCCGTGTTGCTGAACATTTGTCGATTTTCACTCCCGACCGTTCAACGGCCGCTCACCGCCATTTTCGCGATCCGTAGCGTCGGCGCCGCCAATCGCCCACGAAACTCGAGATCACTGCCGACCATCTCGATACCGGCGAGCATATCCTTCAGATTGCCGGCGATCGTCACCTCCTCGACCGGGTAGGCGATCTCGCCGTCTTCGATCCACAAACCGGCGGCCCCGCGTGAATAATCGCCGTTCACGATGTTCACGCCAAACCCCATCAGCTCGGTGACGAGAAATCCCCGCTTGACGGAGCGCAGTATCGCATCGGGTCCTTGGACTCCGGGTTCGATGAACAGGTTCCCCGTGCCGACCGACGCCTGCCCGACAAGGCCGCGAGTCGCGTTTCCGGTCGAACGCATTCCGAGTTTCCGGCCCGTGTAGGTGTTGAGCAGGAAGCTCTCGAGCACGCCGTCGCGAATCACCACCGTGCGACGAGTCGGCAGGCCTTCGCCATCGAAGGGCCGCGATCCGATGCCGCGCCGAATGCGGCCGTCGTCGATGACGTTCAGTCCAGCTGCCCCGACGCGTTCGCCGAGGTGATCTGCGAAGAGCGAAGCCTTCCGGAAAATCGACTCACCGGAACAGGCCGAAAAGATTGTGCCGAGAAGGTCGCGCGCGATCATCGGCTCGAAGACGATCGGGACCTCGCAACTCTCGGCCTTGCGGGCGCCAAGCCTGCGCAGCGTTCGCCGCGCGGCCCGCTGACCGATCGACTCGGGCGTCTCGAGCTCTGCGAGCGTCCGCCGCCGGTCGTACCACGAATCGCGCTGCATCTGGTCGCCGTCGGTCGCGACCGGGATCGCGGAGATAGAGATCATCGTCGAGTCGTACGATCCGGCGAACCCGAGCGAGTTCGCGAAGACGGTGCGACCGACCGTCGTTCCGAGTCCGCCGCGGTCGAAGTTCGTGATGCGCGGATCCTCGTCTCGCGCCGCAGCCTCGGCGCGCAGCGCCATGTCGATGCGGTCGTCGGCCGACAGTGCCGCGATTGCCGGATCGTACAACTCGAGATCGGGAATCCCGGTCGCCATCGCCGAGGCCTCTGGCAAATCTGCCGACTCGTCCACTGACGTCGCGCGAGCCAGCGTGAGCGCTTCTTCGATGAGCGCATCGATCGACGGTCCCCGGTAATCAGACGTCGAGACCGACGCCTGCCGGCCGTCGACGAGCACGCGCAATCCGAGTGCCGACGAGTCGGCCTCGGTAAGCGTATCGATTTCGCCGAGTCGGACCGAGACCGAGAACTCGGTCTCCTCTCGCGCTATTACCTCGGCCGCCGTCGCGCCTCGTTTCAGGCAACGCGCCACGATGTCGCCGGCAAGTTGGGTGTCGATCGTCATCGGATGTACGCGCTTCGCCAGCCGGTCTCAGCCTTTCGTTCCACCGACAGTCATCTCCGAGATTCGAATCGTCGGCATGCCGACGCCGACGGGAATGCCCTGTCCGTTCTTCGAGCAAATGCCGATTCCCGGATCGAGTGCCAGATCCGAGCCGACCGCGGTCACCTTCGTCAGGGCATCGGGACCGTTGCCGATAAGGGTGGCGCCGCGTACCGGAGCCGTCACCTTTCCGTCTTCGATCAGGTACGCCTCGCTCGCCGAGAAAACGAACTTCCCGTTCGTGATGTCGACCTGGCCGCCACCGAACTGGACGGCGTAGAGGCCGCGCTTCACGCCGCGCAGAATTTCGGCTGGGTCGTCTTCACCCGCGAGCATGAACGTGTTCGTCATGCGCGGATACGGGATGCTCTGGTAACTCTCCCGGCGACCGTTGCCGGTTCTCGCAACGCCGAGCAGTCCCGCGTTGAGACGATCGTTGATGTAGCCGCGCAGGATTCCCTTCTCGATGAGCACGGTCGAGCTCGTGGCGTGGCCTTCGTCGTCGACGTTCAGCGAGCCCCGTCGACCAGGGATCGTGCCGTCGTCGACGACCGTGCACAGATCCGAGGCAACGCGCGAGCCGATGAGTCCCGAAAACGCCGACGTGCCCTTTCGATTGAAGTCGGCTTCGAGACCGTGCCCCACGGCTTCGTGAAGGAGGATGCCCGGCCAGCCGTTGCCGAGGACGACCTCCATCGTGCCGGACGGCGCCTCGACGGCCTCGATCTGCCCGATGGCCTGACGCGCCGCGTCGGCCGCATACGCCTCGGGAGAATCGCCGCCGGCGAAATGGTCGAGCCCGCACCGCCCGCCTCCGCCGGATCGTCCGACCTGGCGGTTCCCGTCATCGTCCGCGATGCAGTGAATGCCGAAGCGCACCATCGGCTGGACGTCGCCGGTCAGGACTCCCTCGCTCGTCGCGATCATCACGATCTTGAAGACGTCGGTGACGCCTGCCTGCACTTCGCGGATGCGACGGTCGTAGACGCGAGCCGCTGCATCGGCGTTCCGCAGCATCTCGATCTTCACGGCTATGTCGGCATCGGTGGCCGAGAGCTCCACCGGATAGAGATCGCGTATGGGACGGGAAACCGCTACCGGGACGGGCTCGGTTGATCCGCCTGACCGGGCAATCGACGAAGCGGTGCGCGCCGCGCGCTCTATCGACTCCACGTCGATGATGTCGGTGTAGGCGAAACCCGTCCGTTCGGCGACGACCACACGGACGCCGACCCCCTGACGGATCGAGCGCGTCGCCGTCTTTACGATCTGCTCCTCGAACTGGACGCTTCCCGTCGATGTGTACTCGAAGTAGAGGTCCGCAAAGTCGCCTCCGCGGGCCAGCGCTACCCCGAGCAGGCGGTCGACGTCGGCGGACGTGATCCCGAAGCGTTCCCGATAGAACTCGATGGCGTCTCGGGTCATTGCTGCGTCGCCTTTCGATCGCCGACGTGCATCGCCGCGATGCCGCCGCTGAGGTTTCGGAAACGGATTCCAACAAAACCGGCGTTTTCCATCATTCCGGCGAGCGCCTTCTGATCCGGAAACTCCTCGACGGACTTCGGCAGATAGGTGTACGCGCCGCGCGAGCCGGACACGATTCCGCCGATTCGAGGCAGGATCTGATGAAAATAGAATCCAAACGCTTCTCGAAGCAACGGGAACGCGGGCCTCGAGAACTCGAGGATGACGGCGCGTCCTCCGGGAGCAAGCATCCGCCTTATCTCCGACAGGCCGCCCTCGACCGAGGTCAGATTGCGCAGCCCGAACGCTATCGTCACGGCGTCGAAACCGCCGTCCGGAAACGGTATGCGTGTCGCGTCTCCCTGGACGAGCGAGACACGCGGATCCGTCGTCGACTTCTGGTCGGCGCGTGCAAGCATCGGGCGGCTGAAGTCCAGGCCAACGACATCCGATCCCGGGAATGCCCGCCGCAATGCGATCGTCAGGTCACCGGTGCCGCAGCAGAGGTCGAGGGCCTTGGCATCCGGCTTCGACAGAACCGGCTCCAGCTCGCGCGTGACGCGTGCGCGCCATCGTTTGTCGATATTGAGCGAAAGGACGTGGTTGAGCAGATCGTACCGTGGAGCGATCTGGTCGAACATCGCGCGGACGCGCTCGGCCTTCTCGGGATGCCCGACGGTATCGGCGTTCATGGCAACACGAGCGGCTCGACCTGATACCTGTCCTTGAGCGCCGCCGCGATCTCGGCAGAGTTCCCGACGACGACGATCGTCAGCGCCGGACTCAATGCAGCCTGGGATGCTGCCCGGAGGTCGGCGTCAGACACCTGGTAGTTCCACGGATCCGGCGACAACTTCTGCATGACGTAGAAGTCGCTCGCGGCGCCCGAGCGCGCGATGGAAGCCGCCGAAGCCCCGGACGTTTCGTCGAACCGCGTGCCCGCCGTCGATGGCGGCGATGCGCGCATCGCCTCGTAGGTCGCTGCTACACCCGCAATCGCGTCGGCCAATCCTGCCGTCTGGACGCGGAAGCCGACCACGAACGGCGACTGAAGCGCCCGTGCGTCGAAGCGTACGGTCAGTCCCTCCGCCCCTGCGAGTTTCGACGCGAGGGTACCCTGGGTGAGCTGAGCAAGCGCCTTCGTGGCACCGAGAGTGAGGGCCGACCGGCCCGGAGCGAGCGTGGCTATCCGGACGTCAGCGCCCGGAGGCGTGGGACGATCGACGACGTACACTCGCGTAGCGGCGGCCGGATCGGGCGGGCGGAAAGTCGCCGGCACGATCGTACGCTTCAGGTAGCGCCCGAAGCGCGGCTTCACTAGCGCCATTGCGGCAACCGGATCCGTCGGTCCCGCGATCGAGAGCACGGTCGTGTTCGCACCGTAGAACTTCTGGTGAAACTGCTTCACGTCGGCCACGTCGATCGCCTTGATCGACGCGGGATCTCCATCGATCGCGCGCCCGTACGTGTGCTTGCCGTAGAGCATGCGCGCCACGCCCCGCTCGGCGGCTCCGACGGGATCGTCTAGCTCAGCCGCAGCCCGGCCAGCGAAGGTCGTCTTCGCCGAGGCTACATCCTCGGGCGCGAACTTGGGGGCTGTCAGGGCAAGGCTCAGGACGTCGAGAAGGACCGAGAGCTTCTCGGGAGGTGCCGAGGCTTCGATCCAGGTTGCGTCCCACGTCGTGTCGACGGTCAGGCTCGCGCCGGCGTCCTCGATCTCCCCGCGGATTCGCTCACCGGTGTACGAGCCCGCGCCCGCAAAGAGCAACTCGGCCGTCATTCGGGCGAGACCGCTCCGGCCCGCCGGATCGAACATCGCTCCGGCACGCACGACACAGACGACCGACACGCGGTCGCCGGCGGCACGCACCGAACGTACCTGAAGGCCGTTGAGCAACGTGTCGCGCCTGAGTGACGAATCCTGAACCGGCGACGCACCGAGTGCAGCCATCGGCGTGAAGGCGAGCGTGAGTACGATGACGTGGAGAAACGCGGCTGAGAGCCGCCGGCGTCGGTTCGGGATCGGACTAGGTAAACGGCTCATGGTGTTCGGCAAACACCGAGTGTAGACGCCGCCCGACGAGACCGTCAACCTGCGATTCCGCTGTGCTATACTCGCGCCGTTTCCGGGAATCTTATGGCAAACGACGTAGTTTTTTGCCCGAAGTGCGGGGCCCAGAGCATCGAGCTGGCCCGGTTCTGCAAACGGTGCGGCACGAACCTCGAGGCCGTCAGCCAGGCGTTGACCGGATCGCTGGCACCCGCGCCGGTCGAGGGCTCGGACGCGGCAGTCGACATGGAGATCGCCTACGCGTCGGTCTACAGCAAGGCTCTCTATCACCTGCTGACGAGCATCGCCGTCTTCATTGCGATGTTCGTGATGTTCAAGGGCGCTTTCTGGGTCTATTTCATGCTTTTCTGGGTGGCGAGTGCCGTCCGGGACATGGTGCAGGCAGCGCTTCTGCGCAAGAGCATCACGAACCCGAGGGCCTTCCAGGCTGCGCTCGATGCGTACCGCGAAGAAAAGGACGGCAAGAAGAAATCGCGACGAAAGCGGAAGGAAGCTGCTGCTCAGGCGGCGCTCCAGGAGCCACCGCGGCCGGTCTCGGTCGTCAACTCGGATCCGTTGCCGGCGTACATTCCTCCCGCGCGGACGACTGGAGAGCTCGAGAAGCCGGCCGGATACGATTTCGACATGTCCGAGCCTCCACCCAGCGTCACCGAGGGCACGACTGAACTGCTCGACAAGGAAGCACCCCGTCCGCCACTGCGGGCCGACCAGCGGTCGTAGTCCAGAGAGACGACCATGGGATCGTCGTGACTCCGCTCAGGGACGGGCGGCCCAGGAATCGGTACCGGGCGGGGTAGGAAGCGGACCGGCAGATTCCGCGACCGCGGAGCGGTCGATGAAATAGCCGTGGGTCGCGCGGGGGCGAGT
>CAZXLQ010000148.1:0-12075 GCA_964641945.1 uncultured Clostridia bacterium
CGGTTTGGCCACGCCAATGCCGTTGGCATACAGAGAGCACAGAGGCACAGAGCACTCGGAGGTGTAAGCACTCAGGGAGTTGAAGGTGGTGCTCCCGCCGGTCTCCGCTCACCTCCGTGCTGCCAGCAGAGGCCGCCGCCGCGGACGAGCCGCCTGCACCGCGATCCGCTCTTCGTACGCCCGCCGCACGGCCCCGGAGGCTCGGGCGGCGCCGGCGCGGCGGAGCGGTTCACTGGCACCTTGGAGACTGCCGGCGCGGTGGACTGCGCCTTCAATCCGACGTTGCCGGGATCCGGTCCCGCGATCCGCCCGAGGCTGAACGCCGTGGCGGCGACCGCCGTCAGGGCAAGCGCTGCAACGAGCCCTGGACGCGGATTGGCGATTGCGCGGCAGCCCAGGCACCGCGGCCCGCCGATCCGTGGCCGGTTCCGGTCCGAGAGCTGTTCGCCGCAGTCGCAGCAGAACCGCGTGCGACTCGGCACCCGAAGTCGAGGGAGTTTCATGACCCATGATCGGGCGCCGCGCCCTAAAGTTGCGTGTTCTGGTCATGCGGGTTGGGCATCGTCGCATCGACTCATCACTGCCCGGCGACCGGTGCTCGCCACGCGTCAGTACGGTGCGCGGCAGCGCACGGGTCGATCCCGAGTTTGACTTGCGAATCGGGCTGACTGACTATGGGCGCACCAGCGGCGAAGCCCGGCGGCTGTAATCCCCCAATCGTGCATCTCCATCACTCCCCATCGCCGGGGAATTGCCGCACATCACCGGAATTCGAATTGAGGTGACAACCGTGACCGATTCAACCGATCCAATCGCAGACCTTCAGGCTCGAGTGACGTTTCTCGAAGAGACGCTCTACAATCTTGCTTCCATGCTCACAGGTCGAACAAGTCTCGCGAACCTGCCGACGGCCGGCAAGATCCCACTGAGCGCCTACGATCAGGGCAGGATCTTGACCGCGGTTGCGGAAGTGCTCGTTGGCGACAAGGCCCCTACGTGTCCGCCTTGGTGTCGCTTTCCACCCGTTGGCGGCGGTACGGTCCGACCCTCGAATTGGCCGACCTAGCGTCGCCTGACGCAACTCAGGGTCCGCTAATAAGGACAGCATCGCTTGTCACGGGTGTGCGTGCGCAAATGAGTGCGTCGCCAAGTACGTCGAAGCTGAGGATTGTCTCCGCTTGAAAGGCCGTCACCTGACTTGCAGTTCCACTGGCCAGATCAAGGCGGAAGACCTGTGCGGCACCACTGACCTCTCCAAGGTAAAACAACGACTGACCGTCCGCAGACCAGCGAAGGCGCTGCCACGTCAGTCGTGGCATGGAAAGCCTCCCCACATCATAGGATCGTGTTGGCGCTTCGCCCTCAATTGGAAACACCACTGCTTTCCACGACGAGGAGTCACGGTCAAGCACGCTGCACGCGACCCATTGTCCATCGGGCGAGATTGATGGCCAGTTGGCAATCGCCGGCCCGATCTGAACAGCGTCTCCGCCAGCGGTCTCGACTCGCCATATTCCCGGCTGTCGGTTCGAGAAACCCTGGTAGACAATCCACCGTCCATCAGTTGAGCAAGCCGGGAATTCATCGTCGAGTCCAAACGTGATCTGTCGAGGGTCCGATCCGTCGCTGCCCATCCGCCAGATGTTGAATACGCCGTTCCGGTTCGATGAGTAGTAGATGAACCGCCCGTCGGAACTCTTCACCGGATCCCGTTCCAGCGCGTCGTCGAACGTAAGTTGGGCAACGTTCATACCATCGGCGCTGGAGGTCCAGATGTCGGCGGTGCCCCGCGCGGTCGACGAGAAGATCATTCCTCCATCAGACGTCCATGACACACCATAGTACCGTGTAGTCCCGAGTGGCAGCTTCTGTGCTACACCGTCCCTAGAAATCGTCGATTTCCAGAGACTCGTCGGAACACTCGTTCGAACGGACACGATGTGCGCCATGTTGTCCGAGGCGGTAACGCCGTCGTTACTGTTCAGGTCGGCTCGCAACTGCCGTGACGTGCCGGCAGTCGCATCGATCTCCCAGAGCTGCATCGAGCCGAGTGGCTCGCGGGCCGCGGACGCTAGAACACGCGCCCCATCAGAGAGCCAATGGACCCGTCCTACGTAGAACCAATCCGGATTTGTAAGTGGGGTAAGTGAGCCGGCAACGGGATCGACGACTGCCACGAAACCACGGAAACCCGACGTGAAGTCCAGGACGGAGCAGGCGATCCGGGTCCCATCGGGCGACCAGGAAGGTCCCTCCAACGCAAACTGTTGCTCGCCGTGGGTTGTCGCGGCAACGCGTGGATTCGACCCCGTGATGGCCGCGACGACCAATTCGCGATCGCCAGCCTTTTCACCGAGTCGAACGTACGCCAGGAGCCCGGCCGCGTGGGAAATCGAAACCGCGCTCTCGATGTTCGAAAGAACCCGTTGTGCCGACCCACCACCGATCGAGATCTTCGAGAGAATGCTGTCGCCGTCCTTCGGCTCCTCGACGAAATACACATAGTTTCCGTCCGGCGAGAACGTCAGTCCGTAGAGCCTCGCGTCCGTCGGCTCGCCGAGCGGCATGGTGCCCCGCGTCGGCAGGTGCACGACGCTCAGCTGATACTGCGATCCGACGCGCATAACCGTCGCCACCCGCGTACCGTCCGGCGAAATCGCCGCGTCCACAGCCGTGCCCGTGTTGGTGATCAGCTCTCCCGCGTCTGCCGCCAGGGCCGGCTCCTGACGCGCTGGCCCCTCGTTCGCCGGCTGCACCAATCGCCAGCCGCCATACCCCGCCACGCCGAGCACGGCCGCAATGCCGACCGCCGCCGCAACAGATCGAACGGCGTGCCAGTGGCGCTCGCTACGTGAAGCTGCCGGTGTCCCCATCGCGCTCGACGGCGCGACGTCGGTCGGTGGTACCTCGTGCGTCGGCAGCGATGACATTGCCGCCTGTGCCGCTGACAGCGGACGCGACGAGGTCTCGAGCGCCGCGCGCAACTCCGACACGAACGCACCCGCAGTTGCGGGCCGCTCCGTCCGCGCCTTGGCCATCGCCCGGGCCAGCGTCTCGGAGAACGTCCTCGAGATCCCGGGATCCGTCTCGCACAACAGCGGAGGCGGATCGATGAGGTGCGCACGACGGATCTCGCTCATGCTCCGGCCGCGGAAAGGCTGGCGGCCGCTCAACATCTCGAACACCACGACGCCGAGGCTGTACACGTCCGCACGTCCGTCGATGTCAGGCCCTCCGTCCTCCGGCGGCGTGCCCCACTGCTCGGGCGACATGTAGGAAGGAGTGCCAATGAAGTGGCCGGGATGCGTGACATTGTGATCGGCGCCCGACGGCTCCGAGAGTATCTCCTGCAACTTCACGATGCCGAGGTCGAGCAGTTTCGCGGTCCGCTTCGCGCCCGACACGCTGAGCATGATGTTGTCGGGCTTGAGGTCGCGATGGACGATGCCGTGCGCGTGCGCTTCGTCCAGTGCCGCGGCGATCGGCTCGAGAAGCGTGAGGGCGTCGCCGGGCACGAACTTTCCCCGCAGCTCGAGCTCGTCGCGAAGCGTGTGACCCTCGACGTACTCCTGCACCATGTAGGTCAGGCCGTCAGTCGTCGCCCGAAGGTCATAGACCGTCACGAGGTTCGGATGGCTGATCGCGCGCGCCGCCCGGCCCTCGCGCAGGAAACGCTCGATGCGCTCGGGATCCGAGCTGAGCTGGCGAGGCAGCACCTTGATCGCGACGAAATCGCGAAGCAGCGCGTGGCGCGCGAGATAGACGACGCCGAAGCCTCCCCGCCCGATCATCCTTGTGACGTGATAGAGACCGTCGATCGTCGTGTCCACGAGGGCTTCGGGGTCCTCCACCAGCACCTCGCCGTCGACGGGGCAGACGATGTCGGCGGTCGAGAACCGGCCGCTGCATCGCGGACAGAAGCGCAGCTTGCCGCTCGAAATGGCTTCGTGCCGGCCGCCGGGCTCCGTCGCGATATCGGCGGCAGCGGCAGTGGCGGTCGTTCCCGTCGCATCTCCCGGTTCCGGCAGGAACCCGGCCGCTTCGTCGTCGGCGGCGATGAGGCCGTCGACCTCGCGCCGCAACGCCAGATCGCCGGCGCACGCCGTACTCAGAAAGGCATCGCGCTCTTCCGCAGGCAATTCCACGGCCTCGTTGAAGAGTTCCTTGACCCGCTGCCAGTCGACGCTCATCTGTCTACCTCGTTGCCGGCGATCTCCCGCTTCAGCCACGCACGCGCAAGTCGCCATTCGCGCTCGACCGTCGCCGTCCCGACGCCGACGACCTCCGCGGTCTCGGCAATGCTCAGGCCGCCGAAGTAGCGCAACTCGACGATTCGCGCAAGCCTCGGGTCCTCCACGGCCAGGAGTTCGAGCGCGTCGTTGAGCGCGATGACTTCGACGTCGAACTGCACCGGAATGGGGAGCTGTTCGTCGTACGTGACCCGGACCAGTCCGCCCGCCCGCTTGCCGGCGCGATGCCGGCGCGCGTGATCGACCAGCGCCTGGCGCATCATCGTCGCCGCGATGCCGAGGAAGTGCGCGCGGCTCTCGGGCTGCAGTCCGCTCTGGTCCGCGAGCTTCAGGTAGGCCTCGTGCACGAGCGCCGTCGGCTGAAGCGTGTGCTCGCGCCGCTCGCCCTTGAGGTACCCGGCCGCGATCCGGCGCAACTCGGCATACACGAGCGGCATGAGCTCGTCGAGAGCGGCCCGGTCTCCAGCCTGAAGCTTCTGGAGCAGAAGCGTGACCTCGTCCTGCGTGGTTCGCATCGCTCGCCGTCTTCGAAAGATTTTTTGAGGGGCTTCATCCGGGCGTGATGGAAGCCGGCCCCGATTATCGCTCTCCCGTGTGGATGCAGCAAGAAGCCGATGGGGTGGCTCACGGCAACAACGACAGTTTGGAGGACAACAGCGATGAATTGCACGACGACACTTGGACGAATCGTTCGCCGATCGGCGGCGCTGCTGGCGGCGGTTGGAATGGCGATCGGTCTCGCCGCCGCGCCGGCCGAGGCAGGACTTCGGGGACCGGTCGAGGTCTCGATCCCGTTCGCGTTCAACGCCGGACGGTCAACGATGCCCGCCGGTGAATACACCGTTCGCCAGATCGGCGAAGGCACCCTCTCCGTGGAAGCGGAAAGCGGCGAGCACATCCTCGTGCTCTCGAGGGTCGAGAGCACCGGAAAGGCCGGCGACGGCGTGGCGACGCTCGTCTTCACGTGCTACGGGGAAGAGCGGTTTCTCTCCGAGATCCGCGCCGGCTGGGACGGCACCTTCTATCGCGTTGCGAAGTCGAAGTCGCGCGAGCGGCTGGCGAAGGCGGCCGGCTCGCCCGGCACGGTGCTCCTGATCGCGGCGCGCGGCCGGTAGCAGGCGCGCCTCATCGAAAACCGCGGGTCGAGTGCAGCATCGGGCGACGTTGCACCGGCCTGCGGTTCGCTTTTTGGGGAGGGGAGAGTGGACAGGATTGCAGGATATTCAGGATCGACAGGATTCTGCTTGGGTATTTCAGACGCGGTCCAGACTAACCGGGATGAATCCCGTCAATCCTGAAAATCCTGCAATCCTGTCCACTCTCCTTACCGCACCGCTGCGCCGAAATGCTCCTGGTCCTTGCGGGTGCCGTCGATGCCCGACGCTCCCTGCGACCAGAGTTGCACGTACTCCGAAGTGACGGGTCCGGAGAGGCTGGAATACACGACGTGAACCGCGCCGCAGTCGGTGTCGCCGTCGATGTCCTCCAATGGCACTCCGATCACGAGGTCGTCGAATCCGTCGCCGTTGAAGTCCCCGTTCGAGATCGCGGCACCGAACGAATCGCCGGTCTCCGGCGCTCCCGAAGACAGGAATGCCTGCGTAAGGACCATCTGGTCGCTCAGGTCGACGCTGAACGACTGCGACATGAAGACGTGGACGCTTCCGGCGTCGTCCTGGGAGCCGACGCGGTCGCCCGGTACGCCGATGCACAGGTCCTCGAACGCATCCACCCCGAGCTTCGCGATCGTCAGCGACGCGCCGAACCGGTCACCCTCTTCAGCGACGCCCTGAACGCCGCCGAGGTCCTCATGAATGACCGTCGGATAGCGAGTGAATTCTCCAGTCGCCGAGCCGTGGAACACCATTACCGAACCGGAGTTGACGGCACCGTTGATATCGTCACCAGGAAGTCCGATGGCCATGTCGTCGAAGCCGTCGCCGTTCAGATCGCCGGCGGCGATGGCCGCTCCGAACTCGTAGCCGGTCGAGTCGCGAGGAAAGAGAGTGATGACCTCACGCCGCTGGACGTGCTGTGAGCCCGCCGAGGAAAGTCCGACGCCGGCCTCTCCGAAGATCACGTGGACAGTGCCTTCTTGCGGGGACCGGCCGTTGTCCTCGAACCGGGAGCCGATAGCCAGGTCCGACACGAGATCGCCGTTGAAGTCGCCGGTCGCAAGGCCAAACCCGAACTGGTCGCCGGACTCGGCATCGTCTGCGATTCCCGGCGAGTCCTGCGACCAGAACTGGTCACCAGCTGCCGAGAGGCCGGACGCGGTTCCGTGGAGAACGTGAACGACGCCGTGTTGCGTGCCGCTCAATCCGAGAATCGACTCGAACGGCGCGGCGATCGCCAGGTCCGTCCGTCCGTCCGCGTTGAAGTCGCCCGACGCGAGACGCAGGCCGAACTGGTCGCCGATCTCGCTCGAGTCCTCGATCCCCGCCGTATTCTGCGAGAAGACCTGGTCGTTGTTGCGGTCCAGGCCGCCGGCGTCGCCGTAGAACACGCTGACGCGTCCACCGACGTTGTCGTCGAAGTCGGTCGGACGCGGGATGCCTACCGCGAGGTCCGAGTAGCCATCGCCGTTGAAGTCGCCCGAGGCTAGGGCCTCGCCGAAGTGATCGTTCGACTCGGGAGTGCCCGACACGCCGACGTCGCGCATGTCGAACGCCTGGTCGCCGGCCGACGAGATTCCGGAAGACGTGCCGTAGAGCACGTTTATCTGCCCGGCGAAGTGTACTGGCCACCAGAGCGTCCCGCCGGCGACGTTCTCGAGCGGCGACCCGACGACCAGATCGTCGAACCCGTCACCGTCGTAGTCGGCGCGCTCCCCTGAAGCAACCGGATCGATGGCGATTCCGATCACGGGAGTCGTAGTCGCGCGAACGATTGCCGGCGCGACCGAGCCAAGTCCGGCAATCGCAGCGAGAGCCAGAAGCGAGATTGCGCGTGCAGCGCGCGTGCTGGTTTTCCTCTTCATTGTGCTGTCCTCCTCGAGTTGACCCCTCTCTACCTTCCGGTCCGCCGGCTAGCGGACCGCCGTGCCGAAGCGTTCGCCGCTCCGTCTGGTTCCGTCGATGCCGGACGCACCCTGCGACCAGAGCTGGACGTGCTGGTCGGTGATCGGGCCCGACAGGCTCGAATACACGACGTGGACGGCGCCGCAATCAGCGTCAGAGTCGATGTCCTCGAACGGCACCCCGATCGCGAGGTCCTCGAATCCGTCGCCGTTGTAGTCCCCGTTCGACAGCGAAGCGCCGAAAGCGTCGCCGGCTTCAGGCGCGCCTGAGTTGATGAACGACTGTGTCAGCACCATCTGGTCGCCGAGATCGACGCCGAAGAACTTGGACATGAAGACGTGGACGCTGCCGGCGCCGTCCTGGGTGCCGACGCGGTCTCCCGGGGCGCCGATGACCAGGTCCTCGAACGCATCGGCGCCGAGCTTCCCGATCGTGAGAGTCTCGCCGAACCGGTCACCCGCCTGCGCAACGCCCTGGATGCCGCTGAGGTCTTCGTGGATTGCCGTCGCGAAGCGAGTGAAGGCTCCCGTGGCCGATCCGATGAAAAGCATCACCGAGCCCGAATCGATGGCGCCGCTGGTGTCGTCGCCGGGCAGGCCAACCGCCAGGTCGTCGAAGCCGTCGCCGTTGGTGTCGCCGGCCGCCAGCGCCGAGCCGAACTGGTAGCCGGTCGAGTCGGGGAGCCCGGCGACGATCTTCGTGCGGCGCTGGAGCTGTCGTGAGCCCGTCGCCGTGAGCCCGACGCTGGCCTGTCCGAAGATGATGTGGACCGTCCCCTCGTCGGGCGTCTGTCCGTTGTCCTCGAATGGCGCTCCGATGGCGAGGTCCGAGACGAAGTCGCCGTTGAAGTCGCCGGTCGCAAGGGCGTTTCCGAACCGGTCCCCGCCCTCGGCGACGTCTGCAATTCCGGCCGTGTTCTGCGACCAGATCTGGTTGTTGACCGTAGAAAGGCCAGAGGACGAACCGTACAGAACTTGGACGCATCCGTGTTGCAGGCCGGGCTCACCACCAAGCCGCTCGAACGGCACGGCGATGGCAAGGTCCGTGCGAGCGTCGGCGTTGAAGTCGCCAGCAGCAAGGCGAAGTCCGAACTGGTCGCCCAGCTCGCCGACGTCGAGCATGTTGTCCGTGTCCTGCGAGAAGATCTGGTCGGCGTCGCGGTCGAGGCCGCCGGCGTCGCCGTAGAAGATGCTGACGCGTCCGCCGACCGGGCCGAGAAGCTGCACGGGGTGGGGTATTCCGATGGCGAGGTCCGAATAACCATCGCCGTTGAAATCACCGGATGCGAGCGAGGCTCCAAAGTTGTCGAAGTCTTCAGGGGAGCCCGTCACGCCGATATCGCGCATGTCGAACGCCTGGTTGCCGGTCGAGGACAGGAACGAGGTGGTGCCGTAGATCGCGTTGATCTGGCCGGCATCTTCGATCGGGAACGTGAACGGGGGGACGCCAATGTTCTCGCCCGGCGAGCCGACGACGAGATCGTCGATGAGGTCTCCGTTGTAGTCGCTGCGCTCGCCCGAGACCATCGGGTCGATCGATAGGTTGATGACGGGTGTCGACGTCGTGAACGCAGCCGACGGACCGTCGAGGGCGGCGATCGCGAGAAGCGTCAGGCACGCGAGCGACAAGGCGCGGCGACATGCATTTCGGGGATTCGACGGCATTTCTGGGTCCTCCTGGCGTTGTTGCGAGCGGTGCTTCCACCGCACGCTGCCAAGGTAGGACCCTGCGCGCGATTAAGTCTTAAACCCCGGGTAAAGAAACCATAGCGAAGTTCTAAACGAGGCACATCGCGGTATCTCGGGGTCTCCGTGGCTCCGTGCCTCTGTGTGCGAAGCCTTTCCAACATATGAAGAGCTTCGCACACAGAGGCACCGAGACACGGAGACAATGAGTCACAGAATCTATCGGCCGGCGCGGTTAACTGCTGGCGAGTTACTTCAACCGCTTGCCGACGACGCCCCAGTCGACGTTCTTCATGAACGCGTCGACGTAGGCCTTCCGGCCCTGGGCCCCGAACTGCAGCACGTACGCGTGCTCCCAGACGTCCATGACGAGGATCGGCGTGAATCCCGCCGGATGGAAATACTCGTGGTCGCTGATCCAGTGATGCGAAAGCGCGCCGTTCCACGGATCCTGATACAACATCGACCAGCCGATTCCGCGCATCATTCCCGTCCGCACGAAGTCCGCCATCCACGCGTCCCACGTTCCCCAGACCGCCTCGACCGCAGCCTTGAGTTTCGCGTCCACCGCCGAGCCACCCGACTTCATCGAGCCGAAGTAGTACTCGTGAAGGCGCATCCCGTTGTATTCGAATCCGAGCCGACGACGCGTCTCCGCGAAATCCGCCGACTCGGTTTTCCCGGCCGCGATCATCTCCGACAGGGCCGTGTTCGCCTTGTTGGTGTTCGTCACGTAGCCGGCGTAGAGCTTGTAGTGCTGCTCGAGCATGTCCTTGTTGAGCCCGACGAGGTCATCGAGCTTGTAGACGACCGGCGCATAGGCCGGCACCTTCATGCCGGGTGCGGCCGGCTTCGCCATCATCTGACCGTCCTGGGCCGCCGCCCCCGTCGCCCCGACCGCGAGGCCCGTTCCCGCAACCGCCATCGACTGCAGGGCGGTGCGTCTTGTGATGTTCGCCATGTGGTCCTCCTTCCCGATTGGCCCGCTCGTCGGCGGGGATTACTTGTTCCACGCCACCGAGACCGATGTCTCGACGACGACCGGAATGCTCCTGATGAACTGCTGACCTGCCCACGTCATCGTACGCTCGACCGCATCTCGCGTGGCATCGGCAATCGACTCGTCGCACTCGACGACGAGCTCGTCGTGGATAGTGTTCACGATCTTCGCATCGGTGCCTCGGAGCGCCGCGTCGAGCTCGATCATTGCCACCTTCGTGATGTCGGCGCTGGTTCCCTGGATCGGAACGTTCTTGCCGAGGCGCGCGATGCCCGCGGTTTGCGCCCGGTCTTCGTCGTCGAACTCGTAGCGGACGAGACGCCCCGACCGCGTCCGCGATTCGCGATCGCGCACCGCCTGTTCTCCGGCTTCGCGCAACCACTGTTCGACTCCGCGGTAGGCCGAGAAATACTTGTGAACGAGCCGTTCGGCCTCGGCGACCGAGGATTCGATCCGCATCGCGAGCCCCTGGGCGCCCATTCCGTACATCAATCCGAAGTTCAGTGACTTTGCGGCCGACCGTTGCGGCTTCGTGACATCGGCGAGCGGCACGTTGAACATCTGGCTCGCCGTGACCCTGTGCAGATCCTCGCCGGACTGAAATGCCTTCATGAGCGCGGTGTCCTGCGACCAGTCCGCAAGGATCCGCAGCTCGATCTGCGAGTAGTCGGCGACGACGAGCGTCCGGCCGTCAGGCGCCCTCACGGCGTCGCGGTACTCCGGCGCGTTCGGAATCTGCTGGACGCTTGGATCCATGCAGGCGAAGCGGCCCGACGTCGCACCGATCTGGATGAACTGCGGGTGGATGCGGCCCGTGACCGAATGGATGTGATCGAGCATGGCGCGACCGTAACTCGTGAGCTGCTTCGCGACGGTCCGGTACTCGAGCAGGCGTGCGACGATCTCGTGTTTGGCGAAGTGCTGCAGTTCGGTGGCTCGCGTGCCTTCGACGGGAATGCCAAGCCGGTGGAGCGCGTCCTGCACCTGTGTCGGTGAATCGAGGTTTATCTCAGCCTTGCCAAAGAGCGCCATCTGCTGCACGGCGCCGGAGAAGTCCTCCATCAGTCGGTCGCGCAGAATGGCGTGCGCGCGCTCGGTCGCCTCGCAGAGGGCCTCCCACCGAACGCGGTCGATGTAGATGCCGGCGTTCTCCATCCGGGCGACGACGGGAGCGCAGTCGAATTCGATTTTTGCGACGTTTATGAGCCCGAGCTCGCGGATCTTCTCGACGAGCTTCGCGCGGAGTGGCAACAGGATTCGGACGTCCGCCGCGGCATACTCGATCTGATCTTCGCTGAGTGCGCCGGTCCAGTCGCTGAGCTGCTGTCGCTTGTCGAGCGCGACACCGAGGTAGCGCTCGGCTACGGCCCTCAGGGAATGGGCCTGTCCGTGAGCGCCCGCTGCCACGAGCTGGCTTGCGAGATACGTATCGAAAACGCCCTGAAGGCGAGCTTTCGCGTGGCGCTCGAGCATGCGGGCGTCGAACTTCGCGTTGTGGAGGATCTTGATCGGGCGCGGCTGCTCGAGCAGGTCGACGAGGCGCGGGTCGGCCAACGCTTCAAAGGCGAAGCAGTCGATGACGAAGACGTCGCCCGGGGTCGAGAACTGGACGAGGCGCACGCGGCTCGTGAACGGATCGAGTCCCGTCGTCTCGGTGTCGAGGCCGATCAGAGGCTGGCCGCGAAGCGTTTCGAGGCAATCGCCGAGCGCGGCCGAATCCGTAACGAGAGTGTAGGGCCGCACGGACATGGGGCTGCCGACTATAACACGCGGCATACGGCGGGTCCGTGACGCGCCGCGGCCCGGCGAACGCTCCGTTGCAGTGGTAGAATCGCCGGCGTGCCGAAGAAGACTCCCCCGAAACGGCGAAAACCGCGACCTTCGCCGCAGTTGGTATTCGAGCCCTGGACGCGGGCGCGACAGCAGTCGGTGATAGGCGGAATCGCCGCGATCGTGGCTGTCGCCGCGCTCGCTGTCTGGATGTCGCGCGACGCGTCGACCGAGTTGCCGCCTCCGCCCCCGTTCGATGTCGCGGCGCGCCGCGCGACGCTCGCAGAGTCGACCGCGCAGGCGCGCGACGGCGCCGTTGCGAGGGGGTCGTGGGGCGCAGCTGCCGGCGC
>CAZXLQ010000149.1:0-12036 GCA_964641945.1 uncultured Clostridia bacterium
CAGGAAGCTTCACGTCGATCTCGAGTCGATTCTTGAAGGCCGTCGTGTGATCGCGGATGACGTTGAGTTGCCCGGTCTCGACCGTGCCGGTCTCGATGCGCATCCCGTTCTCGCTCATGTCGCGGACGACGCCGTCGATTCGGCGCGACGCCTTCGAGTCGTCCGAGGCGTCGACGATCGACATCGTGAGCTTGAGCAACCCGACCGTGTCCCGCGCGCGCTCGTGCGAGAGCGTCTCGGCCTCTGTGGCTGCCGCCTGCGCCGCGGACCCGATGCCGTCCTTCACTGAGGGTCGGGCTTCATCGCGGCAACCGCCGAGGGCAGAGCGGAGCGCCGTGGCCATCGCCTCCGCCGAGGCAAACCGGTCGCCGGGTTTCTTCTCGAGAGCCTGCAGGACCGCCCGCTCGACGGCCTTCGGCACATCGGGGCGAACGGCGGTCGGCGGCTCGGGCGCGTCGGTCACGTGCATGACGATGACGGCCGTAGGCACCTGGGCGTTGAACGGCGGGCGTCCCGTGAGCATCTCGTAGAGCACGATGCCGAGGGCGTAGATGTCCGATGACGCCGTCGGAAGCTCGCCGCGGCAGACCTCGGGTGACGTGTAATGCGGCAGCCTCACGACGAGCGACCCTGTTGCAGTTACAGACGAACCTCCCGCCATCTGAGCCCACCGAGTCGACTCGAAGTCGACGAGCTTCGGAGTCTCGACGCCACCGATCGTGGCGAGAAGTATGTTGCCGGGTTTCACGTCGCGGTGCAGCAAGCCTTTCGCGTGTGCGGCTGCGAGCGCATCAGCGAGTCCAATGGCGATGCGAACTGCCCGCGCGACCGTGAGCATGCCGTCTTCAGCGATGACGTCCCGCAGCAGCGGCCCCGCCACGAATTCACCCGCGAGATATGCACCGCCGTTGGCCAGTTTCCCTCCGGCGTAGACCGATCCCGCGTTCGGATGCGAGAACCCGCGCAGCCTTTCAACGTCGTAGTTGAACATCTGCAGGGCGGACGGGTCGCGGAAGAGCGTTGGGAGGAGGGTCTTTACGAATGCGGGCCGAGATTCTGCGAGGTCCGTAGCCTCGTAGATCGATCCGTGCCGGCCGACACCGATCACGCGTTCGATCTGCCAGCGGCCATCGAGAATCCGGCTTCCCGGGAGCGTATCGACGAGGCGATTCCCATCCGTCGGACAGAACTGAGCCAGGTCGTCGAAACAGCCCGCGCACGTGGAGCACTCTTTCATCGTGTGAACCGGACGTACGCCGCGCTAGAGCGGAATGTTGCCGTGCTTCTTGGGCGGCAGCGATTCCCGCTTGGTGTCGAGCATTTCCAGAGCTGCAATGAGCTTCGGTCGCGTGTACCGCGGCTCGATGATCTCGTCGATATAGCCTCGCTCGGCGGCGATGTACGGCGACGCGAACTTCGATCGATACTCGCTGATGAGCTGCGCGCGCAGCGCCGCCGGGTCTTCTGCATCCTTGAGATCCTGGCGGTAGATGATCTCGACGGCGCCTTCGGCTCCCATGACGGCGATCTCGGCAGTCGGGTAGGCTATGTTGAAGTCCGTCCGGATATGCTTGCTCGCCATGACGCAGTAGGCGCCGCCGTAGGCCTTGCGGGTAATGACGGTGAGCTTGGGCACCGTTGCCTCCGCGAAGGCGTAGAGCAGTTTCGCGCCGTGCCGGATGATCCCGCCGTGCTCCTGCGACACACCGGGCAGGAAGCCCGGAACGTCCTCGAACACGACGAGCGGGATGTTGAAGCAGTCGCAGAACCGGACGAACCGCGCCGCCTTGACCGAAGCATCGATGTCGAGCACGCCGGCGAGATACGCCGGCTGGTTCGCGACGACGCCGATCGGCCGGCCGTTGAGCCGCGCAAAGCCGATGACGATGTTCTGGGCGTAATGCGAATGGACTTCGAGGAGGTGCCCGTCATCGACGACACGGTGCACGACGTCGCGAATGTCGTAGGGAACGTTGGACTGGTCAGGAACGATCGAATTGAGCTCGATGTCGGCGCGATTGACCGGATCGCTGCACGTCTGGCGTGGCGGATCGTCGACGTTGTTCGACGGCATGTACGAAAGGAGCTCGCGAATCGTCAGCAGGCAGGTCTCGTCGTTGTCCGCGGCGAAGTGTGCCACGCCGGACGCCGAGTTGTGTGTCATGGCGCCACCGAGGTCTTCCTTCGTGACGTCCTCGTGGGTCACGGCCTTGATGACGTCCGGACCCGTGATGAACATGTAGCTCGTGTTCTTCACCATGACGTTGAAGTCGGTGATTGCCGGCGAATAGACGGCGCCGCCCGCGCACGGGCCCATGATGGCCGAGATCTGCGGC
Source organism: uncultured Clostridia bacterium (assembly GCA_964641945.1). Taxonomy (GTDB): domain Bacteria; phylum Acidobacteriota; class Blastocatellia; order UBA7656; family JADIYM01; genus JADIYM01. The sequence continues at coordinate 2,337 of CAZXLQ010000149.1, forward strand.
ACCACACCGGAAGCGAGGGTGTTGCGCAGAAAGATGTCGGCGTAGCCGCCGAGCGACGCGACGCCCTCCTGTATCCGGGCTCCGCCCGAGTCGTTGAGCCCGACGACGGGCGCGCCGACCTTCATGGCGAGGTCCATGATCTTGCAGATTTTCTCGGCATTCGTCTCGGACAGCGAGCCGCCGAAAACCGTGAAATCCTGCGCGAACACGAACACCCGGCGGCCGTCGACAGTTCCGTGTCCGGCTACCACGCCGTCGCCCGGGTACTGCTCCTTCTCCATGCCGAAGTCACGGCACCGGTGGGTCTTGAAGGGATCGACCTCGACGAACGACTCGTCGTCGAGCAGAAAGTCGATTCGCTCGCGAGCCGTCATCTTTCCGGACTTGTGGTGCTTCTCGACGCGCGCTGCGCCCCCGCCTGCGCGTGCGGCCTCGATGCGCTGGTGCAGTTGCTCGAGCCGGGGATCTGCTTCGCCGGAAGCGGGAGTTGGGGATTCCGAAGGTGAAGTCGCCATAGCGGGCGAGTATAGGAGCCAGCGCACGGAATTGTCGATGGAGCAACCACGACGTCTGTGTCAGAACCGCAAGCGGTCGCGAGCCGGCCAGCGCACGGCATGCCACGGGAGATCGCGAGTCGATCGAGGCGCCGACCCTCAGAACTGGGAGCGCACCGTCGCCAGGGTGACTTCCTCGCGTTCTCCGGCATCCCCGTCCCGCAGGGCGACGACACGGACGCTGATGCGATAGACGCCAAGCCAGCCTTCCGGATCGGGATCGATCCGCCAGAACCTCGCGTAATTCGCCTGCTCGCGTTCCTCGACGACGCCGATCTTCCCGTTGTCCTCGAGGTCGATGGCAACGTATTCGAAGAAACCCGCCGCACCTTTGCCGCCACCGTCGTCCGTGCCGCCTAGCTCGCCGCCGTAGGCGAGTTTCTCGATCGGGATGGCGTTGAGCTCTTCGAGCTTCGACTGTGCGATGGCCGTCGCGTGCGTGTACTGGCGCGAAGTCCGGTTCTGCTGCATCGCCGTGATGAAGAGCTGCGCCACGAAGATGATCGCGATCAGCAGAATGAGCGCGGCTACCATCGCTTCGAGAAGCGTGAAGCCCGATTCGGGATTGCGCCGCATCGTCCCGAGTATAACAGAGCGCTTCCGCTGCTATCATTGCGGCCGTGAAGGCGATTCGCGCTATCGCGGAGCGAGTCCGTGACGCTGGAGGACGGGCCCTCGTCGTCGGCGGCTGGGTGCGCGACACGCTGCTCGACCGGCCATCGAAGGACGTCGACATCGAGGTCTTCGGACTCGACCCTGCGGCGCTCAAGTCACTGCTTCGGAACATGGGCCGCGTCAGCACGGTCGGCGAGAGTTTCACCGTCTACAAGGTCTGGGTCGACGGACACGACGGAGACATCGACGTCTCGATTCCCCGTCGAGAGTCGAAGACCGGGCGCGGCCACCGCGGGTTCACGGTCGTCGGCGACCCGTCGATGTCGGTCGAAGAGGCCGCTCGCCGCCGCGACTTCACGATCAACGCAATCCTTTTCGATCCCCTCTCCAGCGAATTCGTCGATCCGTTCGACGGACGCGCCGACCTGGAGAACCGGATTCTGCGCGCCGTCGACCCCGAGACGTTCGTCGAAGACTCGCTTCGTGTGCTTCGTGCCGCGCAGTTCGCCGCGCGTTTTGCCCTGTCGCTCGAGCCGCGAACCGTGTCGCTTTGCAGAACGATTCCGCTCGACGATCTGCCTTCGGAGCGAATCTGGGGCGAGATCGACAAGCTGCTCGTGCGCGCGCACGAACCGTCGCGCGGACTCGAGGGGCTGCGGGAGCTCGGAGCGCTTCCGAAGCTCTTTCCCGAGCTCGAGGCTCTTGTCGGCTGCCCCCAGGACCCCGAACACCACCCGGAAGGCGACGTGTGGACGCATACGAAACTCGTCGTCGACGAAGCCAGAGACGCACTCGGTGGCCTCGGTCGAGCCCACCGGACGACGGTCATGCTCGCGGCGCTCTGCCATGATCTCGGCAAGCCGGCCACGACGAAGGTCGTGGATGGCCGCATCCGGCAACTGGCGCACGACCGAGCCGGCCTCGAGCCGACTCGTGCGCTCCTCGAACGCCTTCGCGTCCACACGATCGATGGATTTCACGCACGCGACCAGATTCTCGCGCTCGTCGACGAGCATCTCGTTCCGTCGCATTTCTACAAGGATCGGGATCGCGTGACCGACGGGGCCTTTCGGCGGCTCGCGCGTCGGGTGCACTGCGGGCTGCTGGCGCGTGTGTCGCGTGCGGACCTGCTCGGACGCACGGGAGCGGCGCGCCAGGCGCGCGCCGCGGAGTGGTTTGCCGTCCGCATTCGTGAACTTGGACTCGAGGATGGTCCCGAGCCGCCGTTCCTGCTCGGCCGGCACGTGCTCGAGATGGGCGTTCCGGCCGGGCCCGAGGTTGGACTGATCACGAAGGCCGTGTACGAACTGCAGCTTGACGGCGACGTCCGCGATCTCGACGCGGCCCGGGCGGCGGCCTGGCGTGTGCTCAAGAGTCAGTAACCGTCCACAGATTTCACCGGGTCGGGGCAGATCCGAACTGCTTTCGACTGTGGAAACCTGTGGACGGTTTCGGCCCTATGGACAGGGCGGGTTGTTGTTCACGTTGCGATCGCGCAGTGTGTGGCGCCGGCCCGTCGCGAGCTCGGTGACCTGCACCGTCGACGTGGTCGATCCGAAGTTCGCATTGCACTCCATCCGGAAGGCCGGATCGTTGCGATCGGACGATACGAGGCGGACACCCGGCGTAAAGCTCACGTTCTCCGCGAATCCGCAGAACGTCGTGCCGTTGGCCTTTCGATAGCGCCAGAATCCGAAGAGCGGGCTCGAGCTGTCGACGACTTGCGTAAACGTGTCGCCCGAGGCGTCGTCGCGGAAGCAGACCGAGCCCGGCGTACCGACCGTGACTGAAAACGCGCACACCGCCGTGTTGCCTGCGGCGTCCGATGCCGTGCACGTCACGGTCGTCGTTCCAACCGGGAAAAACGTCCCGGATGCAGGAACGCAGACGACGGACGCACCCGTACAGTTGTCGGAAACTGAGGGAGTCGCAAACGCGACCGTCGCACCGACACTGCAGCCTTGCGCCTGCGAGGCGGATACCGTGATGTCGGAAGGACAGGAGAGCGTCGGCGCTGTCGCGTCGGTAACGACCACCGGGAACGCGCATGTGGCTGTGTTTCCGGCAGCGTCAGTCGCATTGCACGTCACGACCGTCGTGCCCGGACCAAACGACGATCCGGAAGGCGGTGAGCAAACGAGGTTCGTGCCTGCACAGTTGTCCGAGGCAGTGACGTTGTAGGACACGGCCACGTCGCAAGTCGGTCCCGTGATCGTCGCGGCGACACTCGATGGACATGTAACGGCTGGAGGCTCGCCGTCCGTGACATTCACCGTGAACTGGCAGCTCGCCACTCCAGCGCCCGTGCAATCGACTACGGTCGTGCCGACCGGAAAACTCGAGCCGCTGGGCGGCGTGCACGTCACGACACCGCAGAATCCGTCGGTCGCCGGCACCGGCAGGTTCACGACGGCCGAGCACTGACCCGGGTCGGTGGTCGCCGTGACCGTGCCTCCAGTGCACGTCAGCGAACACGCCGGCACTCCGCCTCCTCCAACCTCGCAATTCTTAGAAATCGAGAGAGAGTACGGCCCCTGCGCCGTGTTCAGCGGATTTGAGATCCGAACGACGTAGAAACCAGTATACGGTGCCCGAACCACCATCGCCGCCGATCGCCAGTTCGGCCCGAACGCGAAGAGCGAGTTGAGTATCGGAACGAAGAAGACAGGGTCGCTTCCGGATCGCGTGAGGGCGATGCGCGTGCCAGTCTCGGTGAGCAGCTGCATCTCGGCGATTACGCTCGCCGGACCACGATCCGGGCAGCCGTCCATGCTCAGGAAGAGGGCGTCGCCGGCGTTGGCCTGGAAGACGAAGTGGTCGGCGTCCGATGCCGCGAGCTGTCCGGTGAAGTAATTCGACGCGGCGGAATTCGACTGGTTGATCGTGTCGTTCGGCTCCGCTTCGGCAACGCTGTCGGCGTGGTCCTGAGCCACGGCGTAGAGTCGGTACGGACCTCCCGTCTCGACAGGGGTTCCGCCGCCTTGCGACTGGCGGATGTCGACCTGGAGGAACGTATTCGTGCCGGCGGGTATGCGGGTTCCGGCGACGTTGGGTGCCACGCCGCCGTTGGGGCCGATGCCGTTGTCGCGGTGGTCGAACTCGAGCGTGTGCGTCGCCGTGTTCACGCGAAGATCGAAGTCGGTCTCGGGCATCGAGGTCGACGCGTCGACGAGCGCGTAGAGCCGGACGTCGGACGAAGGAGTCCCGAACGAATAGAAGTCACGATCGGCGATCGTCGGTCCGAGCGATCCGATAACGCCGCAACCGAGGGGATCGGCGGTCGCCGGCGTGTCGTTCGCCTCCGATTCGAGCGCTTCGCAGAGCTCGACGACTACGCTGAAGTTGCCCGACCGGAATATGCCGGTCGTCGTCGGAGAATCGACGAAGAAGAAGACCTGCTGGCCCGCGGAAAGCGTCACGCACGAGATCTCGCCGCCGCTGAACTGTCCGGTCCTCGACGCGGCGAAGCAGTCCACCACTACGGGGCCCTCCGTGCTCGGCGATGGGCAGGTCGACGAAAGGTAGAGCACGTAGTCGACGAAGACGGATGCCCGGTTGTTGAGCCGGAAAGCGTAGTCGCCGGCCGCTGGCGCCGTGAAGCTGTAGACGACGTCGCCTCCGGGACCCGTCGTGGGCACCAGCGGTGCCGGGAAACACGCGCTTCCTGGTGCGAGTTCGTAATCATTGCCGGTATTCAGATTCGTACCGTTTACCGGCACGTTGAGGACGAGCGGTACAGCGACGTCGCAGGTATCGGGCGGCGCCGTCTCGAAAGTCGTGCGCAGCTGAACTTCCGCCAGCGAGGCGTTCTGCGGATGGTTGGTCTCGCTCCAGACAACTATGTAGTAGGTGGTGCCGGCAGTGAGGTCGACCGAAAGCTCGGATCCCGAGGAGGAGAAGAAACACCCGATCATAGAGCTCGCGAGGTTCGTGAACGGTCCCGAACAGCCGTTGGTCGACGTGTAGGCAGCGATTGCGGAGTCGCGAAGCGTCGTCGCTGTCCCGTTGTCCGCGCACGCCGAAAACACGTACCGCCCGTCCTGGGCCGGATTGATCTCGTACCAGCTCGAGCGGGTTAGCGAAAGGAACTGGAACTCCGACGGCCGCGGCGGATCGCCGGCCGTGCCGGCCTCGAACACGTTGACCGGGGTCGAGACGTGCGGAAACGGACCGTCGCCGGGAATCGTGATCGCGCCGGAACAGAAGTCGTTGACTGGTGGAGCCTCGACGGCGTCGGGTTCCTGCGCCCTGAGCGGCCGGAGCCGTGTCGTGGCCGCCTGGGTAACGTCCGCCAGCGCGAAGGCGGCGAGGAGGAGAGTGGCCACAATCGCGCGTCCGCGACCGAAGCGCGCGTTTCTTGTCGTGAAGGGAATCGTCGTGCTGCCCATTGGAGCCTCCTGCGGGGGTTGATCAGGTCAGCACCCACATTAGGCACGTCGGGCAGCTAGGTCTTAAGGGAAGTCTAAGGAATGGGTAAAGGAGTTCTAACGCCTAGCGGACCGCTCTCCCGACCGCACGTCCCAGAACCGCGAACGCAGTGAGCGGCCGGCCTATTATCTCCCGCCGAGTGGCTGTATTTCACGCCGGATCCGATTGCGTCCTCCGCCACCAACGTGTGCGCTCAGCAAAGCTCAGCCTCTCGATAAGCCCGTACCGAACCATTCGGTTGCGCCGTGTATCGAAAAACGCCGGGTTCATCGGGCAAGGCAGCACCGTCCCGGCAAGCCTCCGAAAGGGGGAGCGAAAACGCACTGCTTTGCCCGATCCGCGACGATTCCCTATACTGCCCGGCGTCACACCTGCACATTCCCCTCCAGGAGATTTCGCTATGAGCTACGAGCGGCAGATGGAGCACGACCTCGCGCTCGACTTTCTTCGCGTCGTCGAGGCGGCGGCAATCGACTCCGCGCGGACCATGGGTCAAGGCAAGCGGAAATACTCCGATCACGTGGCCGTCGAGGCCATGCGCGAGGTGATGGACACGGTTCCGATGCGCGGGACGATCGTCATCGGCGAGGGTGAGCGCGACGAGGCGCCGATGCTCTACATCGGCGAGCGTGTCGGGCTCGGGTGGAAGGAAGAGAACAGCTCGCATCACGAAGTCGACATAGCTGTGGACCCTCTGGAGGGCACGAACCTCTGCGCGACTGGCTCCGCGAATGCGATCGCCGTCCTCGCTGCGGCGGAAAAGGGCGGCCTGCTCCACGCACCCGACGTCTACATGAACAAAATCGTCGTTGGGCCGGCGGCGAAGGGATGTGTCGATCTGGATGCCCCGGTCAAGGACAACCTGAAAGCGATTGCCAGGCGTCTTCAGCGCGACGTCGAGGATCTTACGGTCATGGTTCTCGACCGCCCTCGTCACCAGTCTCTCATCTCCGACATTCGCGCGGCGGGCGCCCGGATCAAGCTGATCACCGACGGCGACCTGTCGGCCGGCATATCCGCGGCCGTCGCCGGATCGGGTGTCCACGCGGTGATGGGCATTGGCGGGGCCCCCGAAGGCGTCATTACCGCGGCGGCCATGAAATGTCTGAATGGGGAGATCCTCGCGCGCTTCTGCGTGAAGGAGGACCTGATGGACATTGAAGACGCCAGCCGCATTCCGGACGATGCCAGGGAACGCATGATCTCGATGGGTGTCAGCGATCCCACCAAGGTTCACGACACGGATGACCTTGCTCCCGGCAAGCGGATTATTTTTGCAGCCGCAGGGGTTACCGACGGGACGATTCTCAAGGGCGTTCGATTCTTCGGCACCGGCAAGAGAACTCAGTCCCTCATCATGACGACCGAGACGCACCACGTTCGCTTCGTCGACACGGTGCACGTCGAGGGCGGCCCTGACACCGTCGTGCGATTCTGAAGAATGGACAGGATTACCGGATTTTCGGGATTGACAGGATCTGCTTTGGAATTGCCAATTAGAGTCGTGTCAATCCTGAAAATCGTGTAATCCTGTCCAATCTCCCCCGCGACGCCTGAGGCTCGACATTCGTTGCCCGGGGCGGATTTTTCGTGCACCAAATCGTATGCCCGCGCTCCAGATCGGGAGTTGACCGGGCACCTGAACCTTTCCTCCCTGCTCACCTAAGCCTTTCCGCTTCAACCACTTATACCTCCTGACGATCTCCGGCACGCCACGTGCACTAGCAATGGCGGCGAAAGACAACGCCATCGCGTGGACGACGGCGATCCGATCGCGCAGCACAGGGAATGGGTGGAGGACGAAATGGCCACGAACGCAACTTCGATCAAGCAGCAGGCCGGTGTCATTCGCGCGCTCGATGTCGATGACATGAGCGGTTTCGACGAGATCTACTCGAAGCACTACCGACGGGTCTACTCGATCTGTCTCCGCATGACGGGTAACGTGGCCGAAGCCGAGGATCTGACCCAGGAGGTCTTCCTTCAGCTTCATCGCAAGCTCAAGTCGTTCCGGGGCGAGTCCGCATTCACGACCTGGCTGCACCGTCTCACCGTCAATCACGTGCTCATGCACTTCCGGAAGCGCCGCGTGCGATCCGAGGTCGGCACCGACGATGGCGAGATGCCCGATCAGGTCGATCCGCTGAGCGACAATCCGCGCGCCATGCCGATCGTCGACCAGATTGCGCTCGACAACGCGATCTCCAAACTGCCGAAGGGCTACCGCGCCGTCTTCATCCTCCACGATGTTGAAGGCTATGAGCACGAGGAAGTGGCTAAGATCCTCGGGTGCAGCTCGGGAACGTCCAAATCGCAGCTCCACAAAGCGCGATTGCGGCTGCGCAAGTTCCTCCTCGAGGTCGCGGATGAGCAGGCGGCTGCCTGAAGTCCGCGCGCCAACCACGACATCGAGCCCCGTCCGGCGAAAGCCGGGCGGGGCTCTTGCGTTCTGCAGGACGAGCATTGTTAAACCCGCGCGCGGTTCTGCCGTACAATGCCTGTCAGATTAGGCTCACCAGTCAACCAGTCGTGTCAGTTCAGGAGTGCCCAATTGGTCACGGTTTCCGAGACCTCAATGAAAGAGCTCGACGAGCAAGCCCTTGTCCGAGAGTGCCTTGCAGGCAATGAAGCTGCCTGGGAGGAGATCATTCGCCGGTATCGGCGCTTGATCTACTCGATTCCGATACGAGCGGGACTGGACGAGGAAGGGGCGGCGGACGTCTTTCAGACAGTCTGCCTGAAGCTCCTCGAACATCTCTCGAAACTCAAGGACCACGAGAAGCTCGCGAGCTGGATCATCACGACGACCAACCGAGAGAGCTGGCGATTCTCCGGACGAACGCGGCGCGAGGCGCCGATCGGCGAGGGTGGAGAAGCGGATTCGACGATGCCGGTTCGACCGGAACTCGTTGACGAAAAACCGCTTGCGGAAGACGAGCACATTGCGCTCCAACGTCAGGCCGCCGTCCGGATTGCCGTCGATTCCCTGTCGGAGCGCTGCAGGAATCTGCTCGAATTGCTCTACTTCGTCGAGGACAGGCCGTCCTACGAGGAAGTTTCTCGCCGGATGGACATGCCCGTCGCCAGCATCGGACCGACCCGTGCTCGATGCCTCGAGAAGCTCCGCAAGGCCGTCGACCCTAATGTGTGAGAGTGGACAGGATTGCAGGGTTCTCAGGATTGACGGGATTTTCTGAGGTTGAACCAGCAGTTTCCTGTGAATCCTGAAAATCCTGCAATCATTTCCACTCTCCAGTATTTTTTGCGCCCAATGCGGCTCTAGTGGGTCGCGAACGTTGTACGAAGGAGTCGGTCACGCCATGCCTTGCCCCACTTTCGAAGCCCTTATCGACTTTGCCGACAACCAGTTGGCCCCCGAGGCCGCCTCGAGCGTCGAGACCCACGTCGGCGCCGGATGCGCGTCGTGCCGAACGACGATCGACTGGTTCAGCGGCTTCGCGGCCGCGGCAAGTGCCGATCTCGTGGAGCCGCCGGTCTGGCTGACCCGCAAGGCAGTTGCGCTCTTCGCCCAGAGACAGAAGGAAGGAATTGTCTCGAAGCTTTCACGAATGGTCGCTTCGCTCGTTTTCGACAGTCTCGCGGGCTCGGCGTCCCCCGACTTCGTCCCGGCGCGATCGGCAGCCGTCGGCGGTCGTCAACTGCTCTTCACTGCATTGCCGTTCGACGTGGATCTGCTCGTTTCGCCTGGTGACGCGCCGCGTACAGTAGCAGTCAGCGGTCAGGTGCTCGCGACGGACTCGGTGGAGTTCGCCATCGTTTCCGGACTCGAAGTCGAGTTCATCCGCGACGAGAAGAAGGTCGCCTCGGCCGTCACGAGCGACTTCGGAGAGTTTTCGGTGGATTCGATGGCGCCGGGTAGCTACGACGTCCGAATCTCGGACAACACTCGTGAAATCGTCCTCTCGGGCGCACCGATTGAAATCCGCTAGGAGCCGCCGTGATCGACCCTGGAGCATCTCGCCGGCTGGCCCGGCAGATCGTTCGCGCCGATGATCTCGGCGCGTTCGTTCTCGACAGGCGTCCCTCGCTCGGGCCGGACGACTTTGCCGGACTGAAGGGCGAGGTCGACCGGCTCGTCGAGG
>CAZXLQ010000150.1:0-3355 GCA_964641945.1 uncultured Clostridia bacterium
GAGACATCAGTATCTCAGGGTCTGGTCGCTGAAGCGCTGAGGCCCCTCGCGTCCGCTCGGGGTTCTGGTTGTCGACTTCCGGTGACGCGTTCCCGGCAGTGAGTATCGACAACCAGAACCCCGAGCGAATGCGAGGGGCCTCAGTCCAGAACAAACGGACCCAATGCCGAGAAATGCCTTCCCTCCCCGTCAGTCGGCGCCTTCGTGTATCTTTCCACGCATGCGCCTTCCGGTTCGCGATGACACGCTCGCGGAGTTTGCGAGGTCGAAGTACGCCAAACACGGCCGTGGCGCGGTAGTCGTCATGGAAGGAAGCGTCGTCGAGACCGTCGCCGGCGAAAAATACGGGACTGCGCTGGCGTACCTGTACGAGGGCTCGGACCTTCTGGCGCAGGTCGGCGGGAAATGGCCAGGCACGACGAAGCTCGCGGTGGAGACGTATGACCCGGTGCGCGAGATCGTGGTGATCACGTTGGACATGGGGAACAACGTGGATGCGTTCCTGATACCGATGCCGGAGGAAGGGCATTAGGTTTCACTTTGCGCCTTTGCGAGACCTTGGCGTCTTTGCGGGAAACCCATGCGTGAGGATGCGTTTCTCGCAAAGGCGCCAAGGTCTCGCAAAGGCGCAAGGTCTAATTCTTGAAGAGAGATTGGAGTTCCGAGGACTCCCCTCTCGCCAGGCCCTCGCGGATGCGTGTGATCTCGTCGATGAGCTCGGCAAGCGGCTGATCGATCGCATCGGCGTTGTTCTCCAGGATGTCCCTCCAGACACTCCACGGACTCCCCGCCAGCCTCGTCATCGACGCGAGGCCCGGCCCGCCCGCGAACGGCGCATCCTCCCGCTCCGCCACTCTCGCAAGCGCGCACGCCAGCAACTGCGGAACGTGACTCACACGTGCGACGTGCAGGTCGTGGTCTTCGGCCGACACCCGCACCGGCGCGGCTCCAAGCACCCGCACGAAATCCATGACGCGCGTCATCGACTCGCCGTCATCACCGACGAGCGCCCACACCGCACCGTCGAACAGGTCTTCCCTCGCCGCACCGGCACCCGACGCTTCCGACCCCGCCATCGGATGTCCGCCAACGAACCGCCCGCCGAGCGCCGCAGCCGCCTCCATCACCGTCCGTTTCGTCGATCCGCAGTCCGTCACGACGACGTCGCGGCCGCCGAGGTCTCCGATCTCCAGAAGCGTCGTCACAATCGCCGCGACCGGTGCCGCAAGCACGACGAGGTCACCGTCTACGATGTCCGCCGCCGAAAGCGATCTCCCGCGCACGCGCGTGAACGCACCGGTGCCCCGCGCCTCGCCCGCTCGCGCCGGCGACGGCTCGAAGGCGTCGATCGGACCGGTTACACCAGCGCGTCGCAACCCGAGTGCGACCGATCCGCCGATGAGCCCCGCGCCGACCACGACGATGCGCTCAAACGGCAGCATCACCGGAGTACGCGCTGCCGGCGCTCGGATACGAGCCCAGCACACGCACCGACCGCGTCACCCGCCCGAGATCCGCGAGCGCGGCATCGACGTCCGTCTCCGCCGCGTCCCCGACGAGGTCCGCGAGGAACGCGTATTCGAACGGCGAGCCCCGCAGCGGCCGGCTCTCGAGCTTCGCCAGGTCGATTCCGCGATCGGCGAAAGGCCGCAGGCAGTCGAGCAGCGCTCCGGGCCGATTCGCTACCGTGAAGACGATCGTCGTCTTCACGCCGGTGGCCGAAACGTCGTACCGGAGCGGGAGCCTGTCTCGTCGAACGATACGCACGAACCGCGTGAAGTTCGCCGGATCGTCCTCCAGGCCCTCGGCGAGAACGTGCCCGCCGTACACCTCCGCCGCTCTCGCGCCGGCAATCGCCGCGTCGGCCGGGTCTCCGGCTCGGACGACCATCTCGACCGCGCCCGCGGTGTCATAGACCGCGACAGCCTCGACCTCCGGACGAGCAGCGAAAAACCCGGTGCACTGCTGCAATGCCACCGGGTGCGACAGCACGCGCCGGACATCCTCGATCCGCGCATCCGGCGTTCCCACGAGCGCGTGCGAAATGCGCAGCACCGTCTCGCCGACGATCGCCAGGTCGCGCGCGAGAAGCAGGTCCACGACGGCGTGGACCGTCCCGGCGAGCGTGTTCTCGACCGGCACCACGCCGCACGCGGCCCGACCCGAAGCAACGGCGTCGAACACGTCGTCGAACCGCGAGCACGGCAACGTCGAGGCGCGTTCTCCTACGAGCTCGACGGCGGCGGTCTCCGAAAACGCGCCTGGCGCGCCCTGAAACGCCACATCGATCGAGCCCGAGCGGCCGGCTCCGCCCTGCAGCGGCATCGGATTGGGTGTGATGACGCTCAAGCCCGTTCCCTACGCCGCCGTCGCCGTTTCACGCGACTCCGCCGCGCGCGTTTCGGCGATGATCGCGCGGAAGAGCCGCTCCACCGCCTCGCCGCCGAGCGGACCGTCGGCAGCCTGTCCGACGCGGCCGAGCACGTCCGCCTCGCGCTCCGGCGCGTGGATCTCGTGCCCCGCGGCTCGCTTGATCCGGCCCACGCGCAGCGCCATCCGGGCCCGCTCCTCGAGCAGCGCGACGATCCTCTCGTCGATCGCGTCTATCCGGTCGCGGTAGGCGCCCATCGACACCGGGGTTCCGCTACCGGGACCGGCCACCGACCGGCCCTCGAGGGCGAGGTGCCCGACGAGATCGCGCATCAGGTCCGCGAACATCTCCGGGGTCAGCGACTGGGCGCCGTCAGACAACGCGTCCTCGGGCGACGGATGGACCTCGATGATGAGGCCGTCGGCGCCAGCGGCGGCCGCCGCCTTCGACAACGGCGCGATGAGTTCGCGGATGCCGGTGCCGTGGCTCGGGTCGACCAGGACCGGCAGGTGCGTGCGGCCCTTGAGCACCGGCACGGCGTTCAGGTCGAGCGTGTTGCGGGTGGCGGTCTCGAACGTGCGGATGCCGCGCTCGCACAGCATCACGTCGGGATTGCCGCTCGCGAGGACGTACTCCGCCGACTGCAGCAGCTCGTCGATGGTCGTCGACATGCCGCGCTTGAGCAGGACCGGTTTTCCGATGCGTCCGAGGGCCTTGAGCAGCGCGAAGTTCTGGGTGTTGCGCGCGCCGACCTGCAGCACGTCGGCGTAGCGCGCGACGAGCTCGACGTCCTCGGGCGCAATGACCTCGGTGACGGTGGGGAGGCCGACGCTGCGGCCGGCTTCGGCGAGCAGTTCGAGGCCCTCCTCGCCCAAGCCCTGGAACGAATACGGCGACGTGCGCGGCTTGAAGGCGCCTCCGCGGAGCATTCGGGCTCCACCGGCGGCGACGCCGCTGGCGGCGGCGAGCATCTGGTCGCGGGTT
>CAZXLQ010000150.1:3455-7821 GCA_964641945.1 uncultured Clostridia bacterium
TCGGGCTCCACCGGCGGCGACGCCGCTGGCGGCGGCGAGCATCTGGTCGCGGGTTTCGATGGCGCATGGGCCCGCGGCGACGACGAACTCCGGCCCGCCGACCTCCACGCGGCCGAGGCTGACACGCGTCCCTTCGGGTCGCGCGTCGCGGGCGACGAGTCTGAATGGCGATTCGGATGATTTCGGCATTTTGGACCTCTTCGTGTGCGGAAAATGGAAGAGGCCCGCTCCCTCGGTGTGAGAGAGCGGGCCTCGTGAAAGTCTGTGTTGGCGTTCGCGCCTAGACCACGGTGCTGCCCTCTCGGCTGGGGTAGGTAAATCCGTAGCTAAACAGGAACGCAGACACACGCACGCCGCTCGGACGGGAGATGCCGGCCGGCCAGGACGATGCGTTGTGTCGGGTGGTGGTCATTACCGGGCCGCAGTATGGGGACTCGGGCGACTCAGGTCAAGCATGAAATTTACAAGTGGAGGAATCGGGTTCCACAAGTGGGGTTCTTCCGCTCGACAGTTTCTCGCAGAGAACGCAAAGGGAAGACGCAAAGAGCGCAAAGGACTGAATATCAGCCCCCTTCGTCTGTGCCTCTTCCCTGCGTCTCTGCGTCTTCCCTTTGCGTCTTTGCGAGAAATTGTCGAGCGGTCGCGCTGTTCCCGAGAAACCGCACGACCGCTCGCTTTGCCTACGGCTTCAGCGCCGGGGTGGGCTTGCGGGGGAGCATCTCGTCGCGCGTTGCCGCGTTGTAGAGGAACGCCGCAACGACGATCGAGGCCTGCATGAGGTCTTCACGCTGCGCCCGGTCATAGACGTCCATGTTCGAATGGTGCGTCAGCCCGTTAGCTCCGCTGATCGAATACTCCACCTCGTCCTGGATGAACTGGAACCCCGGCAGCCCCGCATCCTCGAACGCCTCGTGATCGGTCGAGCCCGTCCCCTTCGCCGTCACCGCCGACACGCCGAGGTCCCTGAGCGGCTCGATCCACGCCCGAAACACCGGACCGAGCGCCGAGTTCCCCTCCGCGTAGATCCCGCGAATCCGCCCCGTGCCGTTGTCCATGTTGAAATAGGCCGCGAGTTTCCCGTAATCGGCCTTGAGCATGAGCGGCCCGGTCGGCTTTCGCAGCCACGCCGGCTTCGCGATCTCGGCCGGATCGGTCGGCGCCGGCCACTCCGCGAAGTTCTTCGCGACGTACGCTTCCGACCCGTAGAGACCCTGCTCCTCGCCCGACCACAACGCCACGCGGATCGTGCGCCGCGGCTGCAGTCCGGCCGCCTTCAGGATCCGCACGGCCTCCATCATCACGGCGCTGCCCGCCGCGTTGTCGGTCGCTCCCGTCCCGGCGTGCCACGAGTCGAGGTGCGCGCCGCACATCACGATCTCGTCCTTCTTGTCCGTTCCCGGGATCTCGGCGATGGTGTTGTAGGCCATCGGATCCGCATCGTGCCACGTCGCGCGGATGTCGAGCTCGAGCTCGACGTCCGTCTTCCGGTCGATCAGGCGTGCGATGCGGTTGTAGTGCTCGATCGCCATTACGAGCTGGGGGACGCCATTTGCCGAACCCGGCTTGTAATTGCTCGTGCCCGACACGCGGACGACGCCGCGGTCCCACGGGCTCGGCTCGATGACGGCCAGCACGCCCTCGCTCGTCCAGAACTCGGAGAGCGTCTTCGCGAAGGCGTAACGCCTCGCGATGGCGGCCATGTCGTACTGCCGGCCGGAGCGGCCGAACTCGACCATCGTCTCTTCGTGCAGCTCTTCGTCGGTGTATCGCGACAGCAGAGGCTTGTCGAGCGGCTTGAGCTCGCGCTCGTTGCCGGTCATGACGATCGCGCCCGCGAGTTTGCCCTTGAGCGCGGCGAGATCCGCCTCCGACTCGGGCGCCTTCGGCACGCGGACGATCTTGCCGCGCTTCACGCCGCCGGTTCCGGGCGTCCAGGCCTTGGGGATCGCAACGAGGGGCGTCGCCTGCGGCGTCACCATGTGCACGGAGCAGTGCTCGAGCGACCATCCGCGGCCGAACGGCCCCCACGCCTCGAGGTGCGCGTTCGCGAGACCCCACTCCGTGAGCTGGTCGCGCGTCCATTCGTTCGCGCGCTTGAGCGACGGCGAACCGGTGAGTCGCGGACCGATGACGTCGGTGAGCATCGCGACCGTTTCCATCACCTTCGAGTTCTTGAGTCCCTCCTGGCGGATACGCGTCATCGCACCGAGATCGACCCGTTCGGGCGACTGCGCGAGCGCGACGGGCGATACCGCGATGGCGGCTAGAAGGGCGATGGCCGTGGCGGCCAGAAACCTGCGTGTTGTCATTGCGAGCATTCCTTTCGGTCGGGTGGTGCTGAAGTGCGCCATTCTCGCAGATCCACGTTGATCTGGAGCACCCAAACAGGCAGACTCCGGCGCATGAGCGATTCCGCGCCCCAAACCGTGTTGCTGTTGTCGAGTGCCGAGAAAGGGCACGCGTTCATACGGGAATGCCGGGCTCAGGGTTGCTACGTGATTCTGCTGACGCGAGAAAAATGGGCGCACGCCGGGTGGCCGTGGGATTCCATCGACCAGCTCGAGACGCTGCCGTCGCTCGACGAGTGGAACGACGTGCTCGGCGTCGTCAACCGCATCGCCCGTGAACGTCGCATCGACCGCATCGTCGCGCTCGACGACTTCGACGTCGAATGCGCGGCAATGATGCGCGAGCATCTGCGCATGCCCGGGATGAGTTATTCGACGTCACGGCGCTTTCGCGACAAGCTCGCAATGCGCGTGGCTGCCGTCGACAACGGCATCGTCGTACCGGATTTCGTCCAGACGCTCAATGTTTCGGACATCGCAGCGTTCGTGGAGCGCGTGAATCCGCCGTGGATCCTCAAGCCGCGAGGCGAAGCCGCCGCGGTCGGCATCCGGAAGATCGAATCGGTCGGCGTGTTGTGGTCGGCGCTGAACGAGCTCGGCGAAAAACACCCGTATTTTCTCGTCGAACAGTACGTTCCGGGCGACATCTTCCACGTGGACTCGGTCGTGTCGGAGCGCGAGGTGGTCTTTGCGCTGCCGAGCCGCTACGGCAAGCCGCCGTTCGACGTCGCGCACGGAGGCGGCATCTTCACGACGAGGACGCTGACGCCCGAATCGGGCGACGCGCAGACGCTCAGGGCGCTCAACCGCGAGGTCATCAAGGCGCTCGGGCTCGTGCGCGGGGTGACGCACACGGAGTTCATACGCGGGCACGAGGCCGGGCAGTTCTATTTTCTCGAGACCGCGTCGCGCGTTGGCGGCGCCAACATCGCGGAGCTCGTCGAGGCGTCATCGGGAATCAACCTCTGGCAGGAGTGGGCGCGGATCGAGCTGGCGACCGGCCGGCGCGGCTATTCGCTGCCGGAGCACACGGACCGTCCGGCGGGAATACTGATCTCGCTCGCGCACCAGCAGCACCCGGACACGTCGGCGTATGACGATCCCGAGATCGTCTGGCGGCTCAACAAGGACTTCCACGCCGGGCTGATCGTTGCGTCGGACTCGGCCGAACGCGTCGGTGAACTGCTCGAGAGCTACAGCCGCCGCTTCGTCGAGGACTTCACGGTGACGATGCCCGCGCCGGACTCGCTGAGGCATTAGACCCGTCGCGCGACCTCCGTGGCTCGGCGCCTCCGTGCCTCCGTGTGCGAAGCTCTGCTGACGACGAGAAGAGCTTCGCACACGGAGGCACAGAGACACCGAGCCACAGAGCGGTTGTCGCTATGCGCCCGGTCTCGCCTCGAGATCCGCTGCGATGCCGTCGTAGTCGAACGACGTGATCTCGTAGGGATTCCCGTCCGGGTCGGAGAAGTACAGCGACCAGCAGACATCGTGATCGACGGGCTCGAGGGTCGTGCCGAGCTCGGCTTTGGCGTGCGGCAGCCAGGCGAGGAAGGCGTCCCTTGATACGTGCAGCGCGATCGTCGAATGGTTGGGCTTTGGCGGTCGCTCGAAGAGCGCAATGTGCACGGAGCCCGATTCGTTCGCGATCACGAGCGGGCCGCCATCGGTAGCCCAGAACGCGAGATCGTCTATCCGGCGGAACCCGAAGACTCGCCCGTACCACGATTCGGCCGCCGCGCGGTCTTTCACGTAGACGTGGATGTGGTCGAAGCGGTCGATTGTTGGTGTCACGTGCGTTTCCTCCGATTCCCGTCGAGTCGCGATACCCGCTCGCCGGTCCATTGTACCGGCTCCGATGCCGCGTCCGACCCGCTCGCTATCGCTCGCGGTACTGATCCTCCAGAAGGCAACTGTGCGCCTCGCGACACCTCCGGCAAGGCGCAGGACACACACCGCTCAGCGCAGGACACACCCAGCGCAGCGCGGAACACGTCCGGCGCAGCGCGGGACACCTC
>CAZXLQ010000150.1:7921-11999 GCA_964641945.1 uncultured Clostridia bacterium
GGCGCAGCGCGGGACACCTCCGGCGCAGCGCGGGACACCTCCGGCGCAGCGCGGAACACGTCCGGCGCAGTGCAGAAGCCTCCGGCGGAGCGCGGGACACCTCCGGCGCAGCGCGGGGCACCACCGGCGCAGCGCGGGACACACCCGTCACAGCGCAGGACACACTTAGCTCAGCGCAGGACACACCCAGCGCAGCGCGGAACACGTCCGGCGCAGTGCAGAAGCCTCCGGCGGAGCGCGGGACACCTCTGTCGCAGCGCACGACCTCTCTGGCGCAGCGCGGGACACCTCTGTCGCAGCGCGGGACCTCTCAGGCGCAGCGCGGGAGGCACGCGGCTCATCTCCGGACGCACCCGGTTCACAAACGGACACGCCAGGGCAGGATCAGTACCGCGAGCGGTAGCGAGCGGGTTCCCCTCCACGCGTCCCACCCGCTTGTTATCCCTCGACCCCCGCTCGATAATCGCCCCCATGCATCCGGACCGACGCGCGTTCCTGATAGAGCTCGTCCGGAAAGCCAACGCCGCCCCCGCCGAGGATCGCGAAGCTTTCCTCGCTCGCGCGTGCGCCGGCGATCCGGAACTGCGTGCCGACCTCGACCGTCTGCGCTTCGAGGCCGAGGGCGACGAACTGGTCTCGATTGGCAGCGGGGCAGAAGACGCGGATTCGTCGACGCCTTCCCTGGCGCGCACGCTCGCCGGAAGGCCCGAGCCCCCGAACCTCGATCTCTCCACGACGGTCTCGGACCGGAGCTCGCCGCGCCTTACACGTTCCTGTCCCGCCTGCCGCACCGCGTACACGCGCGACGTGCAGATCTGCCCGCACGACGGTGAACCCCTCGAGTCAGATCCCGCGCTGCTCGTCGGCACGACGCTCGACGGCCTCTACCACGTCGAATCGCTAGTCGGAAGCGGTGGAATGGGGACCGTCTTCCGCGCGCGCCACGTACTGCTCGGCGATACGGTCGCCATAAAGATGCTGCCCGACAGCGCCTCGGGAAACGCAGTCTGGCTGCGCAGGTTCCTCCGCGAAGGCCAGGCCGCGCGGCGATTCCGTCATCCGAACGCCGTGGTCGTCCACGACCTGCGCGTCTCGAGCGAAGGACCCGTCTACCTCGTCCTCGAATACGTCGACGGTATAACGCTGAGGGCAGAGCTTCGGCGGCGGCGGCGCTTTTCACCACCGGACGCACTCGCCATCCTCGAGCAGATCGCCGGAGCGCTCGATGCGGCCCACCGGGCCGGCGTCGTGCATCGCGATCTGAAGCCCGAGAACGTCATGCTGACGACCATCGACGGCGCGCTCGTCGCGAAAGTCGTCGACCTCGGCCTGGCGCGCGTCGTCGAGGACCAGTCGGAAGTCACCGGGAGCCTGACCCAGGCCGGTACGACCCTAGGAACGCCGCGCTACATGTCTCCTGAACAGTGGGGGCGGCCGCAGCGTGACGGGAGCGACACCATCGACGGACGAACCGACGTCTACAGCCTTGCGGTTACCGCGTTCGAACTGCTGGCAGGCCAGGCGCCTTTCGAGGCGAAGAGCATCTTCGGCCTCCGCGAACTTCACATCGGCGCGTTGCCGCCGATGTTGAACACCATAAAGCCGGATATCGCCGAAGACATCGCCCGCGCGGTCGATTCGGGCCTGGCAAAGGACCGTGCCGACCGGCCTCAGACACCGGGAGCCCTCGTCGCGCTGCTGCGGCGGGCAATTGCGCCGTCGACCCGCCCGTTGCTCACGGGCTCGTTGCGGTCGCGCTCCGACAATCGCACGACCGCGAACCTCACCGTCATAGACGAGGCCGCAACCGACGGATGGAACCTCGCAACGGTCGCCGCAGGGAACGACACGAGCGAGCTGCCGCCGGCGAGTCTCCCTCCCGAGTCGACCAGCTACATCGGCGGACGCAGCCAGATCGACGCGATCTGCGAGTGTCAGGCGTCCGAGCGCGTGTTGACGCTCGTCGGCGCGGGGGGCATAGGCAAGACTCGTCTGGCCCTGCAGGTCGCCCGCGTTCGGCGCGACGCGTATCCGCACGGTGTCTTTTTCGTCGATCTCGCCGCCGTGACGGACTCGCAGCTGACGGCCGCGACTGTCGCGGCTGCGGTGGGAGTTGCGGAACAGCCGGGCCGTCCGTTTCTCGATGTGCTGCGGGCAGAGCTCGCCGGCAGCTCGATGCTCGTCGTACTCGACAACTGCGAGCACCTGCGCGAGGCGAGCGCGACCGTCGTGGGCGCACTAGTCGAATCGTGCCCGGCGGTGCACGTTCTCACCACGAGTCGCGAACCGCTGGGGCTCGCGTCTGAGCGGCTCTGGACGGTCGCTCCGTTGGCGATACCGGACGTATCGGCGAGCGTGTCGGTCAACGATCTGGCGGCCGTCGAATCCGTCGCCCTCTTCGTCGAACGAGCCCGGGCCCAGCGGCCCGGCTTCGCGGTCACCGCCGACAATGCGCAGGCGATCGCCGCACTGTGTAATCGCCTCGACGGCCTGCCGCTTGCGATCGAGCTTGCGGCAGCGCGCTGCGGCGTCCTCACGCCGGCGCAGATCCTCGAGCGGCTTGTGGGTCGGCTGGATCTGCTGGCGACGCGGCAGTCAGGCGTGCCGTCGCGACAGCGCACGCTGCGCGCTTCGATCGACTGGAGCGTGCAACTGCTCGAGGAGGATGTTCGCCGGGCACTGTCGAGCCTCTCGGTCTTTCGAGGAGGCTGGACGCTCGAGGCCGCCGAGCGCGTGTCGGAGGGCGCCGTCGATCTCGTCGACGTGCACGAGAGGTTGCGCGAGAGCTCGTTGATCGTTGCCGACGACGACGGCGTTGCCATTCGATTTCGCATGCTCGAGATGATCCGCGAATACGCCGACGAGCAACTCGGCGACGACGAGCGGCGATCGCTGCGCCGCCGCCACGCCTCGTGGATCACCGAAATCGTCGCAGCCGCGGGATTGAGCGACCGAAACGAAAAGCCGGAGTGGCTCGTCCGGCTCGACGCCGAGATCGCGAACATCCGCGCGGCGATCGCCTTTGGGCAGACGGGTGAAGCGGACCCGGAGACTGCGGTCCGGCTCGTCGCCGGAATACTTCCGTACTGGGCGTTCCGGGGACAGCTTCGCGAGGGCCGGGCGGCAACGGATGCGTCCCTGCTCGCGCATCCGGGCGTAGGCGGCGCATCGCGAGCGGCGGCGCTCAACGGTCTCTCGATGATCGCGGTCATCCAGTCCGAGCCCGACGCCGCGCATCGATTTGCGGCCGAGGCGCTGGACATCTACCGGTCGTTGGGCGACGAACGCGGCGCCGCCGACTCACTCGAGCGGCTCGCCCGAGTCGCGATCGTGACGGCCGATTTTCAGGAGGCTCGCGCGCACGCCGAAGCCAGCGCCGCGATCTGGTCGCGTCTCGGCGACGAGGCGCGACTCGGGTCGATGCGCGTCACGTTCGGGTGGATCTCGCAGGAGCTCGGCGAATTCGAGCGCTCGAAAGCCGAGCTCCTGAACGCGGCCGAGGCGCTGCGGCGGGCCGACAACCGGCGAGGTATCGCCGTGACGATGGTCATCCTCGGAGAGACGCTGCATCACCTTGGCGACTACGAGGGAGCCATCGAGTGTCTGCGTGAGTGCGAGTCGATCGCCACGGAGCTCGGGCACCAGTTCCTCGTGGCTAGCGCGGCCCACGCGATCGGCGTCGTGGAGCGCGACACGTCTGAAGCTGAAGGTGCGGAAGGTGCCGCCAGGCGTCTCGATGTCGCGGAGGCCGCCGCCGACCGTGCCGTCACGATGAACCGTGAGTTGGCGATACCGGATTCTCTCGGCGCGTCGCTCGTGCTTCGCGGATCGATCGCACTCCGGCGCGGCGATATAGCCGGAGCGGCGGGCATGGTGCGCGAAGGTACCCGCATGCGCTACGAGTCTGCCGGAAGGCGCGGCGCCGCGCTCGGACTGGAGGCAATGTCGGACGTCGCCGTGGCGGCCGGTGAGTTCGGGCGCGCCGCCCGAATGCTCGGCGCCGCGGATGCGGAGCGCCAGGCGGTTGGAATGGCGAGGTCTATCGTCGAACTTCGGCAGACCGCGCATCGCGAGGCCC
>CAZXLQ010000151.1:0-11999 GCA_964641945.1 uncultured Clostridia bacterium
GGACCGATCTCGCCCCCGCACGTCCGATCGGCCTGCATCACCGACGTGCGCCCTCGGCGCGGCCGACGGGGACCGATCTCGCCCCCGCACGTCCGATCGGCCTGCATCACCGACGTGCGCCCTCAGCGCGGCCGACGGGGACCGCTCTCCCCACCGCACGTCCCAGAACCGCGAACGCAGTGAGCGGCCGGCCTTGCATCTCCCGCCCAGTGGTCGATTAGCACTCCCGATCCGCCTGCATCCGCCGCCACCGATGTGCGAGCTCAGCACGGTCGGCCGCTCGTATGCCAAACGTCGGCCCGTCGCTGCGCTCCGGTTTCCGGGTCGGCGATGGTCTGTTTACTCGGCCTCCTGCCTTGAGATTCCGCGTCGAGACTCCTAGAATCGCCAGGCCTCCCCCAATAACTCGTCGTTCGAGGATGTCCAATGCTCCGGATTCGTCGCTCGGTCCTGACCGCCTTCGCCCTCTGTACCCTCGTCACTCAACTGGCATTCGCCGCTCCGTCGCTCTCTCGCAAGGAGCAACCGTCCGGGCCTGCGCTCGCCATCGTCAGCATCGACAAGATCGGTTACGACCGGTGGAACGCGCTGACCTCGAGTCCCGCGCTGGCCTGGTGGGTCGAGCTCGACACTCACATGCTCGTGTCCGGCGACCGTGCAGCTCTCGACTCGTTTCTGGGAGGTCGGTTTGCGTATCGCTACCTGGAAGGTGCCGCCTCGACGGAAGGGCTCTACTTCACCAATCGATTTCCCGCGGGAGAGATCGAGGCCGTAGGTGCCACGATCCTGATTTCGGACGGCGGTTCGAGCGTGATTAGAGCGACTCCGACCCAGATTTCGAGTCTCGAGGGAATACACGCCGGCGACGACGAAGAGGGCTGCCGGGGCCACGCCACGATTCGCCCGTTCCAGCCGAACATGCAGTTGTCGCATCAGGCCGCGAACAGCCGAATCCCGGCAACGGCCGAGTTCAACATTGCCATCCAGGGAATGGTCGACTCGATAAACGGCCAGCGCTGGTACGCGGACAACCAGACCCTGACCACCTACAACCGCTGGTCGCGCGGTACTGACATTCTCAACGCCCGCGACTGGCTGGTCGCACAGTTCCAGGCGATGCCCGGGCTGAGCGTGACCACGCAGGCATTCACCGTGCCGGCCAGCGGAGGGAATCCCGCGGTGACTCGCTACAACGTCATCGCGACTCTGCCGGGAACCACTCGCGTCAACGACTGGTACATCGTCGGCGCGCACTACGACGCCATCTCGAACGACAATGGCCACGCGACGGCTACTGGTGCCGAGGACAACGGTTCAGGAACGACCGGCGTGCTCGAGCTTGCACGGATCTTTACCGCCAACCCTCCCGACGCCACGATGATGTTCATCTGCTATTCGGGCGAAGAGCAGGGTCTCCACGGTTCGATCGCACACGCGCAGTCGATCGTCAACGCCGGAGACACGTCCAAGGTCAAGGGGATGTTCAACATCGACATGATCGGCTATACCGGCGACACCGACCTGGATTGCCGGCTCGAAACGCGTGCGATCGGTCAGGGGTTGATGGACGCGTGTGCCGCAGCGGCCGCCCAATACACGACGCTGCGGATCGTGACGTCGCTCAGTCCGTGTTGCTCCGACCACGCCCCGTACCTCGACCGTTCCATGCCGGCAATCCTTGCCATCGAGAACGACTACGGCACGTACCCGGGCTACCATCATTCGTCGGATCTTTCGATCAATCTTACAATCGACATGGCGGTCCAGATCCTCAAGATGTACGTCGCGACCATTGCGCAGATGGTCGGCACGACACCCGCCGGTCTTGGAATGGAAACGGCAGGTGTCTATCTACCGTCGACGGGAACGTTCTTCCTGCGTAACTCGAACTCGCCTGGCGGCGCCGACGTGGCATTCCAGTTCGGCGCGGGCGGAGGCGGATTCGTGCCGGTCGCGGGTGACTGGAACGGCGACGGAGTTGACACGATCGGAATCTACAACCCTGCCACGTCGACGTTCTTCCTGAGGAACACGAATTCACCTGGTGGCGCGGACGTGGTCCTTTCGTTCGGCGCGGGAGGCGCCGGGTACGTGCCGCTCGTCGGAGATTGGGACGGAAACGGCACCGATACTGTTGGCCTCTACCAGCCGACCAGCGGCGCGTTTTTCCTTCGCAACTCGAACACTCCGGGCGGAGCAGACCTCGTCTTCACGTTCGGACCGCCGAACGCAATGCCGGTGGTAGGCGACTGGGACGGCAGCGGGACGACGACGGTCGGGATTTTCATTTCCTCGAACTCGACGTGGTTCCTGCGCAACTCCAATACTCCAGGAGGCGCCGATATCACCCTCGGCTACGGTCCGGGTGGAAGCGGCTGGATGCCGATCGTCGGTGACTGGAACAACGACAATGCCCAGACGGTCGGCCTGTACGATCCAGGCACTGGGAGCTGGTTCCTCCGCAACTCGAACAGTCCCGGTCCCGGAACTACCGTCTTCGGATACGGTCCGACGGGCGTCGTGCCTGTTCGGGGCGACTGGAACGGACTGTAAACCGTGAATCGGAGGGCGTTTGTTGCTGCGGCGATCGCGGCGGCGGGCGCCCTCTCCGTTTTCGGCTGCTCAGCTCCCACCACCCCGAGCCACGCCGTCGAGCGACACGAGTTGACGGGTCGCGTGGTGGCTGTCGACGCCCCGGCCGGACGCGTCACGTTGGCTCACAAGGCCATTCCTGGCTTCATGGACGCCATGACGATGGAGCTTGCCGCTCGGCCGCCATCGTCCATCGCATCGCTGACGCCCGGCGACCGGATCCGTGCGACGCTCGTCGTCGATCGCGGCGGCACGTGGCTCGAAGGCGTCGAACGACTGTCCGGAGACGGCGCGGGATTCGATGTGGACGATGCGAAAGACCCCGAAATTGGAGCGGCGATCCCGCGGCTCGAGCTCGAGGACCAGAACGGGCGGCGGTTCGACTGGGAGCGATACCGCGGCAGAACAGTGCTGGTCTCGTTCATCTATACCCGCTGTCCGCTGCCCGACTACTGTGCGCGAATGACGTCCAACTTCGAGTCGGTGAGTTCGCTGCTGGATTCGCTTCCCGCCGACCGGCGCGAGCGGATGGCACTGCTGAGCGTAACGATCGATCCCGAATTCGACACGCCGGCGGTCTTGCGCGCCTACGCGGCACAGCAGGCGCCTTCGGCCGGTAATTTCGAGCGCTGGACGTTTGCCACCGGATCGCCGGAGGAGGTTCGAGCCGTGGCCCGCTTCTTCGGCCTCAGCTACGAGAGGCAATCCGGCCAGATCATCCACTCGTTGCGGACCGTGGTCGTCGGGCCGGACTTGCGAGTCGCCGCCATTTTCCGCGGAAACGCCTGGACGCCCGACGAGGCAGTGCGGGCACTTGCATCCGCAGATGCGCGCAGATGAACCGGACTCGTGTCCGTTGCCTTGCGGAGGTGACTTCTACCGCTGGAATGCGAAGTCCGGTGATGAGGCTCCATCCGGATTTAGTACGCGCACGGTGACAGTCTCGCCAGCCGGAATCATCGACGTCCACGCCGACCTGGAGAGAGCCTTCTGCCGCGACTTGACCCTCGAGTCCCGTACAACGACGCCATCGATCACGATCAGGCTGCCCGGCAGGATCTCGGTGCCCTCGACGACCAGTTTCGAACCAAGCACTCGAACCGACGAAACCTCGGGGGTCGAGGGTTCGCGGTGCTCTGCGTCGATCGTGAGGCCAAGGAATGCGATGCACATCTCGTCAGTCGTCTTCTCGCCCCACGAAACGTCGACGGGCGGGAATGTCGGCTGATTGTGGTTCAGCTCCGAGTTGTCGTATCGCGCCGTCAGCTCGACGACCGTCGCGCCGGGAATCGCCAATGGTTGCCGGTACTTGTAAGAGCCCTGCCAGTGGAAATCCCAGTTGTCGATGTAGACGAGGCACGTCCGCTCACCGGTCACGAGGCTCTGCGACGTCACCTGCATCTCCCGTCCAAGCAGGTGCATGTGCGGCGAGATGTACTCGAGCTTCACGTTCACATGCGGCGGCAAGGTGAAGGACGCCGTAACAGGATAGTCGCGTGCATTGGCGGGAATCGTGAATCCCTGATTGATGACCGGGAGGATGATGACGTCCTGGTAGACCGGCGTCCTGGCGAACTGGAGAGCTATCGAGGTCGTGTCGACTTCGTCCTGTCCGTTTGGCTTGTAGTGAACCTGCGCAACGATTCGCGCGCCCTTCGGCACCAGGTATCCAGTCCCGTCCCGCAGGACCTGTGGAGGCGCTCCGGGCGCCCAGCCGCCAAGCGTTCCGACGGTCGGGAAGCCCGGTCCGCCAAAACTCGTGTAGCCCGGGCCCGGATCCTGCTGGTCGAGCGTGACCGAGATTCCGGTAGTGTCGATGTAGAGGATCACGTGATGGACGATCTTGCGGTTGCTTGGGCTCACCTCGACACCGGTGATGAAGCGCGAAGCGTCGAAGTTCGTTGGAATCGTGAAACAACGATAGATGTCGTCCGTCGCCGATGCCGGCACCCGGTAGCCATTCTTCACGGTCTGAAACTCGACGTCAGGCACTCCGAGCTTCCACCCGTTGTCGAAGACGAGTGACTCTGGGAGATCTGCCGGATTTCCCTCCGGCGCACCCGCTTCGACCCACTCCGCGATCGTCGCGATGTCCGCATCCGACAGGCCCCGCTTGTTTGCGAAGTCTCCGCAGCCGTCGACAGGTTTCCACGGCGGCATGGCCTTGGACTGCGTGTTCGCTCGAATGGATTCCGCCCACGGAGCCGCTTCCTCGTATGTCATCAGCGAAAACGGCGCGATATCACCAGGGTGATGACACGTCTGACAGTTCTGTTGAAAGATGCGGACAACCTGATTCGAAAACGTCGCCGGTTCGGCAGGAGCCGCGGCGCGCGTCGTCGAACCATCGGAGACAGCGTACGCACCTGCCCCAAGGGCGGCTGCGAGCGTGAGCAGGCCGAGAGAGCGTTTCATAGGTGAAAGCCTTGTGACGGAGCGAGTTCGACGCGAAGCGGCGTCGCGCGCACTATACGCCGGTTTCGCCAGCCGACTCAATGAACGGGTGAAGGGAGAACCGAATCGGCGGCAGGCGCCGTAGACAGTCCATTCGCGCGACTGACATTGAACTCGGGGGAGCAACATCTGATGACATCTCGGTCATTCATCATTGGTCTGGGTCGCGCTGGACGCTTTGCGGTTATTTCCGTCTGTGCTTCGCTGGCGATTTCGCAGGTCGCGTTCGCACATGGTTCGAGGACGGTTTCCGGAGTCGTAGAGACGCCGACGGGCGACGTCGTCGCCGGCGTACGCGTGGTGCTTTCTGCGCGCAGCGAAGTCTCAACCGTCACGACCGCCGCCGATGGCACTTTCTCGTCGTCGATGCCGATGGGCGCCGTGACGATCGAGGTCGTTGGCGACGAGGTAAGCCTCAACAAACGAACGATCGGGCCGGATGAAACGTCGACGGGACTTCGAATTCGCGTTACCTATCTCGTACCACCCGTCCAGGAGAGCGTTACCATCGTTGACACCACGCTGGATCCGGGCATTGACCGGCGTAACGAACGCGTCTACCGGGATACGCTCTTCTCGCGCGACGACCAGCTTTTTCACACCCTCGATGCCGGAATCAATGCCGGGCAGCACGAGGGCGGCGGCAAGTCGCTCGAGATTCGCCGTTATGGGTTCAACCTCGATCACGGAGGCGTCGGAGGAGGACTGAAGGTCCTCGTCGACAACTTTCAGCAGAACCAGGGCACCCAGGGTCACGGACAGGGTTATCTGGGACAGCTCAAGAGCCTGTCGCCCGAGCTCGTCGCGGACGTGGACATCCTCAACGGTCCGTTCAGTGCGCAGTACGGCGACTTCTCGGGACTCGGAGTCGTGCACATTCGACAGCGCGAAGCCCTTCCGGATCTCCTGACGCTTCGAGTCTCGGGAGGCACCTTCGACACCTTCCGGACGTTTCTCGCCGTCAGCCCGAGACTCGGGAAGGCGAAGGCGTTCCTCGCCTATGAGGGCACCCGAACCGACGGCCCGTTCCTCAATCCCCTCGACTACGAGCGCGACAACGTCTCGGGCAACCTGACGATGCCGATCGGCGAGGATCAGGCTCTCTCATTCCGGTTCAACTACGGCCGAAACAACTTCACTTCATCCGGCCAGATTCCGCTCGACGAGGTTGCGGCCAACCGCCTGGATCGGTTCGGCTTCGTCGATCCGACGAACGGCGGCGAGGTCGATACTGGACTCCTCTCGGTGGCTTATCGGCGCGAATTCGCATCGGGAACCGTTCTCAAGGCGGATGGGTTCGTTGGCCGGTCGCTCTTCGACCTCTACTCGAACTTCACGTTCTTCCTGAACGACGAGGTCAACGGCGACGGAATCCAGCAGCACGATTCGCGCCTTCAGGAGGGAGCGAACCTTCAGCTCGTCGTGCCATTCGAGATCTTCGGGTCGAAGGCACTGCTTACGACCGGCGGCAACTTCCACGACAACCAGATCAACGTGGGACTGTTCAATGCCCGTGGTCGCGATCCCTACGGCGTCGTTACGAAGGCGCACGCGCATGTCACGAACGGGGCCGGTTACGTGCAGCAGGCGCTCAACCTGCTCGACGGGCACTTGCACGTCGAGGGAGGCCTGCGTTTAGACGTTTTCAGGTTCGCGGTAGACGACCGCGTCGATCCGTCGGCGTCCGGCGTGGAATCGGCGTCGCGGATTCAGCCAAAGGCGAGTGTCGCCTGGACACCCACGCACCGCGCGCCGATGACGCTGTATTTGAATTACGGACGCGGAATCTCCAGTCAGGACGCGCGAGGCGTCGTGCGTGACCCGTCCGGACCCAAGATCGCAACGACCGACTTCTACCAGGCCGGGCAGTCGACGAGTTTCAGCAGATTCTCACTCACAACGACCGTGTTTCTCATCGATCGTTCGAACGAACAGGTCTACATTCCGGACGACGCGAGCATCGAGTTTGCAGGTCCATCGCGAAGTTACGGATGGGAAGCGAAGTTCTCGACGCGACTGAGCCGCCACCTGACCGCGAACGGCGGAATCACGAAGGTGACGAATGCTTTCTATCGCTCCACCAGTCCGATCGTATACGTGGACAGCGCTCCGCATACGGTGGCAAACGCTGCCCTCACGCTGGCGGACTGGCGAGGATTCTCCGGATCGCTCCGGTATCGCCACATCGGCAACTACCGCCTCGATGGCCAGGACGCGAACATCCGGGCAGCGGGCCTCGACGTGGTGGATCTGAGCCTTACGAAAAGGTTGGCGAGATTCCTGGATCTCAACGTTGCCGTCGACAATGCGACGAACAAGCGCTATTTCGAGACCCAGAACTACTTCGAGTCGCGATTGCGGCCGGGCGACCCGATCGTTTCGCGAATCCACGGTACGCCGGGCTATCCGTTCACGATCACGGTCGGGCTTAGCTTCAGGCTTTTCGCGACGAACTGACGGCGACTATACTCGGAACCTCACCACCGGCAAGTCCGTTGAGGTTCTTCATGCAGCCAGAGCATCCGTCGAGTTCGTCCGGAAAAGTGCCCGCGACGCTCCAGAAGGAGATCCGGGCGAAGCTGGCTTCGCTCAACATCAAGCTCACGCTGGTCGCAGAGCAGCTCAAGGCAGAATCGAATCCGGACCGCGTGAAGGAGTTGCGCGACCAGCTCTTCGAGCTGAAAGCAGAGGCACAGGCGGCTGTCGAGAAGTACCGTTGGGCGCAGCAGCTCTACGCCGCCGAGGCGGCGGCGTCGCCGTCCGCACCGTCTGGAGGAACTGACGAGCCTCTCGATGGAATGCTCGTATTCGGCGATCTCGACCTGACGTCGCCGCCGCCTGCCGACATGGTGAAAGCCGCGGCCGGCAGGCCATTCGAAGAAACGTATCGCGCGAGACCCGAGATTGACGACGTGGCCGTGGTCTTCGATTTCGAGACCGCCGACGCGCCCGTCCGCCCGCCGGCAATTGACGCGGCTGGCGATACTCCCGATGTGTTCGGCGCCCTGACTTATTCACTCGATCTCGACGAGCCATCGAACGAGCCTGTTGCCGGGCGACCTGCGGTCAACGCCCGAGGCGGAAGGATCGGGCAGGCGCTCGCCTACGCCGTTGCGGCGTCTCAGGCTGCCGGCGTTGCACTCGCAGCTCCCCTTGCTGCGGCGTCGCTAGCGATCGAGGGTGGTGCCGATGAGGACGCTACCATCGCGGCGGCACTCCACGATGTTTGCGAAGGTCCCGGCGGAGGTGATCGGCAGCAGGCGGTCAACGACGAGTTTGGTCCGGCGGTTACCGGACTGCTCGAATGGTGCCAGTGGATGAAGCAGATCGATCCCTGGGAGCAGCGCGACCGCGGCTGGCTGTCGCACCTTCAGACGGCACCGCCCGACGCGTTTCTGGTGTCGATCTGTTACCGGATCGCGACGTTGTCGGCGATCGAAAGGGCTCGGCGAGCGTTGGGGATCGAAGCGCTGGGTGACTCGGACAAACATCGAGAGCGGTTTTTCTGGTGTCAACGCGCAATGCTGAAGGCTTACAGGTCGAAGGCGCGCGGCCCGCTCGTGGACGAGTGGCAGCGACTTGTGGACGAGCTCGAGACTGGCTCGTCGGGCAGGGTGTCTGGTTAGAGACTCATCCCGGTAACTCGAGGCTCGTCGGCTTCGAAGACGCACCAGGAAGCGCTGAGCGTGGCGAAAGGCAGCGAACCCGCACGCGCCCAGCCCACTTCATTTTCGGACATTCCGTCGGATGGCATATCCTCCCGGTCCGTGATCAACCGACTCGGCTCCAATCCTGCCAATTTTATCGCCGTGCTCCTCTTGTCCGTCTGCACGGTCCCCACGGCGCGAGCGTCCGCTGACACCTGGCAGACCGTTGCCGAGAGCACGGCATATCGCAAGACGTCGACCTACGACGAGACCATCGCGTATTGCCGTCGACTGGCAGGCACCTCGCCGTGGGTCTCGTTTTCGATGTTTGGCACGTCGCCGCAGGGGCGCGGCATGCCACTGCTCGTCATTTCGCGCGATCGGGCTTTCACTCCGTCTGCGGCGCGAAAGGCGAACAAGCCGGTCGTCCTCATACAGAACGGAATCCACGCCGGCGAGATCGACGGCAAGGAGGCCTCGCTCGCACTCGTGCGCGACATCGCAGTGTCGAAACGTCTGGAACACGTCGCGCGTCATGCCACGGTGCTCGTCATTCCGATTCTCAATGTCGATGGACACGAGCGGACGAGTCCGTACAACCGGATCAACCAGAACGGGCCGGACGAGATGGGCTGGCGCGCCACCGCACAGGGATTGAACCTCAATCGCGACTACGTGAAGGCCGATGCGCCCGAGATGCGAGCCCTGCTCGGCCTCTTCAACAGCTGGAAACCGGATCTCTACGTCGACACGCACGTAACGGACGGCGCCGATTTTCAGTACGACGTGCTCTACACGATCGAGTCGACCGGATACGTCGCCGCACCAGTTGCCCAGTATGTCGACCAGGTTCTTCAGCCAATGATCCGGCCTGCGATCGAGAGAAAGGGCCACATAGTCGAGTCGTACTTCAATCTTCGGGATCCGGCGGACCTGGCGAAGGGAATCGAGCGGCAGGTTTTTCCGCCGCGTTTCTCGAACGGTTACGGCGCACTCCGCGGGCGGCCCGTCGTGCTCGTCGAGACACACATGTTCAAGCCGTTCGGCGTTCGCGTCAGAGCGACTTACGATCTTCTCGTCGAGATCCTGAATGCCGTCGACGCTCGACCTGGCGACCTCCTCGCAGCGGTGCGCGCGGCCGACGCCGAGGCCATCGCACGGGGCCGAGTGGTAGACCCGACTCGTCCGGTGCCGCTCCGCCTCGAGCTCACGGACTCGAACCGAGTCGTGCGGTTCCGGGGAAGGGAATTCACGGTTCAGCAGAGCGAAGTCAGCGGAACTGGCTGGATAAAATACGGCGAAGCGCCACTGGACGTGGACATTCCGTTGTACGACAAGATTCGCGCCTCGAGCTCGGTCACGGCTCCACTCGCGTACATCATTCCGCCCGAATGGAAGGAAGTCATCAGTCGCGTCGAGCTCCACGGATTGCGGACGCACCGGTTGGCGCGGGCGATAACGGCCGAGTTCGAGACCTATCGCCTGACGGAACCGGTGTGGCAGACCGCGCCGTACGAGGGACGCCACCCGGTCCGATTCACGACAAGAGCCGTGAAGGAAACCAGGACGCTGCCGGTCGGGTCTGTTGTCGTGCCACTCGACCAGCCAGGCGCCATGGTTGCGGTCCACCTGCTCGAGCCCGGGGCTCCGGATGCGCTTGCTGCGTGGGGACTGTTCGACGCGATCTTCGAACAGAAGGAGTACGCGGAAGGGTACGTGCTCGAGAAGCTCGCTCGCGAGATGCTGTCGCGCGACCCGGACCTCAGGCGCGAATACGAAGAGCGAATGACCAGCGACGCGGCGTTCCGTCAGAACCCGCGAGCCCGGCTGAACTTCTTCTACGAGCGGTCGCCATACGTGGACTCGAGGATCGGAGCTTATCCGGTCGTTCGTGTGACCGAAGCACTTCCGGGAAACTGACGCGTCTACGGTCCGCCACCGCACGCGAGTGCGCCGGGGAAGCAGGATTCCTATGAACCCTGCTCCCCCGGCGCGATGCAACCTCCCAAAGGCCGATGTTCAGCGTTTGCTGACTGGCTCGGACTACTTGAACCCGAGCTTCGTTCGCAGTTTGTCCTTCACGATGACACCCTTCGCGAATGCCGCATCGGCGGTTTCGCGAACGCCCACGAGCGTGAACGTGTGCCACTTCGCCTTCGAGTCCGCAAGCATCGTCTTCACCGCGGCGAGCTCTGCTTCTTCCGCGGTGACGTTGACCTTGCGTTCCTTCGCTGCATCCATCAACCCGTTTGCCCAGATCACGATTCCGTTTGCGCGATCGATCGCTTCCATGGCGGTCAATGCCCCTGCCTGGATGTCGTCCCGCTTCGGAAGGACGTCGCGCTCGATGCCGTGGCATTGCGCACACAGGTTGGCGGCGTCGGGTGGAAATGAGGCAACTGTGGACGCCATGTGCTGATGACACGTCGCGCAAGTCGGACCGATTCCGGCTGCCTTCAGTTTCTGAAAGTGCGAGCTGCCCGTGAATGCCGACGTGATGGACTCGTGGCAGCTGGCGCAGGTCTGCGGGAGGTTCAGAGCATGGGTTCGGCTCTTCACGTCATCAGACTTCAGCACGCCAACGTGCGACTTCTCCTTCTTGTCGGTCGTAGGGTCGCCGCCGTGACACCTGTCGCAGCTCACGACCATCTGCATGTGCCTGGAGAGATGCCACTCGAGGTAACGATTTGTCTGTTCCGACGACTTGAGGTCCTTCGAGTGGCAACCGACGCAGGAATTGTCCTTGAATGCCTGGAGTTCGTCCTGCGGAGGACCTGCAACCGGACTCGCCACGGCCATGACTCCAAAGAACACCGCGGCGAAAGCGACAACGAGTAAAGTCTTGAGCATGGCAGTTCTCCAATCGTGGCGAATCGACTCTTGCACCGGAGCTTCCCCGGCCCGGCGCCGGTCAGTAGCCTGTCGGCACCATCGAAGGTGCAACACCCGTGCCAGTTCGGCGCCGCGCGTTTTCGAAGCTCAGTTCTCCGGAAAGTGCAGCATTCGCGCACGTCGCAATCAAAAAGGTGGCCGTCTAAGTCGTGAGTCTGGGCGATTTGACGTGCCGGCTTGCGGAAATGTACCCGGCTCGGAAGCATATTGACCGGACGGACTTTGGCCCGACACAGCCACGTGGCCCGAACAGCTGAAGGCCGGGAGCGACAGCGACCGGAGAATCGTGAAACCGCAGATCGCCGTTGTATTTCTCCGACTGGTCCTTGCTCTGTTTCCTGACGCTGACGAGTCCAGACGTGAAACGAGGTCGCTTGCGCACAGGAATGAACACACTTGACTCAGATCGACGTC
>CAZXLQ010000152.1:0-11971 GCA_964641945.1 uncultured Clostridia bacterium
GCCCGAGTGCAGCCGGTCGATGCGCTGCGACACGATTGACGTCCGTGTCTCCGCGCCTCCGTGCCTCGGTGGCTCCGTGTGCGCAGCTCTCTCAATCGGGTGAAAGGAGCTGCGCACACAAAGACACAGAGGCACAGAGGTACGGAGAGGCGAACCGGACCGGTGAACCGGTCGTATCCGTGACCGGGTATACCCCAATCCGATGAAAGAGACGATTCTCATCGTCGACGACGACGCATCCGTCGTCACGTCGCTGGCACTGCTTCTCAAGCAGGCGGGGTATCACTCGCTTGCGGCGGCCTCTCCCGTCGAAGCCGTCGAGAGATTGCGTGAGCATCGCATCGACCTTGTCATCCAGGACATGAACTTCTCGCGGCGCACGACCGGCGACGAGGGTGTCGAGCTGCTGCGCGTGCTGATGGGAATGCGTCCGGGGCTTCCCGTGGTGCTCATGACGGCGTGGGGATCGATCGGCCTTGCGGTGCGGGGCATGCAGGCGGGCGCCTCCGATTTCATCACGAAGCCTTGGACGAACCAGCAGATCGTGCAGTCGGTCCGCACGTCGCTCGGACTCGCGGCCGCGGGACATATCGGCAAGCAGTCCGAGCCGCCGTCGCGCGACGACCTCAACGGCCGCTACGACCTCGACGGCATAGTCGGTCGGGACCCCGGGTTGTTGCGGATTCTCGAGCTAGCCACGCGAGTGGCGCGTACGGACGCAAGCGTTCTCGTCACGGGCGAGAGCGGCACCGGAAAAGAAGCCATCGCCGAAGCGATCCACTGCAACAGCGAGCGGAGAGGCGGTCCGTTCGTGAAGGTGAATCTCGGCGGGATCTCGGCATCGCTCTTCGAGTCCGAAATGTTCGGGCACGCGAAGGGAGCGTTCACCGACGCGCGTCAGAGCCGCCGCGGCCGCTTCGAAGTCGCCAACGGGGGAACCATCCTTCTCGACGAAATCGGCGACCTCGACACGAGCTCGCAGGTAAAGCTTCTGCGCGTGCTGCAGGATAGGACGTACGAGGTTCTCGGTTCGAGCCAGCCGCGTACCGTCGACGTCCGGGTCATCTCGGCGACGAATCGCAACCTGACCGAGATGGTGTCGCTGGGCCAGTTTCGCGAGGACCTCCTCTATCGAATCAACCTCATCACGGTGCACGTCCCGGCGTTGCGGGAGCGGGCAGACGACATTCCGGCCCTGGCGGTGCACTTTCTCGAACAGGCTTCGAAGGCGTACGGACGAGATGGACTGTCGATCGAACCGGCCGCGCTTCGTTGGCTTCGCGGCCGGCCCTGGCCCGGGAACATTCGAGAGCTCAAGAATGTCGTCGAACGGGCGCTACTCGTGGCGCGAGGCGACGTCGTCACCGTGGCCGATTTTGCCGAGAACGATGGCGCCCGTGCGGGTGCCGCTCGCCCACATACGCTACCCGAAGTCGGATCGATGACGATCGACGAGATCGAGCGCGCGATGATTCTCAAGAGCCTTCGCCATCACGACGGGAACGTGAGCCGCGTCGCGGATTCGCTCGGCCTGAGCCGCGCGGCGCTCTACCGACGGTTCGAGAAATACGGGATCGCCCCGTGACGCTGCGGTTCAAGCTGTACGTCTACATCGCGATCGTGCATGTGGCGCTGGCCGTCGCGGCGGTGCCATTCCTTCTGGCAAATGCGGCTTGGCTTTTCCTGGTCGAAGGCCTGTTCGTGGCGTCGCTCGTCACCGGACTGCGTCTCGTCGGTTCGGTCTTTCGAGGTGTCGAGCGAGTGCGCCTGGGTGCCAGCTTTCTCGCTGACGAAGACTACTCGTCCCGATTCCTCGAGATCGGCCAGCCCGAGCTCGATCAGCTGATCCGGATCTACAACCGGATGGCGGACGGTCTCCGAAACGAGCGAATCCGACTCCACGAACAGAACTTCTTTCTGGAGCGTTTGATGGACGCCTCGCCGGTCGGAGTACTGACGTTCGACTTTGACGGGCGAGTCGCCGCCGCCAATCCTGTCGCCGAGCGAATGCTCGGTGTCGCGACCGGCACGATCGTGGGGAAACCTTTCGAAGACGTTGGCAGCGACCTTGCTGTCGAGATCTCCCGGCTCCGCGTTGGCGAGTCGAAGGTCGCTCCGTATCAAGGAGTCCGCCGCGTCCGATGTCAACGATCCCAGTTCATCGATCGAGGCTTCTCGAGGTCTTTCGTCACGATGCTCGAACTGACCGACGAGCTCCACAGCTCGGAACGCGGGGCGTACGAAAAGCTGATCCGGATGATGTCGCACGAAGTGAACAACACGGTTGCGGCCACCAATTCGATCCTGCATTCGTGCCTGAACTACGGTCCCCAGATCGACGAGTCGGATCGCGAGGATTTTACGACCGGTCTCGCAGCGGTAATTCGGCGCACGGACCAGTTGAACACGTTCATGTCCGCGTTTGCCGATGTCGTGCGCATTCCGCCGCCCAAGCTGGCGATGTGTCGGTCGAAGGAGATCCTCGAGGGGATCGTGCCGTTGTTCCGCGCCGAGGCGGAGCGGCGCGGGATCGACATCGTCTGGGCCGTCGATGACGAGGTACCGCCAGTCGCAATGGATCGGATCCAGATGGAGCAGGTGTTAGTGAATATCATCAAGAATGCGTTCGAGGCGATTGGCGAAGATGGCACGGTGACGATCCGGGTCGGGACGCACCAGCGCCGTCTGTACGTCTCGATCGAGGACACGGGCTCCGGGTTGACGCCGGCAGTTGCCGAGCACCTCTTTACGCCGTTCTTCACCACGAAGGAGAACGGGCAGGGACTCGGGCTCACTGTCGTGCGCGAGATCCTCAGCCGGCACGGGTTCGAGTTCTCGCTATCGAGGACGGGCGAGGGACTGACGTGCTTCCGGATCGACTTCAGCAGCTGATTTCCAGCTTCTCCTGTGTCTCTGCGAGTCCTCTGCGACTCAGCGAGAAACGCGGCCATACGACAGGTTTCTCGCAGAGTCGCAGAGAACACGCAGAGACGCAGAGGATGACCGATCCTCCTACCGATTCGGATCGTCGTCGACCGGCTCTCTCCACCTGCACCCTTTCCCGGCTTGTTGCTTCCGAGATCAGCGGAGCGTTCGGGAAGGTCATCGGCGGCAAGGACACAAAAATCGACGTGAACATCCAGCAGCCTGCTCCAAAGACGCCCTGATCGGTCGACGAGCACGGGACCACGTCGGCGGGAGGTGATCCATACTGACGCTGAGCGCGAGGAGCGACTCCTCGTCTTCACCAAGGGGGCGCATGATGTCCTGCTCTTGTGGTGGCACTGGTTCTCGTTCGAGTGCCCATGGCGTTCGACTGCACGCCTGCTGTCGTGGGGAGAGGCGCGCAATGGGCTGGGGAGTCCTTCGCAAAGCTCGGCCGGACGCGCTGCGAATCGATTGCGTATGACGCGGCGGGGCCGAACCATCGTGTCCTCGAGAGAGATCTCGAGCACTTCGACGGGGGCGAAGAGCAGGCTGACTAGCTCCGTCGTCTCGTAAAGCTGCGCCGCTACAGAGATTGTGCGGCCGAGCTCTGTCCGCCGCGACCCATACGCACGCGACGTTCACCCACGGACTCAGGCAATGGCACGCCAACTGCTGCTCCACTTGGATGGGAGGGAACCGAGCGGACTATGCCGCACCGACTATCGGGCTGGAGGTTGCCCTCGTCCGAGAAGGAGGACCTGACCATGCGATTACAGAGGCATGCATTCATTGCTCTTTTCGCCTGCGGGATCATGGCGATGCCATGGCCGTCGCCTTTCGTTCCAGAAGTTGGGGCCGAAGAGGGTGTGCCCGACGCCGCGTTCGTGATGCAGCTTGTGCCGATGACCATGGTCAAGGGAACGAGCTACTCGGTTCGCGTCGTCATGGAGAACACGGGAACGGCCACGTGGACCGGCGGCTCCGGCTACGCGCTAGGATCGCAGAACCCGCAGGACAACACGACCTGGGGGCTCAATCGCGTCAAGATTCCGAGGGGACAGCGTGCCATCTCTCCTGGAATGCAGAAGAATTTCGACTTCGTCGTAACCGCGCCGAATCAGACTGGCCTGTACAACTTCCAGTGGCAGATGGTGCGCGATTCGCACGACGCCGGATCGATCTACTTCGGCGAGATGTCGCAGAACCTGTTGATCAATGTCGTCGGATCGACCGGCGGCGCCGACGATTCGCAGTTCGTTTCGCAGAGCATACTCACCGCAATGACGACCGGGGCGACGCAGCCGGTAACGGTCACGCTGCGGAATGCGGGCACGACGACGTGGACGAGCGGTGCCGGGTACAGGCTCGTCGCGCAGAGCCCGCCGAACAATTCGACGTGGGGTCTTTCTGAAGTCGAGCTCCTGGCTGCCGTCAGTCCCGGGTCGCAGGTGACCTTCGCCTTCACGATCACGGCACCGACTACACCCGGGCTCTACACCTTCCAGTGGCAGATGTCCCAGGTCGGCGGGCAGGGTTTCTTCGGACAGCTCACGCAGGCCGTTTCGGTCAACGTGCAGCCGCCCGGGGGCGTCAACCAGGCCGAGTTCGTGTCACAGAACGCTCCGGGTGCGTGTCCGACCGGGCTGCCCTTCGGCGTGATGATCACGATGAGGAACACCGGGACGACGACCTGGTCAACGGGTGGCGGCTATACGCTCGCCACGACGGATGCCGGGTGGGGCGTAACTCAGGTGAGCCTCCCGCACCCGGTGCCGCCTCTCGAGGAGGTCACGTTCCTCTTCAACCTCACGGCGCCCGCAACGGTAGGGTACTACCCCTACCAATGGCGAATGCAGATCGAGGGTGTGGGCACATTCGGAGAGACGACGGCGCCCAGAATGATCGAAGTGGTTTCCCCTCCCGGCCACGAAGAGGGATATGGAAGCAATCTCTCGCAGCCAGCGCTCTTCGCGGAAGGATACGGGCTGTTGGGACTTCCGACGTCTGTCGATCCCGGCCTGCGTCCGTTCACGAGCGAAGGAGACGTGAATCCGCCTGTTTTCGATAACAACGCCATGTACGTCCTGAACGGCAGGATCTACTACCCCCAGGGTACCGTGAACACCTGGTGCGCCGAGTGGGCCGACTCGCTCGCACGGCTGCGCCGTGAATCGGTCATTGTGAATTGGAGCGACAACCTCCTGAACGCCCGTTGGACGACGAGCTCGATGATTCGTGTCGAGCATGTGCTCTATCAGGCGAACCTTGGCGCGACCATGACCGGGTACAACATGCAGAGCCTCTATGGCACGATGCGCGACGAGGTGCGCGGTACTGACGGCACGACGTTCGATTCGACGACTCGCACGGTCTTCACCATTACCGCGAGAATAAGGATCGAGAAGCTCCTCGGACCCGGCGGGGCCGTCGACACGACCATACCTCCGATCATCGACTCGGCAGTCTACGAGGGCCTCGGTGAGGACGGGCCCGGTGGCTACGGCGCAGAGGTGAATCAGGCGGGAAGCCTGATCTACGGTTACAACTGGCAGCTGAAGTTTGCGCCGCTCACCGAGACGCAGAAGCTCGGTTGGTGGAGGATCACCTTCTCGGTCGATCCAGTCGCCAACTACACGATCGAGGGAAAGCCCTTCGAGGTCCCGTGCAACGTGGTCTTCGGTGAACTCGACCCGGGTGACCTGCTGGGGACCCAGTTCCGGCCGACGCTGCCCGACCTCACTCACACCGTGCTCGAGATCGAGATCAAGGCGGGCAAGTAGCCGCGCGGCGAAGCGCATGGCCCCAGCTCCGGGCGGCAAACGACTCGCCCGGGCCGGGGCCGCGCCGTTTGCGGGCCGCCGACGCCCCGAGGTGGACCACAGTTGTTCTCGCCGGAGCGCGGTTCCGCACTGTGCACTCACGCGGAGTGCGGCTCGTTGCAGGCCGGTGGCTTCGTTCTTAGTCGGCGTCGATCCCCAACGAACGAAGGCACACGCGCGCGAGACCGTCTGGCGTTTCGACAAAGTGGACCGTGGACTGCTCGATACCGCGGTATATCGAGCGCGCACTGACACCGGCGAGCAGTGCGGCCGTCTCGGGAGTTGTCATCGGCGCGTCGGCGTTGCAACCGAAGCACCAGCCGCGAACCGGGACGGCCGAGTTTCGGAGCCGCACCGTCCGTTCCCGTTCGAAAGTAATGGTGATGTGACGACGCCCTGGCATTCACGGATTTATAGAGCCCCACAGCCTTCAAAGTCCCGAGGCGCGTCCGAAATCCTCCCGAAATCGCATTTCGGAAAAACTTCGGCGGCGTTTCAGGACTTTGGCGGGCCGTCGCCGTAGCCTCCGGTCGCTCGATCCACGTGCTTCGGAGGTACGCCATGACCGGAATGGACAGAATGCCCTGGATTCGGGGCTTGCTCGCGGTAACCGTCTCGCTTGTGTGCGTCGTGCCCGGCGGCGCGGCGCGGTACGAGAAGGAACGGGGCCCGGATCCTGAAGAATGCTGTGACGATACCGGAACGTTCATCGTGCGGTTCACGGTCAAGCTCGATCCGGCAAACCATCACGCGGTCATCCAGCTCAGGGACGGACGCATCGTCATCGTCCGGCTTTCGGACGGGACCTACGAAGTCCAGGGAGACCGCTCGGTGATCATCCGGGCAACGACCGATCTCTCGTCGTTATCGTGCGGATTTCCATTGGCCAACGGACGCGGTACGGTCGCCGGCTTTCCCAACGTGACCGGGCGATACAAGGACGTCGAGGTCGCGGGGGATGACATCGGTGGGCTCCTCGAGCTTGGCGTCGGCGGCGAGCTGCCGACGGGGCAGCCGATCTGCTACCAGTTCGTCGGGATGCGCGATCCGGATGTGCCGGACAGCGGCGACGCGCTCGTGAACTACGCGGTCGCCTACACGCTCCAGCTCGTGGCATCCGGAGCACTCATAAAACGGCCGCAGGCCATAACGATCCGATTCGGCGACCAATCGGTTCTCGGCTTCCATATGGGGAACTTCATCATCCGCACCGACGAAACGGGTGGGATGGTACCGGCCGGGACGTTGCCGCTCCCACAGGGCCTGGAACCGGTGGCCAGTGTTGTGCTCGACAGGCTGGACGGTGACGTTTTCAACGACATTGCCGTGGCCACCCGAGACCCGAACGAAGGAACCGCGGCGCTCAACGTGTTTACCCAGACGCAGTCCGGCACGTTCGACCGGACGCAAACGCTCACGCTGTCGCTGGAATACACCGGCGGCGATGTGTTCGTGGCCGCAGGCGACCTTACCGGCGACGGTGGCTCCGAGATCGTGACGGCAAGCGGGTCGGGCCGTATCGACGTGTTCCGCTACGACAGCGGGACGTTCGCGCTCTCCCAGACGCTCGACCTTGAGGCGACGTTCGCCGGGCTTCTTTCTCAGGCCGCCGATGTCAACGGCGATAGCAAGTCGGACGTCATCGTCGTATCCAACGGGGATTCGGAGCCGAACTACGTCGTCAACTCGTTGCTCGGCGACGGCGCGGGTGGGCTATCGATCGGCCAGTCGACGCCCATTCCGAACTGCTTCGACACGTCGTTCATCGGTCGCCCCCAGATCGTCGCGGGAGACGTCAACGGCGACGCGCTGATCGACCTCATCTTCGGTGGCCAGGGCGGTGCGTGCCCAGCACCGGAGCCCGGGCCGATCGTCATCTCGATGCTCAATCAGGCGAATCAGCCCGGGACTTTCACGACGCTGCCGCCGTTCGACGTACCGGTTGCCTTGGAGACGTTTTCGCTCACGCTCTTCACGCCGCCGTGCGCGGGGACGCCGGCACTCGTTGCGAATGGCGGTGTCTTCGTTGGATCCGGTGATGGCGGGTTCGTCGATTCGGGCGTCCGCTTCGCGCTGGACGGCGTTGCGCCCGTCGGCGTCCTCGCCGCAGACGTCAACCTCGATGGAACCGTGGACCTCACGGACTTCCACTTGAGCGACGGCCTGCTGACCATTCAGACCCTCTCGCTTGGCGAACTTGCACCACGGCCCGTGATCACGAGCACTACCGTCGTTGGCAAGAACCTCATCGTCGACGGCGGCGGATTCACGGCCGGGAGCCAGATCCTCGTTGACGGCGTGGCGTACAAGACCAAGGCCGACCGTGCGTCGCCCGAGACTCGGCTCACCAGCAAGAAGGCGCTCAAGAAGATCCCGGCCGGCACTGAGGTCACCGTGCAGGTCCAGACGCCGGACGGGGTCGTCTCGGACGGGCGGATCTTCCAACGCTCGTAGTTATCTTCGCTCGACCGTGAGTAGTACTTGGCGACCATTGCGCGCAGCGCTTTGGAGTGCGGCGTGAAGCGCCGCTTTGGACTGATCCGATGTTCCAGTCAATCGATTGCGCGAACCCAAAGCGGCGATTCACGCCGCACTCCAAAGCGCTTCGCGCAATGTTAGAATGCCGGCCGGGCGCGGAGGGTTATCCGGTGGGCGCTCACACGCGACACACTTACGAGTTCGGCCCGTTCTCGCTGGACCTCGAGGAACGCTGTCTGGAGCGAGACGGCGAAGTTCTGCCGCTCACCGCCAAGACGTTCGACCTCCTGCTGACGCTCGTCGAGCGGCGCGGCCGCGTGGTCACGAAGGACGAGCTGTTCGACACGGTCTGGGCCGGCAGCTTTGTCGAGGAGTCGAACCTGACCGTGAGCGTTTCGGCGCTCCGGCGCGCGCTCGGCGACCGTCCGGCAGCTTCGCAATACATCGAGACGGTGCCCAAGCGCGGGTATCGCTTCGTCGCGCCAGTTCGCGAGATCTCCGAGGCGCGCGAGGAAGAGTCGACAGTCGACGGTGTCACGACCCGCGAGCGGACTCGCGCCGAAGTCGTAATCGAGGATGACACCGAGCTTTCGACGCGCGTGGCAACGCAACCGATGGCACGTCGCGCCGGGGTCGCCGGTGCGGCTGTCATCGTGCTGGGGCTCGGTGCCTTCACGATCGGTGTCGGCGTCCGCACGCCGCCGGGCTCCGGGACCGAGCATCCCGAGGCGCGTGCTGCCTACCTCAAGGGGCGCCACTTCTGGAACAAACGCACCGCCGACGGACTGTCGAAGAGCATCGCCAACTACCGGCGGGCGATCGAGGTCGATCCGAACTATGCGCTTGCCTACGCCGGGCTCGCCGACTCGTACGTCTTCGACCTTGCGGATTGGCCGAAGGCCGAGACCGCCGCCCGAAGGGCGATGGAGCTCGACCCGTCGCTCGCCGCACCGCACGCTACCATCGGATTCGGCCTGATGTTCCACCATTGGGACTGGGCCGGCGCAGAGCGCGAGCTGACGCGCGCCGTCGCGCTCGATCCCGATTACGCCACGGCGCGCCAGTGGTACGCCACCTGGCTACTGGCGCACGGACGGCTCGAGGAGGCGAAGCGCGAGCTGGACGACGCGCGCCGAATCGACCCGCTCTCGGTCGCGATCATCTCCGATCAGGCGGCGCTGGCGTATTTCCAGCACGACTTCGAGCGGGCGGTCTTGGTGGCGGCCGAGGCGATCGAGCTCGACCGCGATGCGGTTTTCGCTCGCGGCATCGTGGCGAACTGTTACGAGCGGCTCGGGAAGGGTGAGGAGTTCATCAATGCAAGGCGTTCGTATCGCGAGGCGACGGGCGACGCCGAGGGCCTTGCCGCGGACGAAGCGGCGTATCGGCTGGGCGGCATCAAGGCCGTGCGCCTGGCTGACGCCCGAATGAACGAACAGGAGTGGAGAAATCCGGACCAGTTCGCCTACGCGATTGCGCAGGGCTACGCGTGCGCAGGCGAATTCGACGTGGCGCTGGGCTGGCTCGAGCGGGCGTGCCAGATCCGTTGCTTCATGATGCCCTACATCAAGGTGGACCCGGTCTTCGACGACGTCCGCCGACACCCGCGCTTCGCCGAAGTAGAACGTTGTGTCGGGCTGTCTCCTTAGGGACTCGGGACTATGCAGTGAAAAGAGGAGAGGGCGGGATTCGAACCCGCGGGTCCGCCTCATCGGCGGACCTCCAGTGTTCGGGACTGGTGCCATCGGCCGCTCGGCCACCTCTCCTTCCGATGAGTCCGGCAGGACTCGAACCTGCGCAACACCGGTTAAGAGCCGGTTGCTCTTCCAGCTGAGCTACGGACCCGAGGCGTTCCGGCGACCCGTCACCTGGAACGGGTCGCCGGGACACGGTCGCTCATCCGGCCGCGGCGCCGGTCGCTGCCGCCGGGTCGATGTAGCGCAGCCACTCCGGGCGGCTCTCGGCCGCGTGGCGCAGCGCCGCGTGGTCGAGGTCGTACATCAGCGCTGCCGGGTCGTTGACGAGTGGCATTCTCGCCTCGACCGGAGTGCGGTCGCCCTTGCGGCCGTTGCAGCGCTGGCACGAGGCCGCGAGGTTGTCGGGCGTCGACCGGCCGCCGCGCGATCGCGGCAGGATGTGGTCGAGCGTCAGATCCGTCGCCGTGCCATGAACGCCGCAGTACTGGCAACGGTACCGGTCGCGCATCAGGATCCGAGTCCGGATGTTCGCGCCACTGCGGCGCTGCCGGACGTTGACGTAAATGACGAGCCGGACGACCGACGGGCAGGGGAACGACACGCGCGGCGAGCGAAGCACGCGGTCGCCGTCAAGCTCGACTGTTTCGGCCGAGCCGCGCCACACGAGCCGCACCGCGCGCGGGACGGTCACGACGCCGAGCGGCTCGTAGGACGCATTGAGCAGGAGCACTTTTCGGTGCGTGATCACGGCGGACCTCCTTTGGTGATTCGAGCGCCGTCGTCTGGCGCATCGGTACCATGCGCTACCGCGCGTGGTGCCGAGGCGTGAGAGGCAGCGTGTCGGTGGGAACAGTGGTCGGAAAGCTCGCGGCCGGCGTCGAACCGGCGACCTCCTGGTTACGAATCAGGCGCTCTTGCCATCTGAGCTACGCGAGCAAGTGTGGCGAACCCGGCAGGACTCCAACCTGCGACCTCTCGGTTCGAAGCCGAGCGCTCTGGAGCATCTGAGCTACGGGTCCGTGCGGACGTCCGTCACCAGGGCGAGTCCTGACAGCAGTCTGGCCCTTGAATGGCGAACGACGAGGGAGTGAGACGGGACTCGAACCCGCGACCTTCCGGGTCACAACCGGATGCTCTGGCCAACCGAGCTCCTCACTCCATGGGGAAACCAGCGTGGGACGAAGAAAAGTGGCGGGGACAGCAGGACTCCAACCTGCGACACCTCGGTTAGAAGCCGAGTGCTCTTGTGCAACTGAGCTATGCCCCCGTACGTGCAATGGTTGGACGAAGAATCGAACTCCGATCTCCCGGGC
This sequence comes from uncultured Clostridia bacterium, assembly GCA_964641945.1. GTDB lineage: Bacteria > Acidobacteriota > Blastocatellia > UBA7656 > JADIYM01 > JADIYM01. The sequence goes on from CAZXLQ010000152.1 coordinate 11,236, forward strand.
TTCAACCGGGCGCTCTCACCGCGCTTGAGCTATCCAACCGCCGATCGGGGCATACGGAGTCGAATAGGACCCGCGAGTTCCCAGTGCTCGCTTGATGCCGAAACACTTCACCCCGACGAGTGGAACCGGCGGGCTTCGAACCCGCGACCTCCGCGTTGCAAGCGCGGCGCTCTTCCGATTGAGCTACGGCCCCCGAAGAACTGGTCAGGGCGGCTGGACTCGAACCAGCGACCTCGCGCGTCCGAAGCGCGTGCTCTCGACAACTGAGCTACACCCTGAAACCTGGTAGGGAAGGGAGGGATCGAACCTCCGGCCTCCGGCTTGTGATACCGGCGCTCTCCCGACTGAGCTACATCCCCACGCTCAAGATCCTGAGGCAGGATTCGAACCTGCATCCTTCCGGTTAACAGCCGGACGCTACTGCCAATCGAGCTCCTCAGGACTACGACCAACCGATGGCGGCAGGCGGACTCGAACCACCGACCTTGCCTTTATGAGAGGCCTGCTCTTTCCTCTGAGCTATGCCGCCGACACGAGAGAGACGAAGTGAGCGGCGAGAGTCGAACTCGCGGCATCTCGCCTGGCAGGCGAGCGCTCTGACCCATCTGAGCTACGCTCACGAAATGACGGGGACACGGAGAATCGAACTCCGGCTTCGCGGTCGACAACCGCGCGTCCTTCCACTGGACGATGCCCCCGAAGGGAAAGCAGGGCATGCGAGATTCGAACTCGCGAT
>CAZXLQ010000153.1:0-11937 GCA_964641945.1 uncultured Clostridia bacterium
ACACAGAGACACCGAGGCACGGAGGCACCAAGATCAGAACTCGTACCGGATCCCGAACTGCATCACGCGCGGCGGCGACAGGGTATCCTGGTAACGCCCGAACGTTCCGCTGTTCGTCAGGTCGAGCGAGATGGACGACACATCGAACCGCGCCGTGTTCGTCGCATTGAAGACCTCCCATCGGAACTGGATCCGATGGCCTTCCCACGGCATCCTGAACTCCTTGCCCAATCCGAAATCGAGCGAGAAGAAGCCGTCGCCGCGGATGATGTTGCGGCCTCCAGACTGGCCGGCTCGAGTGTTCTGGAACGTGGTGATGGCGACGTCGGGATTGTCGAAGAGGTTCGGACCGTCAGGCAGCCTCGTCGTGTTTCCCTTGATGTTGCCGGTGGGCGTCGCCCAGCCCTGGATGTTCCAGTTGGTGGGCCAGATCCTGCCGTTGCTGACCGAGACCGGGAAGCCCGACGACGCGCGCACGATGCCTGAAAGCTGCCAGCCCCCGATGAACGCATCCACCACCGAGTTCGCGTCCGACGCGAGCCACTTGCCCTTGCCGACCGGAAGCTCCCAAAGCCAGTTCGCATTGAACGCGTGCGTCGTGTCGAAGTCGGACACCGCGCGATTCTGGTTCTTGTCGAAGGCGTTGATGATGAACCCGGTCGTGTTGTAGTCGCTGCCGAACTGACCGGTGCGCTCGCCCTCTGACGTGAGGTCGATCGACTTGGACCAGGTGTAGTTGATGTCGAACACGAGGCCGTGATTCAGGCGCTTGCGCAGCATCACCTGAAGGCCGTTGTAGTTCGTATCCTCGTTCGAGCGCCACGCGGCCAGGCTCGAGTACTGGTCGTCGAAATAGAGACCAGGCCCGAACTTCGACGGGAAGACGAAATCCAGGTAGTACTGAACGAACGTCCAGTCCGGCGCTAGAAATCCGGCGAGCCGGTAGGCGCGCTGCGTCGACGTCAGTCCATTGGCCGCAAGCCCCGGGTAGAGATTCTCGAAGTACGGAATCTTGGGTACGTCCTTGATGCGGGTGCTGGTGGCTAGATAGTCGGCGAAGATGGCAGCCACCGTGTTCCAGTCCTGCCCCGAATCGGGATCGCGGAAATTCACCGGCTGCGCCAGGTCCGACTGAGCGAGGCGATTGCGCGCGAAGCGCCCGATGTAGGCCGTCTCGATGGTCATATCCCACGGCAGCTCGCGCGAAAACGAAACGTTCAACGTGTAGTCCACCGGCGTTACGATGTCGCGGTCCAGGCCGAACGTGATGGCGAACGTGTCCGCCGGCAACATCGACGGGAACCCGCCCGGAGGCGCAGCCGGAACAGGCGGCAGGACGCCTGCGCCGGTGTACCTCGGCGACGACGCAACGTCGTATCCTCCCGAAGGATTCTCGAGGAACGTAGTAAGTCCGACCGAACCGTCCCGATCGAACGTGCTCGCGAGTCCCGCGCCGATCCGCTCGTAGTACATCCCAAAGCCGGCCCGGATCGAGCTGCCGTCCGGTCCGCCAAAGACCTTCGACCAGAATCCGTCCGTGAATCCTGGCGACCAGGCAATCGCCACGCGCGGCGCGAAGTTGTTCTTGTCCCACGGATAGTAGCCGTCGCGGCCGTTGGCCGGTCCTGCCAGGTCGAATGCAACAGGCGGCGCGGCATTAGCCGGAATTCCGTTCGCCGCGTTGTCCAGTCGCGTCTGGAAGAACTCGGCGAGCGGGATCGTCGGAGCGACCTGGAGACCGTTCGTCTCCCACGGCGGGGAATAGAGACTCCAGCGGAGTCCGCCCGACAACACGAGGTTTGGCCGGATTTTCCACGAGTCCTGGACATAGAGCTCGTACTCGTTGGCTGCAAAGTCGCGCACGACGGGTGAGCCAATTGGCAGTTCGTTACCGTCCCTGTCGTAGCTGTACTGGATGCCCACGTAATCCAGCAACCCCAGCGTCGCGACCATTGCGTCGAGATAGGCCACTTCGAAGTCGGACGCCAGATCTGGAAGAGTCAACTCTTCGCCGGTCCCATCGAGCCACGAGGAATTCGAGCGCGCGAACGGAAACGAGTTGTCGAACGACTTGGTGTGGAAACGGATGAAGCGGAGGTTCGTACCGAACCCGAAGGTGTGCGCGCCCTTGATCCACGTGAGGTCGTTCGCGATGTTGTGGGTCGGAATGACGCGACTCGAGGAGTAGGTATTGGCCACGATGCTGTCGAGACCGCGGAACCCGAATGCCGCTTCAGATGAAGCGCCCGCCGACTCGAGTCCCTGTCGCGTCAGTCCGTAGCGGAACGAGTTCGTGATCGAGTCCGTGAAGACGCTCGTTAGTCCAGCTGCGAATCCGCGGCTGTTGTCGATGTCGCGGTACCGGGGAGGACCGCCCGGGAACTGCGGCGGGAAGTCCTCGGAATTGTCCGCGAGGTTTCCGCGCCAGAAGATGAAGTTCCTGTCGTTTATCGTGAAATCTGCACGGGCGATGTAGGTGTTGTTCTTCACCGAGACCGGCGCCTTGAAGCGGAATCCCTGGAAGTTCAAACCGTCTCCGGTCGTATCGTCGTTCGGAAGCGGGTATTGATTGAATATCGACAGCGCAACCGGACTGATGCCGATACCTGCCGGGTCGATCTCGGCTATGTCCGAAGCATCGAGCGCACGGACCCCGCCGTTGGTCGTGACGTACTGCAGGATTCCCTGCCTGAGCAGCGCCGATGGGACGGTGCGCAGGACGCTGTCCTCGCGAGCGTCGCGCCGTCCCTCGTAGTTCACGAAGAAGAAGAATCTGTCCTTCCAGAATGGCCCGCCAAACGAGCCGCCGAATACGTTCCGGAGCAGCTTCGGCCGCTCGACGCCCGCAAGATTGTTGAAGTAGGTATTGGCGGTAGTGACCGTGTTCCTGTGGAACTCGTAGAGCGACCCGTGGAACTCGTTCGTGCCCGACTTAGTCACCAGGGAAACCTGGGCGCCGGCACCGCGACCACCGTCGGCGTTCGCGCCCGTGGTGACGACCCGGAACTCCTGGACCGAGTCGAGGGTGACGGGAATGACGCTCTGGAACGGTAATCCTTCCTGCTGGTCGTTCACGTCGATGCCGTCGAGCGTGACGTTCGACTGGTCCCCGCGGGCGCCGTTCACGGCTCCCGAGCGCTGGTCATCGTGTCCGTCCCCCGGATCGGTCTTCGTGACGCCAGGCTGCAGGCTGAGAAGATCGACCACATTGCGCCCCTCGATCGGGAGTTGTCGGATCTGCTGCTCGCCAATGGTATTTCCGATCGTGGCATCGGTGCGGTTGATCGTTTCTCCGCCGCTGACGACGTCGACAGTCTCGGTTACCGATCCCGTTTCGAGCTGGATCTCGAAACTCAACGGCGTGTTGACCTGAATGGCGACGGCTTCCACGGCTGCAGGCCGAAATCCGTTCGCGGTCACCTTGATGTCGTAAGTGCCTGGCGGAACCTGCGCGAGTTGCCACACGCCGCGGGTGTCGGACTTCGTCTCGCGCGATGCATTCGTGCCCGCATTGACGATGCTGACCGTGGCACCCGGAATCGCGTCGCCGCGCGCGTCACGAACGGTACCCCCAACGGAGCCGAACGACTGGGCGATTGCAGGCGAGCCAATACCGAGAAGAGCGACGATGAGCAGCATCGCCGCGCGAGGATTCAGTGAGCGCATGACGTCATGACCTCCGAGTTTCAGCGGAATGCGCCTGCGTCAGCCGTGAGAGCCGCGGGGGCTCTGCGGTCGCATCCGCCTTATCCTGGTGCTTTGAAGTGAGTCGAACCGGAAACTGAGCGTACTGTGGCAAAAACCATCGCCCGGTGCAATGGAGTGAACGCGATGACCGCGTGAGCCTTGCGGAGGGCCTTGGCACGTTGCGCGTAACGCTCCGAGTGCAAGGAGAGGCGCTGCATTGGATTTGTCCCGAGATCGCCTATCCGACCGCGATCCAACGCGGCGCTTCACGCCACACTGCAAAGCGCTTAGCGCAGCGCTCGCGCGCTTGTACTACCGTCGGTTTCACGCAAAGATAGCCGCCGACTGGAGACCCTCCACCCCCAATGCCGAGTCATCGCATCCTGGTCGTCGACGACGAAGAAGTCCTTCGCGAGGGCATTCGCGCCTACTTGCGCGCGCAGGGCTTCGAGGTAGCAGAAGCCGGATCGTGCGCCAGGGCTGCGGAGTTGTTTCAGTCGTTCAAGCCCGACGTCGCCGTCGTCGATTACCTGCTTGGCGACGGCAACGCCCTCGAGTTGCTCCCCAGGCTGCGCGAGATCGACGCGGACACTCCGATTCTCATTCTGACGAGCCACGGGAGCATCGATCTCGCAGTCCGGGCGATCAAGGAAGGCGCCGACCAGTTCCTCACCAAACCGCTCGAGTTCTCGGTGCTGCACGTTCTCATCAAGCGGGCTCTGGAGAAGGAACGCGCTCGCCGCAAGCTCGCGGCCAGTCGTTCTCGCGACTCGCGAGACTCGATCGAACCGTTTCTGGGCACGAGCAGTTCCATTCGACAGCTCGCGGAAGATGCCGCGCGCGTTGTCGCCGCCGAGAGTCCGATTCTCATTCAGGGAGAAACCGGCACCGGGAAGAGCGTGCTGGCGAGGTGGCTGCACAGCAATGGACCGCGCGCCGACGAGGCGTTCGTTGAGTTCAACTGCGCCGGCCTTTCTCGCGAGCTCGTCGAGACGGAGTTCTTCGGCCACGAACGAGGTGCATTCACCGGTGCGGTGAGCGCCAAGATGGGGCTGCTCGAAGTCGCGCATCGTGGCACTGTCTTTCTGGACGAGCTCGGCGACATGGACATCCAGATCCAGCCGAAGCTCCTCAAGGTTCTCGAAGAGAAGCGATTTCGACGTGTTGGCGAGCTTCGCGATCGTCAGGTCGACGTGCGACTGATCGCGGCGACCCACCAGGATCTCGATCAGCTCGTGAAGGAGAAGTCGTTCCGAGCTGATCTCTATTTTCGTGTCAGCACGATACCGCTCGTGATTCCGCCGCTGCGCGAGCGCCTGGACGACCTGATTCCGCTCGCGCGCCAGCTCGTTGGCGATATCGCTATCGACCTTGGCGCAGGTGACGTCACCTTGACGCAGGAGGCTGAGCGCGCACTCGCAGGTTATTCGTGGCCGGGAAACATCCGTGAGCTCCGGAATGTCCTGGAGCGGGCGATACTGCTGCGGGATGGATCGAAGCTCACGCCGCGCAACCTCCGGTTCGGCAACTCGGTCGACAGCGGCGCCATGATAGAGCACGGCAACGCGGTTCCCGACACGACTTCTTCGCTTGCCGAAAACGAGCGACGCCACATCGAGCGCGTTCTGCGCGCCAACGGCGGTTCGGTGGTCGCCGCCGCGAAAGTCCTCGGGTTGTCGCGGAGCAGCCTCTACGAACGACTCAAGAAACACTCGATCGATCCGTCGACCGCGGCCTCCGATCGCTGAAGCGACCACTCGAAGCATCAGTACCGTGCGCGGTAGCGCACGGGTCCGACTCACGAGACGGACCATGCCGCGTGGCGTCGCGCGGTCGCCGGATATCGGGACCGACCCGAGCGCTACCGCGCCCGGTACTGATGCGTTGGGTACGCGCTCCTCAAGCCGCTCACCGATCCGTAGAGAAAGTCCCTGAAGGACGCGGACACAGTGCATCAGTACCGTGCGCGGTAGCGCACGGGTCCGACTCACGAGATCAATCGACTACGCCGCGTGCGGCTCGCGCCACTCGATGCGAATGCGAACGACCTGTGACGTAACCAGTCTCGCGGAAGTGTCGTGTGCCTGGAGAATCGGAGACAGAAAAACCGCGCGGTCGCCCACGCGAACTCCCCCCTTCCAGAATGCGTGTTCACCGCTGACCGCACCGATGGCAAACGCCGACTGCGCGTCAGGCAGGTTTCCGCCGCCGAGAGATCCCAGCCTCTGCGACGGATCGGACATTGCGAACGTATAGGTGCTTCGCGCCGTCTCGATGACGAGCCGATCACCAGCCGCGAGCTCCGCGAACGACACCACGTTTCGAGTCTCGGTCACCACGCCACTTCCCATCTCAAACCCTCCGCCGACGTCGCTACTCATCCGGACATCCCCGTTGCAAGAAGCGCGCCATGACGCATGACGTCCCAAAATGCCCGAACTGCTGGCCCTATAGCGGACAAAGTGGTCCTCCTCACCGCCGATTCCGGAAAACCGGACTCTCGAGTCTCCCGGATTCCGGACTGAGTCGCCGTCGCTCTGCGTCATGTGGCGCAGTCGATGGGGACTCGTGCATGATTGGCGTATCGGCGTGGCAGTTTCACACTCGTGGGTACACCCGGAGGTCGATATGGAGCAGCTCGTACAGATGGTCAGCGAGAAGGCCGGCATTCCGATCGAGACCGCAAGGACGGCCGTGGAGACGGTCCTTGGTTTCATCAAGGACAAGCTTCCCGAGCCCATCGCGTCACAGCTTGATGGTTACATCGGCGCCGATGCGCCTGCGGAAGGAGGAGCTGGTGGAGGGATGCTCGACGACATCGCCGGAAAGCTCGGAGGCTTGCTGGGCTAATCGAGACAGTCGCTCGCCTGGCACATCTGCTCCGCGACTCCGCGAATCCTCTGCGGCCCTGCGAGAACTCAGATCACACGACAGAGTCGTCCCTGCGTCGCAGTCGGCTCCCGGACTCGCAGCCACAGACCCGCATGCAGCCCGAAGCCCTTGCTCATCAAGGACTCCGGGCCGATAATCCCCGTAACCTGGCTCGCCGGACCGGCGATGTCACAAGCATTTTCCGATACTTCCGGACGCGTGGTTCCGGAGTCGCTCGAGCGTCGGGAGGCCCTCCGATGGACGACTGGGAAAGCACCCTCGCAGGACTCCGCCGCGCCTTCCTTGATCGAATCCCTTCGTTCGCCGATGACGCGGAATCGGCAATCGCCGGTATGCGCCGCGAGCCACGTTCGAACGTACACCTCTCGGCGCTGCGACTCGTCCTGCACAAGATCGTCGGGTCCGGCGGCTCGTTTGGTCTTGCCGGAATCGCCGCGACCGCCGCGGCTTCAGAGGCGCTGTGCCGCGAGCACCTCGATGCGGCAACGACGCCGACGGCCGATCAGCTCGACGGCATTCAGGCGCACATTGCTTCCATTCGCGAGCAGGCGGACCTCGAGCGGAACTCGAGCGCAACGCTCGAGTCCGAAGCGCAGACGTTTCGCGATTCGAGCTCGGTGATATCCACCTGAATCACGCCTCACGACGGAGAACGAGGATGGCTTCCCGCACATTGCCCTCCAGGTCGGCGAAACCCGCGAAGGGCGCCCGGACCACCACGAAAACGCAGCCGAAAGCTGCCTCGAAAACGACGAGCCGCACCAAGCCTTCGAGGCCGACGCCGAAAGCGCCGGCGCGAGCCACCGCAGCGGCGCCTGCGGCCAAGAAGCCGACAACGACGACAGTCAAACCAGCAGCGAGGAGAACACCGATGACGACATCGTCCGGAAAGAACCGACCCGACGCCGATTCCGAAGCCCGAGCGCTCAGCGCTGCCGGCGAGGCGGCCGGCTCCGGAAATCTCGAGAAGGTCCGCGACATCCTCTTCGGATCGCAGATGCAGGCCCTCGACCGGCGCTTCCAGAAGCTTGAAGAGCGGATAGTCAAGGAAACGTCCCTGCTTCGCGACGAAACGAAGAAGCGTATCGACGACCTGGATTCCTACGTGAAACGGGAAGTCGACTCGCTCGTCGACCGCATTCGCGCCGAGCAGAACGACCGCGCGTCGGCTGTGAAGGATCTCGGTCAGCAGCTTCGCGAAACGTCGTCGAACATAGAGGCGCGCATCTCGGCTCTCGACGAGCAGACGGCGAAGGCCGATCGCGAGCTGCGTCAGGCGCTGCTCGATCAGTCGAAGACGCTCGGCGAGGAGATACGAACCAAGGCCGAAGAGCTGTCGGCCGCGCTCGATCGCGAGTCCGAGCACCTGACGAACGACAAGGCCAGCCGTTCGGCACTCGCATCGCTCTTCATGGAGTTGAGTATGCGGCTCAACAACGAGTTCAACTTGCCGCTTGACGAATAGCGTGTCCGGTCCCGATCCACGAGAGGCGCCCGACGACAAGGCTGCCGCTCCGCCCGAGCCGTTCAACGAGCTGCGGTCGATCCTGCTCGCGCCCGAGCATGAAAGTCTCAGAAGGCTCAACGAGCGGCTCGACGACCCGCGCCATCGCGCGGAAGACGTAAGCGGCGTCCTGCCGGAGGCGATCGCAATCCGCTCGCGCCGCGATGACCGGCTCCTGGTCTCTATGCGCCCGGTCGTGTCGGAAGCGATGCGCGATTCCATGCGCCGCGATCCGAAATCGTTCGCCGACGCGCTCTTCCCCGCCCTGGGCTCGGCGATTCGCAAGGCGATCGCGGCGACACTCGGCGAGATGATCCAGTCGCTGAACCAGGTCGTCGAGCATACGTTCTCGGTTCGCGGCTTGCAGTGGCGCCTCGAGGCCATCCGCACTGGCCGGCCTTTTGCCGAGGTCGTGATGCTTCGCAGCATGGTCTATCGCGTCGAGCAGGTATTCCTCGTGCATCGAGAGACCGGTCTGCTCCTCCAGCACGTCGAATCTGGCCAGGCCGCGGTCAAGGACGCGGACATGGCCTCTGCCATGCTGACCGCGATCCGCGACTTCGCGCGCGACACCTTCGACGCGGCACACGAAGACACGCTCAACAGCCTGAACATTGGCGACCTGACCCTTTGGATCGAACAGGGCCCGCACGCAATCGTTGCCGCGGTGATCCGTGGCTCTGCCCCGCTCTCCTTCAAAGACGTGTTGCGCGAAACGGTCGAGCGGATCCACCTCGAACAGCTCGAGGCTCTTGAGGACTTCCAGGGCGATGCATCGCAGTTCGAAGCGGCCCGGCCGGCCCTCGAGGCCTGTCTCGTCGCCCAGTACGCGGTACCGCAACAGGGCGCGTCACCCGTACTCAAGGTGGCCCTTTCTGGCCTCGGCCTCGTGTTGCTCGTGGCCTTCGGAATGTGGGCCTACGCTAGCTGGTCGTGGAGCGTAGCCGTTGCCGCGCTGAAGGCCGAGCCCGGAATCGTCGTCGTCGAATCCGACCGCGCATGGTTCGGCGCGAATCGCGTCGTCGGGCTACGTGACCCGCTCTCGGCGGATCCTCAACAGTTGCTCGCCGCACGCGGTTACCGTCCTTCGGACGTCAGTCTTGCACTTCAGCCTTTCGCGTCGTCGGATCCCGGCATCGTGATGGCTCGTGCTCGGGAAGTGTTGCAGGCTCCTGATTCCGTGACGTTTGCGTTCGAGAACGGCGAGCTCGCCGCGACGGGACACGCCTCGTCGTCGTGGATCGAACGCGCAAGGTCCTTCGCGCCCTTCGTGGCAGGAGTGCGTTCGTATCGTGACACCGAACTGCTCGACGCAACGGGCGCGGCCATCCGCGCGGAGGCGGAGAAGCTCAGGGCCCTGCACATTCCATTCCCGCTCGGCTCGGCAGCGCTCGAGCCCGAAGCGCGAATGGTTGCCGAACGATCCGCTGCGCTACTGGAACGTCTGGACGCGATGGCTCGCGAAGGCGGCCGGCAGGTGCGCATTCGAGTGATCGGCCAGGCTGACGCAACCGGTACCGAGGCGACGAACGCCCGAATCAGCAAGCTCCGCGCCGATGCGGTCGCCGAGGCCGTCGGCGCGGCCCGGTTCCGGAACCTGTCCTTCGACCTGCAGGGTCTCGGCGCGACGCCGGAATCAGACCGAACTGTTACCTTCGACGTCGACGAATCCTCGCTATCCCACAGATGAGTCGCGCGTGATCCAGAAGAAGATTTGCATGCTCGGTTCTTTTGCCGTCGGCAAGACGAGCCTCGTTGCGAGGTTCGTCCACAGCATCTACCGCGAACAGTATCTGACGACTGTCGGCGTGAAAATCGACAAGAAGATCGTCAGGGTCGGCGACACGGACGTTTCGCTCATCGTCTGGGACCTGCATGGCGAGGACGAGTTCCAGAAGATCAGGACGGCGTACCTCAGAGGATCCTCCGGGTTTCTTTTCGTCGCGGATGGGACGCGAGGCGCGACGCTCGACAAGGTTGTCGAGCTGCACCGTAGCGCGACCGATGCAGTCGGCGACGTGCCGTTCGTGGTGCTCGTGAACAAGGCGGACCTCGAGGCCGAGTGGGAGGTCGATGCCGAGGCACTGGAGGCGGCCACTGCGCGCGGATGGACCGTGCTCCGGACGAGCGCGAAGACCGGGCAAGGCGTCGAGGAAGCCTTCCTGCGGATTGCCGAGTCGATGACGGAGCGTTGACCGATGGTGGACCTTCCGGACGTACTTGCGCGGTATCTCGAGACGGCCGTCGTCGCAACCAGGCTTCCGGCGTGGCTCCACATTGCGCGGGAGGGCGCATTGGTGGACTGCGGAGGCCCGCTCGGCGTCTATGGCATCGAGGTGATGGCTCCCGGTGACCGTGTTGCGCAAATCGTGCCGTTTCTCGAGGGACTGCTGCCGCTGGACGACGCGCTCACGTTGCCGTGCGTTTCGATGGGAACCGGATTTCCCGCCGATGTGCACCTGATACCGAGCACCGACGGCGACTGGGTGTTGCTGCTCGACGCGTCGTCGGAGGCCATCCTCCGCGGGCTCGTCCAACAGCGCTCGAACGACCTGAATCTGCTCAAGGCGCGGCACGCTGCGCTCGACGTCCGTCCGCCGGCGATGCGCGACGTGCCGTCCACGCTGGCTGCGGTTCTCGGAGCCCTCGTCATCGAGGAGGAAAGCGACGGACTGCTCGTTGCCATCGGGAAACCGCCTCGGTGGATCGAGCGGTACATCAGCTTCGAGACGCCTCCGTCCGGAGCCGATGTCGTCAGCAGGTTCGCGTTTCTCGAGGCGTTTCTCGCCGATGCGCGCGATTTCTGGGAGAGCGGAGAGGGTACGGTCCTCGAAGGGGGAACCTGGGACGAAACGGACGATGCAGGGATCGATGCGAGTCTGGACGCCACTGCGGTCCACGTGGACGGTCGGCGGTTCCTCGTCGTGCGCCACGTCGACGAATCGCGCGACGAACGGCGGCGCGTGATCCAGCGCGCCCGCGAGGTCAGTCTGGATCTCGACCGTCTGAAGAAGGACGCTCAGCAGCGCGAGGTTCTCTTCCATTGCATCGTCCACGACCTGACTGGTCCGCTGACGAGCATCAAGGCAATCTTCTCGGTGCTGGAGCGCGAGTCTCTTCCGCCGTCGATGACTCGCCTCGTCGAGATCGGTGCGCGTCAGACTGCGAGGCAGGAGGAACTGATACGGGAGATGCTCGCGGTGTTCGCAGCCGAGCGCCGCGTCTTCGACCGCGCTTCGTTCGATCCTGCGACGGCGCCCGACGCGGTGGAGTGCGCACGCACGGTCGTGGACGCGTTGGCTCCGGCGGCGCAGTCGAAAAACGTCGATCTCGGCATCGAGGCGGAACTCGCAGCGGATTGCACGGAAATGCGCGTAATCGGTGATCGGCTCCAACTCGAGCGAGTGATCTCGAACCTGGTCGAGAATGCCATTCGCCACTCGCCGGCCGAGAGTCGAATCACCGTGCGGCTGAAGTCGGATGCCGCCGAGGTCCGCATCGAGATTGACGACGAGGGGCCGGGAGTGCCGGAGGACGTCGCACCATCCATCTTCCGACGTCTGACGCAGGGACGAGGCGAACGGGGAAAAGCAGGACTCGGACTGTATTTCGTCCGCATCACGGTCGAGCGATGGGGTGGACGCGTCGGATTCGAGGCCCGACCGGCGGGCGGCACGCGCTTCTGGCTGACGCTACCGAGGGTCTGATGCGAGCGGTCCCCGTTTTTCGAGCCGCGGGCGGTAGCGAGCGTCCCACGGACGGTCGTCGGGTTCCGGTAAGCTCGTTCTTTTCGCAATGACGGGTCTGCGGTTTCAGCCACCATCCGTGGGACGCTCGCTACCGCTCGCGGCTCG
>CAZXLQ010000154.1:0-11913 GCA_964641945.1 uncultured Clostridia bacterium
CCTTCCAGCCCTCCCGGTCATAGTCCGCGTGTGTGAGGAACGCGCGGACGAACACTCAGCGCGAGCGGTCGTAGCCTCCGTCGCGATCGCGTTCGATCTTCGGCTCCTTCGTGCGCTCGCGCTCGCGCGTCGGTTCGGCAGCTCGTGGCGGGTCGGCTGGCCGCCGCTCGACGGCTTCGCGGAGCCTGCCGCCCTCTTCCCGCATCCCGCTTCGCTCGAGGCTTCGGGCCAGCCCTTCCGCGGCCCGGCCCCGTGCTTCGAGCGGCATCGCCCGGATCGCCTCCACCTCGTTGAGCGCCCGGACGTGACCGTTGTGGATGTCCCTGTGCATGTGCCAGTCCGCCGTCCGCGTCCGGAGGACGTTCTCGACCATTTCCTGGCCTTCACCGCCCCGACCGTGTTCGATGTCGGCCGCCTTGTATCTGAGCTCGCGCAGCTCCCGCTTCTCGTCCCTCGCCACCTGGAACGTCGCCCGCGCAATCAGTCCGGCATCCCGCTCGGCCTGACCGATCCGGTCCGAGAGCCGTGCGCTTCTGGCTTCGAGGGCGCGGAGCACATCGGACTGTGCTTCCTGACGGGATGGCTGCGTTCCCGGATCACTCCCCGAAACGGCGCGGCCGAGTGTCTCGGAAATTGACTTCAGCTCCCGGTCCATCGGCAGATAGGGCACCCGGTCCTCGGTCGTGCGAATGTCCGTCAGACCGTCCCGAAGTCCAACGGCGTGAACGATCGTCTTCGCATCAAGCTTCTCGTGCTGGTTGAGAAACTTCCAGTCAGCCTCGGTCGTGACGTACTCCTTGACCCCCTCGAAGAGCCTCGCGAGTCCGGTTCTCTCCTCGGAGCTCCGCGTTGCCGCCATCTCTTTAGCGATGTCGCTCCGGACGCGCGTCGTGAGCGTTTCCCGGCGCGGGTCGTCGTCGCGTGGTGGCCGTACAACCCCGACGGAACGCTCACGGTCGAGTTCACGCTCGAACTTCGGAATCAGCCGCGACAGATCCGGCGGCGGCGGGACGTGCCTCCGTCCCGGGACCGGCGGGGCTTGCTGATGCGACGGCGACGGTGGATCGGCCGCACCCGCTATTCCCGGAATCCGGGCCGGCTCGGGCGTCGTCGACCGCGACGCATGCCCTGGCGAGGGCGTCCTTCCGGGCGCGCCCGGTGTCTGCCTACCCGATGGCGACGGCGGTGACGGAACGGTTGACGCGCCGGTTCTGCCGGGAGTCCGGCCAGGCTCAGGCGCCACGGGCTTCGACGCGTCACGCCCCGGCGGCGGCTGTACGCGTCTTCCCACGACCCTCCGGCCGGGGTTCGTCGGCGCCGGGGCCCGCTCCCCGGTCGGCCGTTCGACGGTGGGCGCTGTCGGCCCACGGCCCGGCTCCGGAGCGGAGTTTCCCGCCGCCCGCGGCGGCGCGTGCTCTCGTCCCGGAACCACCGGCCGCTCCTGCTTCACAGGCGTCTCCCTCCTGGCTTTCGGCTCCTTCCCACGTCCAGCTCCGTAAACCTCGTAGGCGAGGCTCGATCCCCGCTCGACGTAGCGCGCCACCTGTCGGGCGAGCGCCTTTTCGTCCGGCGTCACGTTCCGCCCGGCGTACACCTTCAGCTGCTCCCGGTGCCGCGTGAGCGCGACCATGCCCGTGTTCCGGTCCGCCATCGGCGTGTGCAGGGAGTAGGCCCGCAGCTGGGTCTTTCCCTGCCCCCGATAGACCGTCCCCGCGTACCCGAGCCCGAACGTCCGGAACTGCTTCGGATTCCACTCGACCGACTTCCCGTTATCGAGCTTCATCGCGATCCGGTCCAGCTCGCACCTGGTCACCGTTCCGCAGTATCCGTTGATGAGGCCCTTCGATTTGTCAGTGCCGAAAAGCTGCACCCGGTCCCCGGTCCCGAGCCGCGTCACGGTCTGTACGTCGCGCCGCGTCGTGTCGTACTCCCGTTCGACCATGAGCCGGCCGGAATCCTCGAGCTGTCCCTGAATCCCCTCGTTGATCCTCGCCACCTCCGCGTTCGTCTGCGCGTAGACGAAACGTGTCGCCTCGGGTTCGGTCTGCACGTCCTCGAGCCAGTCGTCGATGAGCCGTTCCCTCGCCCGCTCGAGCGTCGACTCGAACGTGATCGACCCGTGCTCGGAATACGCCCGGATCGCGTCCTCGAACCGCCCCGCCGCAAGCGCCACCGTCGCTTCCCGCTGCCAGCCGTCCACCTGGCGCCGGACCCGCTCGAGCTCCCTCACGTTCTCCTGCCCGAGATCGTCGACGAAGACCCGGAACATCCCACCGCGCTCGATCGATCCGAGCTGGCGATCGTCACCAACCAGCAGCAGCTTCGCGCCCGAGTTCTCGACCTCCCGGAGCACTTTCGCGTACATCCCGGTCGATACCATCCCGGCCTCGTCGACGATGAGGATCGTCCGCGAATCGAGCGCCATCCGGCCGTGCCCGATCTGCCACTCGAGCGAGTGCAGCGTCCTCGCATCACCGAGGGATTCATCTTCCCGCCCGCGCCGTTGCTGGTTCACCGGAGCGTCCGCGATCGTCTTCCGCAGATCGACCGCCACCGTGTTCGTCGGCGACGCCGCAATGACCTGGTACCCCGCCCGGACGTGCGCCTCGACGACCGCCTCGAGCGCGACGCTCTTGCCGCTGCCGGCGACGCCGCGCCAGATCGAAAGCCGGTTCCGGCAAGCGTGCTTGATGGCCTGGTCCTGCTCGAAATCGAACCGGATTCCGGCGCGCTCCTCGACCCTCGCGATCGCGCCGACAACGCGATCGTGTGAGAGCTTCCGGTCCGGGGCCGGACCCGCGAGCCCGCGCGCCGCGCTGCGCACCTGTTCGGCCTCCCGGCGCGCTTCCCGCGACGTGAAATACCCGTTCCGTTCCCCGTCCCGGCCGGCGAGCGCAAGCGCCCGCCCGAGCACCTCCTCGCGCAATCGGTCGCGTTCCCGGGGCGGCACGTTGCCACGGATGAGAACGCGGTCGACGTCGCGCACCGTGAAGCAGTCCTGGTGACGCGTCAGGCACTCGATGATCCGGTCCGGACGCCTGACGGCGCGGTCCTCCCGCTCCCTCCATTTGTGGAGGTCCTCGGCGTAAAACTGCCGCTCGAATCGTCGCCGCGCAACGACCCGTTGTGGGTCCACCTTCGCGTCGAGTCCCCGCTCCCGGAAGAACTCGTTCTGCATCTCCCGCCACCGGTCGCACCCGTCGTGGCGACCACGGACATAGCTGCCGCGCGAGAAGGTAGGATTGAGCTCACGGAGCTTCCGACCGAACCCGTCCTCGGTCAGTTCCCGAGTCGAGATGAGCAGGTGCGCGTGCCAGTTCGTCTCCCCCTTCTCCGGCTCGTGAATCGCCCAGGTCACCACCGCCCCGTGGTCGGCCCAGGTCCGCTCGATCCACCGCTCGACGAGCTCGACGTTTTCCTCGAGCGTCAGCTCGTTCGGAAGCGCGAGAATCTGCGTCTTTGCGAGCTGCGCACCGGACCTAAAGCGCGTCCCGTCGCCGATCAGTTCTGCGCGCTCCGCCTCGCTCCAGAGCCGTGCGACGTCGTGCGCGAATTCCGGCTCCCGGTCCCGAAGTCGCGACGGCAGCACCGTCCCCGATGCGCGCAGATCCTCCGAGCGTTCCTCGAAGTCGAAGACCTGTCCGGTGACACCGTTCTCGCCGACGCTGCGCGTGATGTAGGACGCAAGCCCCACGGCCGAACTGTCCGGCCCCGCGTGAACCACTTCCGTCCGTGCGAATTCGATGGCCACGAACCGCACTGTAGCACGCAGAAGACAGGTGTGCTACATTTCGCGCGGCAAAATGTAAGTTGGGCCCTACCGGTGCGTGCGGATAGTTGTCTCCAGGGTCGGATTCAGTCGTTTTTCCGGGCAGGTGCGCGTCTGGCGCCACCGCAAGGCACGGCAATCGCTGTGGTTTCCTGCAGGATGTGGGAGGGATTTCGTGACCGAGATTCGCCGTCCGAAACGCGCGCGTCCGTCCGATGAGGAACTCGACCAGCGGGCAGTGAAAGAACGTCAGGCTGCCGTCCGCAGATCGCTCCGCGCCCGCAACATCGTTGACCGTGAGCGTGCAGCCCGTACCCATCGTCTCGTCGTCCTTGGAGCCACGGTTGAATCCTTCCTCGGCGAGTCTGTCGACAACTCCGTTCTTGCCGGCATCTGCCGGACCTACCGCGACGTCATGGCAAACCCCGGCACGGCTGCAGGGATGCGCGAGCTCGGCCGTGCCTCGATCGTCGAGCGCAGCGAAAGCGCGAAGCGTTGGTACGAGGCGCGCTTTTCCACACGGCCTCCGGCCGCGGTCAGAAAAGCCCTGCTTGCCGAATTCTGGCGTTACGATTCCGACCGCAGAACCTGGAAGGGGCAGGCGCCATCGGCTGCGCTCGAGATGACGATCCGCGACGCCGGCGGACTGCTCGCTCCCCTGCCCCGAAGTTCGTCCGTATGAGCCCGGATGACGCAGACGAGGGTGCGGGGGCCAGACAGACGCCTGAGGTCATTCTCGCGCGTCTGGGCGCAGGCGAAGGCGACCTGGACCGGGCGTGCCGGACGCTCGGCCTTGCGAGGCTCGAGGTCACGGAATTCGTCCCGGAGCTCGCCGTCGGACCGGATGATGCACTCGGAGCCCCGGACGTCCGGGTGTTCGTGACATTTGCCGACGAGCCGGACATCGTCGAGGTCATGGACCGGCTTCGTGCGGTCGAGAACCTCCTTGATAGTGTCTTCAACCGCCGTGTTGCGGCGACGTCGTTCGAGATTCTCGAGCGGGCCATCGACCGCAACACCCGGGACCGCTATCTCGCCGGTTTCGTCACCGTCTTCGATGCAAAGACCGAACCGGTGCTGGCCGGTCGGGAGGCGGAACCGCCGGAAGCGCAGCCCATCGCGAAGCCGGCGAAGCGTATTGTCGAACGTCGGTTCTCGGTCCGGACCCGCACCGACGAAGACGACTGTCTCGTCGTCGAGATCAGCTACGGCAAACGGGCGTCGGCCGTCGTCGCCGAAGCGGCCCGGCTCCGCAGGGAGAACACCCGGGACCGGTGGCGCGGGCTCGCCGCCGCCGATCTCGACGACGACGAGGGACTGCTCCGGCGCTACGGAAAGCTCGTCGGCCCCCTGCGGCGTCCGAAAGAGCCGTCGCGGAACCGGGAGGACTGACCGGCTCCCGCGGAGCCGGTCAGTCCGGCGTCGGCAACCCTGTGGCCGGGTCAGGACCTGCGGGGTTCAGGACATCGGGCGCGACGTTCTGGGCGTGCGACGGTGAACACGCGAGCGGGGCAGTCACATATGGCTCCCGAGGGTACAGTCTCCCGCAGATCCCGCACGGGACGAGACGCGTGCCGGCAAGGTCGGCCACGGGGCCGCCCGGCCATTCCGGAGCCCGCACGACGAGGCGCCGCCGCAGCGTGTAAGTCGCGTGATCGAACGTCTCTTTTGCGATCCGTTCGATCGCTTCCGCTTCCCCCGGTCCGCACAGCAGCCAGTCAAGGCTCCGGACAGGGAGATCCTGTTCGCGCAGCCGCTCGAGAAAGGCTTCACTCTGACCGGCGGTGTGCTCCCCGAAGCCTTCCTCGATCGCAAAGTCGGAGACGTAGTTGGCGATCGTGACGGACTCGTCGCCGGCCAGAAACGGCTCGCCGTAACCGGCGACCCCGATGATGTCCTGATACGCGCCATTTGTGTTCCAGGACAGGCCCTCACGGTTCGCCCGTTCGAATGCTGCAGCCTGCCGGATCTGCGTCAGGGCACTGCGAGCATCGATCGCTTTCGGTACCTGACTGTTGTCCGGCAGACTCGTCGCAAGCTCTCGAAGCTCGAGATAGATCGCTTCCCTTCTGTCGAACAACTTCACATCCTCCTTTGCCGATCGCCGCAGGTCATCTGACGAGTGGATCGATCCCCATCATTCGGCGCTATGGGAGGCCGTCAGACCCATCGAGATGATAGAAGCGCCGAAGAAGCTCCGGAAGCATAATAGTGGTATGAAGATCAAAACCTCGGTGACGCTCTCCGAAGATCTGCTTGAGGCCGTCGAGGCCCGTATCGGGCCGGCCGCGAGCCGGTCCGAGTTCATCGAGCGGGCCGTGCGCGGCTACCTCGCGAGCCTTGTGCGCCGGGAGCACAATGCCCGCGACCTCGAGATCATGAACCGGTACGCCGACGAGATGAACGCGGACGCGAGCGATCTGCTCGATTACCAGGCCGGTTCGTGAAGCGCGGGGATCTGATCTATACCGGGTTCCGAAGCCTGTGATGGATGATCCCAAACGCGTTCGCGTCTTTGTGGTCGTCAGTCGCCAGGCCCTGATCGATTCGGCCCTCGATACGGACGGCAGACGGCTTCCGTATTGTGATCGTCGGCGGATTTGGCCTCGTGCTCCGGGAAACCCACCTGCGAAGGATCGGCCAGTAGCCCAGAAGACCCATTCCTACAGCTGCGCGATCAACCGACGACCTGGACCTGATTCTTGGCGCTAAAATCATCGCGAGCGGCGACCAGATGGATCGCATGCGCGAGGTACTCGAGGAGCTCGGCTACGCACCAGCACCGGGGCGCGAGAACTACCAGTATGTGGATCGGGAGCGCGCCGAGCGCGGAGCTTCGCGTCGGAGGGCCAGCGGCCACCCGTCCATCCCGGCGCCGGACGGATCAGCCTAGAGAATTTCCTGAACTTTGATCAGGAACTCGGTGACCTGACGTGACATCAGTATGGCAAAGGCAAAGTAATGAAGCCCCGCCAGTGTATCTGGAAGCCTTTCGTAGTCGCGCATGAGTCTGCGGAATCGGGCTACCCACGCGAAACTCCGCTCAACGACCCATCGGCGTGGCAAGAGCACGAACCCGCGCTTCGCCTCCGGCAGCTTTACAACTTCCAGCGTGATTCCGTGCCCTTCAGCGGCTTCACGAGCGTTGTCGCCGGTGTAGCCTTGGTCCACCCACGCCAGCTCGACCGTGTCGCCGGTAACCTGTTGCACTTGCTCGCACAATGCGGCGACCTGCGCACGATCCTGATCCGATGCCGGCGTCACACAGAGCGCAAGCAGGTGACCAAGTGTGTCGACGGCAATGTGCACCTTGCTGCCTTTCCGCCGCTTCGCCCCGTCGTACCCGGCCCGCGCGCCGCTTTCGGGCGTTGACTGCATCGTGCGGCTATCGAGAATCGCGGCCGAAGGCATCGTGTTGCGCCCTTCGGCGATTCGCAGGATCTCGCGCAGATCATTCACCATCGCTTCGAAAACACCGGCGGTGATCCACCGGCGGGCTTGCTGGTGAACGATTTGCCACGGCGGCAGATCAGCCGGCATGTAACGCCAGGGCGCGCCAGCACGGATGATCCAACGCAGACCGTTAAACACTTCACGAAGCGAGTGCTTACGCCGAGGGGCGTCTTCGGTCATCAGTGTCAGGTAAGGAGCTACCAGGCTCCATTCCTCGTCGCTCACGTCGCTCGGGTAGCGCTTGCGGTTCATGCCGCATTCTACATGTGCTCAAAGTCCATGACACGCTCTAGACCTGATTTCGCCGTCTTCCATCGAAACCACCTCGACCGGGTGTCAGTCAGACGAGCTCACCCTCGAAATCGAGGAAATCGAGAAACGACAGCTCGGGCTTTGTGTGTCACTGGAGACATCGCTTTTGCCTCAGTGTCGAGGCGAATCCTTCAGGTCCGGTGGACACGACACGAACGGGCGTGGAATGTTATCGGACGCCCGTCCTGTTACTCGGTCGACGGTTGCCGGACCGTCTCGGCGATCGCAAGAGCCGCTACGGGGCGCGGCCCCAGAGGCACGCCAGTTCCGTGCGCGCAGACGCGCTCGTTGAACCATACCGAATGGGTGCCGATGACCTTCTCGAGCGAGCGGAATACCTCGGCGACGTCGAGGCCTCCCTGCAGCATCTGCGACGCGAGCATTGCGATCGAGTCCGATCGCGGACCGCGACAGAAATCCTCGATCCAACGTTCGCCGTCACGCAAGGCTTCGGGCCGTCGAAAGGAGATCGCAGACTTCCATCCCGAGAGCTCGCCGGGACGGCTGTACGCGGCCGGTACTTCGCGAACAGCCGGAGTTCGAACGACGGTGCGAAGGTCGATCTGTCGGCAACTACCTGCTCCCTGGAGATCCGCTCATCGAGCCAAACCGATCCAGTCGAGCTACCTGGCGTCTTCGGCGCACTCGATGGCCCCCACGTTTCCAGGTTCGACAGGCACTCATGCCCAAAGCGGGTCTAGCATCCCGCTCGGACCGGTCGGCGAAGTCGGGTGGGCCTGCAGTCGCGAGCCCTCAGGCGGCCGCTACGGGCCTATTTGGCCCCGAGCCGACCCGGAGAGCCTCCAGTGCGATTCCAGCGCAGCCACGGCCGAAATCGCACGGTATCCGCAAGTCAGGACGTATCGGCTTGTCCCGCGACAGCAAGAAACCCCGGGGACGCAACAGAAAACATTTTCTAAATCGTGACTTCGAAGTCATCGGCAACGAGTCGCCGGACCTTGAAGTTGATCTGCTTCGCGCGGGCGTCCGAAGTCCACTGTGCCGCCTTGGGAAAGTCGGTGAGAAGCTGCTCCTCGGCTCGTCGGTGATATCCCGCGAGCTCGAGCGGGGCGAGCGTCTCGATCACGTTGTCGATCGCCGCTTCGAAGGCATGCATCCGGCGCAGGTCCTCGGACGCCTGTGCGTTGATATCGTCGTCCAGGCTCCTCTTCTCCTCCGCCGTTGGCTTGCTCACCGGCCTCTCGAAAGGAGTGGACGGGCCGGAACGCAGTTCCTGGCGGATCATGTAGATCAGGTATCCCTGCGGATTGGCGATGCCGTCCTTGGGCTTCTGTCGCACGAAGTCGAGCACGCGGCGCGCACGATCGAGCGCCTCGCGGTCGAAGTTCGAAACTTCGCGGCGAGCGACCCGCTCGTTGACGCCAAAGGACACCAGGGCCTCGGCGAACTGATGCCGGTCGACCTCGAGCGTGTCGTCCTCGTCGCTCGACGGGAGGGACGGCGGAAGCACGTCAATGCGCTCGAACTGCTCGGTCAGGTTCGGATGGTGGTGGAGGACGATCTTGAAGGCGCGTTCGACAGCAGCGGCAACGGGGAGGATTTCCCACTTCGACAGGTAGCCGACACTCACGAGTTCGTCGAGCGACGGGCGCAGTTGCTGGTCGATGAGCGAAGGCGCCGAACGGGCCTTGATGCCAAGGATCATGCAGAGCTCGTCGTATCGCTTCTCGAATCTCTTTTCGCGCCGCGATGCATAGAGCCAGAGCTTGAGCATCGGAAAAAGCACTCTCGAGATGTCGTTGCGAAGCACCTGATAGGTCGGGTAGTCGATCAGCAGGTAGTGGGAAGCCCTCAGGTTCTCGACCTGCCAGTTCGAGAGCCATATCTGGTGCCTGGCGGCCACCGTTCCGTCTTCCGAGACGGTGCCCTTGACCTGAACCCGGTCGAATACCCGGACGACGTCCTTCTGAAAACGCTTCTCGCGGGCCACCCAGATCGCGTTCTCGGAGATGATCGTAGTCGACGCGATTCTCAGGAGCGCCCTTTCGAGAGCTTCATAGTAGGAGCCGGTCGTCGGCTTGCCCATTCTGCGCAGCAGGTCGCTCGGCGAGAGCGCAACCATCTGGGGGATCTTTCCCGTCTCCTGCCAGACCTCGGTGACGAAAGCGAGTACGGCCAGGTAGACGTCCTGATCGGCCGCCGTCGGAAGCCCTCCCTGGGAGGCGGCCCCGATGTAGGTCACCTTTCCTTCGACAACGACCCCCTCGACCACTGAGCGGTGCATTACGGTTCGCTCGATTCCCTGCCCCTTGCCCATCGCCGGCGCCGAAACGTTGAAGAAGCCGAGCGTCGAGAGGTTTCTCTCGACGAGAATCGAATCGGGTACGGGGACTGACTGCGAAGGTCTCCCGCGCTTCCTTGCTGGTCGTTTCGGGTCTTTGGCTTTTCGCATCCGGTGGCCGCCGCGCCGAGAGCGCTGCTCGTCCTATCCGGCGGCATGACTACATAAAGCAGGGGTCCCAGGCAACAAGATAATTGTGCATGTTGACATGCATCATCATGGTTTCAACATACAACATGCTCTAGAGGGCCGCGGTGGGCACCTAACTGTTGCAAATGGCATAGTTGCGGCACGGTGCTCTTAAGTCGAAAGTAAGTGAGCTTAAGTTGATCGGAAGTTCTGTTAAGTCACTGTACGGCAAACTTCACCCAACTTACGGCATTTGCAAGCCAGATGACGTAATCGTTAAGTCAGAATACGGCGCGGTTAAGTCAAAGTACGGTGATCTTAAGTCACATGACGGTCCTGTTAAGTCAGAATACGGCGCGCTTAAGTCACTTTACGTGCCTGACCGTTCGATTCGTCATTAACGGGACCCGGAGCGCCCAGGGAGTGGAGGAGTAATCCAATCCTCGGCATGGGGTGAATTTTTCCTCACTACATCCGGTATTGCGGACGTTAGGCCAACCCATATGTGGGGTGTCTGGCGTGGGCGGCTCGACCGGTGCTTCGGAGCGCGGCCTCAAGAGCGACCTCGGCACCGCAAGAAGCTGTTCTGGAAGAGCCTCAACAAGAGATTGGGAGCACTACACGGACGGAACGGCCATCCTTCACGGGCTGGAAGTCCACACGACAGAACAACTTCCGTGCTCCACTTAAGGCACTTTACTAAGAATTGCGCTCTTGGCCCGACTCCTCTGCTACCCACGTACTTGAGGGCGGTCTCGCCGTCTGATTTAAGCCAGATTACGTGAAAATCAGAGGGCCGGACGTACGAGAGTCCGATCAAGCTGGAACCTGCGCAAGACCCATTCCAGAGTCGCATCGCCCGTGCATCTGCCCAATCTGAGGGCAACCCACCCGGTCACCTAGCTCTTGCGGCGGCCTCTGGTCGGGACTGGCAACGAGTCGAGGACGTCGGCAGCAGCCTGGGATGGCATCGAGGCGAGGGCTTTGAGGGCCGCCCTCATGATGAGGCTTCGAGTCGCAATCTTGCCCCGCTCGGCGAAGTAGGTGTTCCGGAGCCGCTCGACGACTGCAAGTTCCTCGACGGGAATCGTGAAGCCATCTCGCGCCATGCCGCCGATCTTCGCTTCGCGGATCGGCTCGACCGGTGCTGACCGCTCACCGTAGGGGGCTGCCGGCTCGGGCCGGGCCGTTGTGATTGGGGCGGGCGTTCGGTCAGGCTCCGTGTGGGGCCGCAATTCATCGGCAGTGGTTCCGACTGGCGCGGTTCCCTGCTCTACCGCATTCTGGCTCGGCGGCAACTCGTTACGTTCGCGGACGGCGTTTTTCAGGCTCGAGAATCTACTCATTTGAGAGCATCTCCTTTCCGACACGCGTGTAATCGCGCCACGCCTCGGCGGCGCGAAGGTCCTTCACGTCCGCGACGGGCACCCCGTCGAGCGACGCCTTTCGGAAGGCCTTGAACCGGCGAATCCAGGTGGCAAATACCGGCAGGCCGTTCTCTTCCTCGAGAAAGACCCGTGCTTCGAAACCGTCGCGTTCGGGAAGCGGCGGCACCATGGTGAGCAGCAGCCTGTATTTCGCGCTCGGAATACGGTTGAGCTCCGCGACCGTGTCGACGACGGCTTCGAGCGACATTGCGTCAGGTACGGTCGGAATCACGAGCAGGTCGCAGGAATCTGCAAGGGCTTCGAGGTCGTCGGTGCGGGGTCTGGCGGGTGTGTCGATGACGACGTGACGGTAAGCGGTGTCGCGCGCATACATCGGCCCCTGAACTTCGTCGACGACCCGAAACGGGAGCGTGCCGCGTTCAGACCAGCGCAGCGCTGATCGGTTTAAATCGCCGTCGATCAGGAGCGTCTGCGCATCCTGCTGCAGGTAGGCGGCCAGATGCACGGCCGTCGTCGTCTTGCCGACGCCTCCCTTGAAGGAGGCTACTGTCACGATCACA
>CAZXLQ010000155.1:0-11907 GCA_964641945.1 uncultured Clostridia bacterium
AGAGGCAGGTCGAGCGATCCGAGGTAGGGAAGGAACTCGTCCGCAGATAGACACCTATAGAGACGGTCACAGGTTTGTCGTGAACGCGTCTCGAGGACGCTCGGTCAACGCGTCATACCGTGTGCGGTAGCGCACGGGGAGTTGTGTCGTGGCCGTGCGTTTCCCGTCCAGTGGTGGGTCCGCACGGCCGGCCGCTCACTGCGTTCGCGGTTCCGGGTCGGCCTGCGGCCGACGGGGACCGCTCTCCCGACCGCACGTCCCAGAACCGCGAACGCAGTGAGCGGCCGGCCGTACATCACCCGCCCAGTGGATGTACCGCACGCCAATCGTTGAGCGATGCAGTGGTTACTCTCTGTAGCCCGTCAACGGCGAGATGTTTTGCGTGACGATGATGGTGTCCGTTACCGCCACGCCGTTTCGAATTGCAGGCGCGAACTTGCAGCGATAGATCGAGTCGATCGCCGCCTGCGTTCCGCCATCAGCGAGCGTGTTGACCGGTATGACACTCAGGATCGAGCCGTCAGGACCGATCGTGACTCTCAACTTCACCGTTCCAAACGTACCCTTCTCAGCCATTTTCTTTGGGATCTTGGGGGGTGACTTCCGCACCATCTGCACGTTGCGATCCTGAACCCCGCCCCCGGGGCCGTTGCCTCCCGGGCCGCCGACACCACCAGGTCGGCCAGCTGTCGACCCACCAGGACCCGTCCCGCGTCCGCCCGGACCACCCGGCCCGCTTCCCGATCCAGGGCCCGTTCCGGGACCACCCCCATCGCCACGACCGTCACCGACACCGTCTCCGCCGTTCGCACCAAGCGACGGCTCGCCCGGCTTCTCAGGCGCTCCGGGCAGGCCAATCTCACCCGCAGGCGGCGGCACCGCCAGGTCGGGTCCCTGAATCGTCGCCGTCAGCGGCAGGCTGACGGGCGTCGGAGGAGGCGGCAGGTTCAGCGGGACCGGCGATGGCGCGGGCGACGTCGTCGGCAACTCGCCGCCAGTCGCGGGCTTGGTGCCGGTGTTGCTGCCGCCGCCGTCGGCAGGTGAGCCGCCGCCAGGTCCGCCGTCAGGGGTCGCAGGCTCGGAACCCGGCGCATCCGCCGGTCGGAATTCGTTGGGCGCGATCCAGACGTATTCCTCTTTCGGTTTCTCGACAAACGGCATGATCACGTATCGTCCGAACACGACGATCGCGACCAGGATGCCTGCGTGAACGACGAGCGCGAGCGCGCCAGCGATCCGAAATCCCTTGCGGGGCGGCATCGTCGGATCCGGCTCGAACGACGGGATCAGCGCGTCGAGGCTCCAGCTCGAACGGAGCCGGTCGAAGAGGCTGGGCTCGGGCAGCGGCCCTATCCGCAACTCATCCGACGTAACCATCCGCTCCTTCGCCGCAATGGCGACAGGGGGGCCACCTTCAGCAGCCCCCCTGTCGGTCACATCGCGTTGCGTACTCGTGGTCACCTGATCGTAAAGTTCACGCTCACGGTCTGCGTCACATCAACGGGAATGCCAGCAGCGTTTCGCGCCGGCTCGAAGCTGATCTTGTATGCCGCTTCGATGGCCTTTTCGTTGAGCCCATCCGGAAGTCCGCGCACGACCGCCGCCGACTTGACGCGTCCGTTCGCGCCGAAGGTCACCCGCAACGTCACGCTGCCCTGGGTCTTGTTCTGCCGAGCCTGCTCGGTGTAGGCCGGACGCGGGTAGGTAAGTACGCGCGCCTTGGTCACCGCGACCCGCGATGAGGCGCCGCCGCCATCGCCACCGCCGCCGTTGCCGCCAGGCCCGCCGCCGCGTCCGAAGCCCTGTCCGGCGCCTTCGCCTCGACCAGCGCCGCCGCCAACGCCGCTGCCGGATCCCGAGCCATAATTGCCGCCGGTGCCCGATCCGTCGGATTCCGGACCGACCTTGCCATTCGGATCACCGAGCCGCGAAAGATCGTCGGTTCGATTCGGCACCGCTTCCGCAAGCACCGAGTTCGGCAGGTTGAGGGGCTTCGGCGGAGGCGGAGGCAGCGTCTTCGTCGTCAGATCGGCGATCGGCTGGTCCATCTTCATCGAGGTCTGGGGAGGAACGCCCTTCGCAACCGGCTGAGGCTCGTTCTTGCCGCCCCCGCCGCCGCCAGCATCACCCGGCTTGCCGGCCTTGCCGGGCTTCTCAGTCGGTGCCGGCTTCTCATATGGCTTGTCGAGCATCGTGACGTCGTAGAGCGGAGCATCGTCCGACGCCTGGACATCCACGAGCGGCCGCCCATAGATCAGCAAGTAGATGAGGATGCCGAAAAGGAAAGCCCCGATTACGCCGAGAGGCACGATGACCGTCAGTGCCCACGCAGCCTGCCGGGTCTTGAGCTGGTCGGGATTGCTCTCGTCGGGCGAGACGAGCACTTTCACGAAGCCGGCCGGGTCGCGCTGCAGTTCACCGAAGGCGAACCCGAGCTGTTCGGCCAGCCGTTTGAAGACGATCTCTTCACGAATCATCGTGAAGTGGACCGGGGCATCCCCCGGGACGTCACCTTCGCCGGTGCTCGCCGCCCACGCCGCCTTGAAATTGCTGAGCATTCGGGCGAAGAAGTTGTCCTTCGGGTCGAATGCTTCGCCAAACATCATCTTGTCCGACATCATATTTCGTCACATCTCCAGATTCGGAAAACCGGCGATTCGCCGCCACGCATTAGAGTCGATTGGACCTCGTCGCGTTTGCCCGCTCCCGACTGGTTTGACGTCGCCGCCTCAAAAGACGCGGCGCGGCGTTTTCGGTTCCCGCTATTCGGGCGGATGGTGAAACGCGGGGTTGATGTCGAGGTACGCGAGTCCGCCGATCGAAATGGCGCACAGGAGGCTGACGACGAACGTCTCGGACGTCTTGAGATTGCCGATGGACGCGGCATACACGATGCCGACGGCGACGATCGTCGCAAAGACGGCCCAGAAAATCTTGTTCGCGTTGTTGTTGTAGGGTTCGGACATTACAGCGGGCTTCGCTCCTTCGCGTTTCGACACGACCCTTGAAACGGGTCGGTCGTAAGAATCTAACAATACCGCACAGGTAAAGTAACAGGGGCTGCAAACAGGCGTCAATTGGAGCGTTCGGAGGGGGTTAGGAGCAGGTGGACTCTCCGCGCCTCTGAGTCTCAGTGTCTCAGTGTGCGAAGCTCTGGAGACGCTACGCACGCAGAGGCACGGAGACACGGAGGCACGGAGGCTACAACGCCGAAAACCTCACTCCTCCTCGAGCTTCAGCCTCTTCATCTTGTCGAGGAACGTCGTCCGCTTGAGCCCGAGAAGCTCCGCTGCCTGGCTCTGATTCCCGGACGCCATCTGCAGGCTCTGCCTGAGCAGCTCCCGCTCCACGCTCGCGAGCACGTCCTCGAGGTTGATGCCGCCCTCCGGAACCCGGATCTGGCTGATCAGGTCCGGAATCCGCTCTCCGACGACCTCCGCCGGCAGATCCGTCGGCAGGATCTCGCCACGCCCGCGGCTGAGCACCACCGCACGTTCGATGGCGTTCTCGAGCTCCCGGACGTTGCCGGGCCAGTCGTAGCTCATCAGTCGCTTGATGGCGAGATGCGTGACGACCTGATCTTCGAAACCGAGCTCGTTCGAGTACTTCGCGACGAAATGGTCCACCAGCGGCGGGATGTCCTCGGGGCGGCTGCGAAGCGGCGGCATCTTGATCGGAATGACGTTGAGCCGGTAATACAGGTCCCGCCGGAACGAATTCTCCTCGATCATGCTCTCGAGGTCGGCGCTGGTGGCGGCGATTATGCGCACGTCGCACTTGATCGTCTTCGAGTCGCCGAGCCGTTCGATCTCGCGCTCCTGCAGCACCCGCAGCAACTTGGCCTGGACCTGCAGGTTGATGCAGCCGATCTCGTCGAGAAACAGCGTGCCGTGCTGCGCCTGCTCGAATCGGCCGACGCGCGCCGACTGCGCGCCGGTGAACGCCCCCTTCACGTGCCCGAAGAGCTCGTCTTCGAGAAGTGTCTCGGGAATGGCTGCGCAATTGAGCCCGACGAACGCCTGGCTCGCGCGCCGGCTCCGCCGATGCAGCTCGCGGGCGACGAGCTCCTTGCCCGTGCCGGTCTCGCCGGTGACGAGCACCGTCGAGTTGCTGCGCGCGACGATCTCGATGAGTTCGAATACCTCGCGCATCCCTGAGCTGATCCCGATCATGCTCTCCGGCGTCGTGTCGGCCTCGGCCTCTGCAAGTGCCGCCTGGAGGTCGAGCGGACCGGTCGAACGAGACCGTCGGCGCGCGCGTTCGAGACGCTCGTTGATTGCGCCCTTGAGCAGGTCGGTCAGGGCGAGGATGTCGAAGGGCTTCGAGAGAAAGTCGTAGGCGCCGAGCTTCATGCACTCGACTGCAGCCGCGATGGATCCGGCTCCGGTCATCACGACGATGATGGCGTTCGGATAGATCGTCAGCGCCTGCCGTACGACGTCGGTGCCCTTGAGGCCCGGGAGGTTCAGGTCGGTGACGATGGCGTCGTACGGCATCTGCCGGACCTTGATCAGCGCTTCCTCGGCATTGGGAGCGCTCTCGACCTGAAATCCATCTTCGGCGAGCGACTCGTTGAGCAGCTCGCAGATCGTTTCGTCGTCGTCTATGACGAGGACGGTGGACGGTTCAGCGGCAGTCGACATATCCCGAATCCGATCGCGGGAGCTGGAGGGCGGAGAATGTGGATGTCGAGCCGGGCGTTGGGGGACGCACGGCAGGCAACTCGTCATCGGAGAACCCAGCCGTGGACGTCCTCCTCGAAGCAGAAACCGCACTGATACGTATTGGTGTGCGCGTCGTGTCGCGAATTGCGAATCGTTGCCGGTGCATTGAACTTTCCGTCCGGAGTCGAAACGCGAAGCGTCGATCCGATGCGGAGGCGCCTGGTCGTGATGAGCGAGCCTCCTTCTTTCGTCACGACGCGCGTTTCCGTGGCTTCGGTGAAAGTCTCGCCGAGTGCATCGCTGCCGGAAAGGACGATCTTCAGCTTGAGGTAGCGACGCGGTCCCTTCCGGCGGTTTCGCGAGGCGGATGAATTCGAAAGCATTCTGTCAGCCTCCTCATTCGGGACCGGTCGCGACGGCGTTCCGGTGGGCAATGGCCATCAGGATCCCGAGCATTGCGAAGGAAGTGATCAACGACCAGCCACCGTGGCTGACGAAGGGAAGGGTGATGCCGGTCATCGGCAACATCCGGATTACGCCGCCTATATTAACGAGTGACTGGAATCCGACAAAGGCCGTGAACCCGGCGGCCATCAGCTTGGTGAACATGTCACGCGATCCGATAGCGACGACGGTGCCCGACCAGACGAACGCCGCGAGCGCGAGAAGCACCGCAAGGCCGCCCAGAATGCCGAATTCTTCGCCGATTGCCGCATAGATGAAGTCGGAATCCGAGACCGGGACGATTTCCGGGTACCCGAGCCCGAGGCCCTGTCCCCGGACCCCGCCGTCGGCGATTCCGAACAACCCCTGCGCGAGCTGCGACGACTGGTCGTACCAGGCATCGTCGTTCGAGACGGCGAATCCGTAGTCGGACCGCTTTCGAGCGAGGAACGGCTGCCACCAGCCCGTGTCTTCGGCCGGCGCCTGCCACGTGTTGAGCCAGAGATGGAACCTCAGGTTCACGCGCCCGGGTACGCCGAATCCGAGGTAGAGCAACGGAGCGAACGCGAGCACTATCGCCACGGCCCACGCCAGTTGCACCCTGGAGCGCACGGCGATCGCGTAGAGCACCGCGTAGACGCCGAAGAACACGAGCATCTGACCGAAATCCGAAAGCACGAAAAACGGGATCATCGGTATCGCCGCGACGACGAGGAATGGCAACGTGAACCGCGCCTGCGGAATTCCCCACCGCGTCCGCGCGAGGTGGCGGTACGCGTCGGCGAGCATCGCCGCGTAGGCGACGAGGAACACGATCTTCACCGGTTCCCACGGCGTCGTCTGTCCCAGGAACTTGCCGTCCGAGCTGAAGACGATGACGACGAGGGCGAATGGCAGCAGAGTAGCGAGCGCGATGAGCATCGTGTGGCGCTGCAGCCACAACAGGAAGTTGTCGCTCCGGAACAGCCGGAATGCGAGGCAGAACGCCAGTAGCCCGATGAGCGGTATCCAGGTGTTCGTCGAAGTCAGAATGTCGCCGAGTGTGTATTCGGTCGCACGGGCGTCGGCCGGCGGCGCCTCGGGCACCTGTGTGGACCCGAAGATCGCGGCCTTCTTCTCGTCCGAATACCCGGTCTGGATGTTGAGGTACCGGATCGTCTGCGCCTTCGCCTCTCGCGCCTCGCGCCGCGCGATGCCGCGGGCACCGTATTCGGGATCCGTGAAGAGCCTGTACTGGACGGCCAGTCCGAGCGTGAAGAGCAACACGGCGGCCGTATAGAGCACCATCGATCCGCGATAACGCTGGCTGCGTCCGAGCCAGATCACGACACCGATGAGCGGGACGAAAAGAGCTACGTTTCGAATCGCCACCACGAGGCTCGGGTCGAACCCTCTCAGGGCACCCGCAGTCATCACGCCGGCGTGTGCCGCGACGGCCACGAGCGACAGGAGTGCGACGAGCAGGATGTGCAGCGACGGCCGGTGCGACGCCGGCTGCACCGCAACGGCCTTCACGGAGGCCGGTTCTGCCTCGACGGCGACCGGCGGTCGGTCAGCGGGTGCCGTTGTCACGTCGTCGCTCCCTTGGCTGATCGGCGGTCTCGGCGGGCGGTTTCGCCGTGATCAGCTTCAACTCCAGTGCCTTCTTCACGATTCCGACGGCGACGGGCGCAGCGGCCTTCCCGCCGTGGCCGGCGTCCTCGACGATCACGGCGTATGCGATCTGCGGATTCTCGTAGGGCGCAAAACCAATGAAGAGCGCGTCGACACTCGTGTCGCGGACGACGTATTCCTCACCATCGCGATTGCGCCGAGTCTTAGGTTCGAACGTTTTCGGATCGTAAACGGTCACGATGCGCTGTGCAGTGCCGGTCTTGCCGCCCGTCGAGATTCGTCCGCGGAGAGATCCGAATGCCCCGGCAGCCGTCCCACCGTCGACGACCGACTTCATCATTTGACGTACTCGCGCCGCGGTCTCCGGCGAGCATACCTGGCCAAACACTTGCGGCTCGACGCCCGCCTCGAGCGCAGGCTTGCTCAGGCGACCGTCCTGCGATGCAACTCCGGCTGCCAGCAACGCGAGTTGGAGCATCGTCATCTGGTTTGGGCCCTGGCCAAACGACTCGATGGCGAGGCTGTACGGCGTGAACGTGTCATCGAAAGTAGCCGGAAGGAACACGCGCGACGGCGGAGGACCGAACGCCGAGACGAAGTCGGTCGGATCGGCCGCGGCAGAGTGCCGCCAGAGGTCCGAGTCGCGCAGTTCGCGGAGTGCTCCGGTCTCGATTCCGAATCGCTGCGCCACTGTCGCAAGCCGTCCGGTGCCGAGCTTGACTCCCATCTGCGCGAAATACTGATTGCAGGAGTGCTTGAGCGCATCGTCGAGGCCGATCGTGCCGTGCACGCTGCCGCTGTCGTCGAGTATCTCGCGACGCGACGACGGCGCGAGGTAGCCGCCTCCGGAGCACGTGAAACGCTCCCCTCCCAGGCCCGATTCGAGCGCGGCTATGGCGACGAGCACTTTGAACGTCGATCCCGGAAGGTAGTAGGTCTTGAGCGCGCGGTCGGTCAGAGGACTCAACTCCGGAGCCTTGACGCCGTTTTCCTTGAGCGTGCGCCACGCGGCGTCGTCGCGGAGCGGAATCTCGGGATCGAACGACGGGCTCGAGACCATCGCAAGGACTTCGGAATTCGGCAGCGACAGCACGACGACGGCTCCACGGCGACCGGCGAGCAGTTCGAAAGCCTCGCGCTGGAGGTCGATGTCGATCGTCGTGGTCAGATCGGAACCGACAGGCGCCGGTGACGAGAGGGTGTTCACGGCGGAGGACGGCCTGGCGAGCAGGTCGGCGTAGCCTCGCTCGAATCCGGCGGCTCCGTACACGAAGTCCGCATAACCGGTCAGGTTCGCTGCGGATTCGCGCAGCGGATAGTCGCGGACGATCTTCCGGCCGTCGAGCCGGTATTTTGCGAGTGCGCGCTCGGGCCGGCCGGTCCGGTCGAAAACCCATCCGCGAAGGCTGGCTTCGGACAGGCGGCGATTGCGCTGGTCGCGGACGGCGATACGATCGAACTCGTCGGTGCCGGGTGCGCCGAAGACCCAGAAGCCGTGGAAACAGAGTGCGACGACGCACGCCGACAGAAAGAGCGTGCGGATGCCACGCAACCAGCGGTTCGTCAGGGCGGGGCCGTATCGCGCCGGGTCGACCGGCGCATCGTCTGGGACGAGCGAGCGCGGCGAGTGGCCGCGCGTCGCGGCCGCGAGCAGGAGCGCGCCGAGCAGAACGAGTGCGGCGCACACGATGAGCGAGAGGGTGAAAGGTACGATGACCACCGGTTCGGTTCCCCCGTTCGGCGCCCGGTCGTCTGGCGCCGTTGAGCTACTGAATCCACGGACCGACCCGCGCACTACCGCGCACGGTACTGATGCGTGAGGCCGTCAATGTGACAACACCGCAACCACGTTGATGAGCATCAGGATCGCACTCCCAGATCGCGCCCGGGATCGGCCTCCGAGAATCAGTACCGTGCGCGGGAGCGCACGGGTTGGTCAGTCCTCCACACTCCTCAAAGCTTCTCGATCCGGAACGGCACATCGCCGAACGCGACCGTATCGTCGGGTACGATGATGCGCGAACCAGAGATCGGGGTTTTCTCGCCGTTGACGAACGTTCCGTTCGTGGATCCGAGATCCGAGACCCGAAGGCGGCCGTCAACTGACATCGAGATCGTCGCGTGAAACTTCGAAACGCTGTCGTGATCGACGAGCAGTCGATTGCCGGAAGCGCGTCCGATCGTTACGGGATCTCCGCCCGGCGCGATCGTGACCCTCACGACCGGCTTTCCTCCGGGACCTACGAGACGCCACGAGCCCTCCGACGAGTCCGGCCGTCTGACGGCACCTGCGGAGGCCGGGCGCAGGCTCCTGGCGGTTCCGTCGGCCGTTTCGCCCGGAGCCGGCGAGAACGTCGTCTCGATTCTCGGGTGTTTTGCGAAAATGTCGGTCCCGACCTCGACGTACACACGGGCGTTCGTGGCGTATCGCCGGTTCTCGATGTATTCGTAAGCCGTCGCCGCAAGCTCCGCGGCAAGCGCCTTGCGGTCGCTGTCGGCAAGTTCCGCGTTCTGTTCGTAGGTCAGCATCACCGCGATGCGGTCCGGTGCAAGCCGGCGTACTCCGCGCGCGTCGGCCTTGACGTGGGCTTCGATCTCGTCCTCGACGGCAGCAGCGAGCCGGCCGACGACGTTCGATTTAAGTCGGCCTCCGCCGGCGAGCTTCTCGTCGACGCTCGAGCCGATGCGCTCCAGAACCTTCTTGAAGAGACCTTCGGCGCGCTCGAGGGCGCCTTCGTCGCTGTCGGCCATTCACAGAGTATAACTTCCGGCCCGGTTCCGACGGGCCCGAAACTTTTACAGGGATTCGGGGCGCGTTTACGACCTTGTTACAAAGTTTTCCGCACATTCGTCGTTATAGGTGGCGGGAACCGGGAAGAGGGAACGAACAAGCATGTACGAGCAAGGTGTAAGACGTCTCGAAGCGGTGGCCCGAGCGGCTGCCTTCTCCGCCACAAGGCGACGCCCAATGGACGTCGCGGTCAGTCTCGTCCGGCAGAGACTCGTCGGCGCCAGCCGCTGGGCAGGAGCGGCGCCGGCGCTCATCGCCGCGAGAGCCAGTACTGTCGGTCCCGTCGTCATTCACGGCGAGCCCGGCACTGGAAAGCGATTCATCGCGCGACTGCTGCACGATGCCGGCCCGTGGCCATCTCGCCCGTTCGTCGAGGTAGTGCCCGACGACCTTTCGGATTCTGCGCTCGTGGCGCTGCTGCTCGACGACGCGTCGACGGTATTACCCATCACGGCGCGCGCCGAGCTCGAACAACTCGCCTCGCGGGCTGCCGGCGGAACGGTCTACGTATCGGGCTCGAATACGATCGCTCACGACGTGCTCGATCGAGTTCTGCTTATCGACGCGTCGTCCCGACTTTCGCACGAGTATCGGAGCGCCATCGGTGCGAGGGTCATCCTCGGAATCGAAGGCTCGATACCCCGGATTGTCGAATATCCGTCGCAGCGGTCGCAGGCGGTTTCGGCCCTGCTTCGCGTTCCTCCGTTGCGCGAGCGTCCCGAGGACATAGAGCTGCTCGCCGAGCACTTCGCGTCGGATCTCTGCGTTCGGCTCGACAAGGAGCCCAGAACTCTCGCGCCAGCCGTGGTGACGGCGCTGAGGAACTACGACTGGCCAGGAAACGTCGCCGAGCTGCGACGCACGATCGAACACATGGTTCGGCGGTCCGGCCCGCCGGTACTCGAGGCCGCTCACCTTCCGGTCCACCTGCGCGGCCAGAGCAACTGGCTGGGGGGCCAGGCCGACACGATGCTCGACGGCGGCCTCGATCTGCACGCGGAGGTGCAACGATACGAGCGATCGCTGATCTCAGCGGCGCTCGAACGGTGCGGTGGGGTACAGACGCGTGCGGCCGAGATGCTGGGCCTGAAGATCAGCACGCTGAATTCGAAGCTCTCGGCGCACGGCATCGATGCAAGGATGTTCAAGGTGCGGGGGAGGCGCGTCCGGTAGGGGAGGCCGCAGTCCTTCTGGCTCCGTGTCTCCGTGACTCTGTGACTCCGTGTGCGAAGCGTCTGAAGAGCTTCGCACACCGAGACTCGGAGACACGGAGGCGCGGAGACGGAAGGGCCTCGTTACATCAGAGCAGCCCGGCGCGCTCCGCCTTTCGGATCGCCTCGAGCCGCGTGTGCGCGTCGAGCTTCCTCAGGATGTGCTGCATGTGGTTGTTGACCGTCGTGCGGCTGATGCCGAGCTGCGCGGCGATTGCCGAGCTCGCCGCGCTCGTAGCCGAGCGCCTGAGGATCTCGAGCTCGCGCGCAGTGAGGTCGACGTCGCTCGTCGCCGATCGTTTCGACGAGAGCAACTGCACGACCTGATCCCCCGGCAGGTTGGTCTCGCGAACGACGAAGTCGCGCACCGCGAACTCGAGCCGCTTCTGCACGTCGATCGGTCGGATCACGTGAATCGTGTAGGGAAGCGACGCCGCTCCGTCCTTCGCCACCAGCACCGAAATATTGCACCAGCGGCGGCCGTCGCGGCTTGCCACCTGGATGTCGAAGCTCTTGACCGGCTCGCCATCGCGCGCAACGCGCTGCACTGTGCAGTCCTGCGAACAGACCGTCCCGCATTCGTCCGTGCCCTGCATGATCTCGTCACAGGGCCGGCCGATCGCCTCTTCCGGCTCGATCCCGAAGAAAGCCGTCGCCGCCTTGTTCCACGCCGCGATGCTGCCGAGTCCGTCGACCGCAAGCGCGGGATCGGACGTCGAATCGACGAGTCGTTTCACCTCTCTGAGCTTCACGGGACTCCTGCCTGCGACATCATGGAAATGATTCGAAGTGATTATTTTCACGCGACGCCGGAAAAGCAATCCTACCGGAGAAATAGGTACGGTTGTGAATCCGGGGATGCTCCTATCCAAAACGACAGGCTACGGGATCCGGTCGCTCGCCTTTCTGGCGCGCCAGCCGAAATCCCGACTGTGCGGACTGCAGGAACTGGCTGAAGGCGAGAAAGTGCCGCCGGTCTTCCTGCGGAAAATCCTCGGTGAACTTCGGCGGCATCGGCTGGTCACTTCGCTCAAGGGCATTCACGGCGGCTACGCGCTTGCAAAACCCGCCGACGAGATCTCGCTCTGGGACGTGTTCACGATACTCGACTCGGACCCGTACTGGGACCGGTGCGTGCTCACGTACGCGGAGTGTTCGACCGAGTCGCCGTGCGTCTTCTGCC
>CAZXLQ010000156.1:0-11899 GCA_964641945.1 uncultured Clostridia bacterium
CGTGGGACGCTCGCTACGGCTCGCGGCTCAAAAAACGGGGAACGGGGAACGGGGAACGGGGAACGTGCACCCGTCCTTCCGTAACCTACCCCCACGTCGCTGGTTGACCGGTTGTCTCGAGAACGCTGAGCCACAGCGTGCCCTCGAGGTCCACGCGGTTTCGCTGCGAAATCGCCCGCTCTATCGGCACGTGGACCATCCGTCCGTGCCAGCGCCCGACGATCAGCTCGGTCCGTCCGCTCATCGCGGCGTGCACCGCGGCTGCGGCAAGCTGCCAGCAATAGACACTGTCCGAGGGATTCGCGGCGACGCTACGCACGATGTAACTCGGGTCGATGTACTTGAGCGTGAACTCGAAGCCCGTCTCCTTGAAATGTGCCTTGATCCGGTCGGCCAGAAAGACGCCGACGTCGACGAGCTTCACGTTGCCGGATGCGTCACGCACGGACGCATCGGCAAGCCGCTCCTGAGCGGTTCCCTCGGCGACCACGACGACGGCGTGCCTGCGTTTCTCCAGCCTGGCCCTGAGTTTCTCGAAGAACGCCGCGCCAACTGTCTCGTCGATCGGCATTTCGGGAATGAGGCAGAAGTTCACGTGGCTGGTCGCCAGCGTCGCGTGGCACGCCAGGAACCCGCTGTGTCGACCCATCAGCTTCACAAGTCCGATGCCGTTGAAAGCGCCGCGCGCCTCGGCGTGCGCGCAGCGGATCGCCTCGACGGCCTCGGCAACAGCAGTCTCGAACCCGAAGCTCTTGTCGAGGTAGAGCAGGTCGTTGTCGATGGTCTTCGGAATGCCTACAACGGCGATCGGAAGCTCGCGGCGCCGCGCTTCCGCCGAGATGGCGAGCGCCGCCCGCATCGAGCCGTCGCCACCGACGACGTAGAGCACGTTGATTCCGAGCTCGACGAGCCGGTCGACCATCGCCGACGGCTCCTGCGGTCCCCGCGACGACGAGAGCAGACTTCCGCCCTGTTCGTGAGCGTCGCTGACGAGGTCCGGCGTCAGCTCGATCACTTCGTGACCGTAGCTCTTGATGAACCCCTCGAGCCCGTACTGAAAGCCGTAGATCCGCCGGATGCCGTATCCGTGCCAGGATTCCATCGTGAGGCCGCGGATCACGTTGTTCAGTCCGGGGCACAGTCCGCCGCAGGTCACGATGCCTACTCCAGTCGACGCCGGGTCGAAGAAAATGCGTCGCCGGGGTCCTGCCACTTCGAGACGGGGCGCATCCTCGAGGCGCTCCAGAGCCGCTACCGACTCGAAACGATCGTCGAGCAGGATGGCGGAATCGTCGTCGACGAAGTCCGGCGAATCCTCGGAGTGGAGCAGGTTTTGAACGAGCGGAGAGTTCACTCCGCACGTGCCGAGCGTTCGGATCGAGAGATCGTTGTCCATGTGCAGAAGTATCCAACGACTCGGCCCTCTCCGGGAACCCGGTTCACACGGTTGACCCGTGAGTCCGCACCGTCGTACCGTCGACGGCAGTTCTTCGGACCTCTATGCACCGCACCATCGATTCAGTCGTCGCCCCGAAGCCGGGAGCAAGTGTGCCCAGGCGAGGCCGCCCGTGAGCCGAGTCGAGGAGAGCGCACTCGCCCGGATCGTCGGTCCCTCGTTCGGAGTGGAGCGTGGAGCGCCGTTGCCCCTCGGCGCGACGCTGCGTCCCGGCGGCCTGAACTTCTCGATCGTCTCGACGTCGGCCACCTGGGTTTCGCTGCTGCTCTACGCCCCGGGCGACGAACATCCGGCGCTCGAGATTCCGCTCGACCCTCGGATCAACCGAACCGGCGATGTCTGGCACGTCCTCGTGACCGGCGTCGATCCGTCGGTCGAATACGCCTACCGGATGGACCGTGCCGCGAACTCGCAACCGGAGCTGCACCGGTTCGACCGCTCCGTCGTTCTGCTCGATCCGTATGCCCGCGCAATCACTGGCGGGTCGACCTGGGGAGATCCGCCCTTCACGTCGCAACGTCGGGGGCTGGTCGTTGACGACGGGTTCGATTGGGGTGACGACCAGCCCCTCAACATTCCGCTCTCCGACTCGGTCATCTTCGAGCTTCACGTGCGCGGCTTCACGCGCGACCCGTCGTCGGGCGTAGCGTTGCCGGGGACGTTCGCGGGGCTCGTCGAGAAAATCCCGTATCTCAAGGACCTCGGAGTGAGCGCGGTCGAGCTGATGCCCATCTGGGAATTCGAGGAAGCGGACACGAATCGCGTGAACCCGCTGACCGGCGAGCGGCTGATCAACTACTGGGGATACCAGCCGATCGCGTTCTTCGCGCCGAATGCGGCTTACGCTGCCGACTCGGAGAATGGCGGGGCGGTGCGCGAGTTCAAGCAGATGGTCCGCAGCTTTCACGACGCCGGAATCGAAGTCATTCTGGACGTCGTCTACAACCATACGGCCGAGGGCGACGAGCGTGGCCCGACGCATTCGTTCCGCGGCATCGACAACGCGGTCTACTACATCGTCGATCGAGAGACGGGCGAATACCGGAACTACTCGGGGTGCGGAAACACCCTTAACTGCAATCATCCGATCGTCCGTACGATGATCGTCGACTCGCTGCACTACTGGGTGACCGAGATGCACGTCGACGGTTTCCGCTTCGACCTGGCGTCGATTCTAGGCAGGGGAACGGACGGCGTGGTACTGGCGAATCCGCCGCTGCTCGAGGCGCTCGCGCACGACCCGGTCCTCGCGCACACAAAGCTCATCGCGGAGGCGTGGGACGCCGCTGGACTCTACCAGGTCGGCACGTTTCCCGCGTGGGGCCGGTGGGCAGAGTGGAACGGGCGATACCGCGACGACGTGCGCCGCTTCGTCCGCGGCGAGCCGGGGCGCACCTACCCACTCGCGACGCGACTGCTCGGTAGTCCGGATCTCTACCAGACGAGCAATCGCGAGCCCTACCACAGCATCAACTTCGTCACGTGCCACGACGGATTCACGCTGGCGGATCTTGTGTCGTACGAGCGCAAGGTGAACATCGCAAACGGCGAAAGCAACGCCGATGGCGCGAACGAGAACCACAGCTGGAATTGCGGCGTCGAGGGCCACACCGACGATCCGAAGGTCCTGAAGCTCAGGCGGCAACAATCCCGGAACATACTCACCCTGCTTCTGCTTTCGCAGGGCGTGCCGATGCTTCTTGCCGGCGACGAGCTCGGACGTTCGCAGGGCGGAAACAACAACGCCTACTGCCAGGACAATTCGACGAGCTGGATCGACTGGACGCTTCTCGAGAAACACGCCGACCTGCACCGATTCGTACGCGGGCTGATTCACTTCCGCCGCGAACTTCCGCTCCTGCGACGGCGCCGTTTCGCTTCGGACCGGCGCGGAGGCGGCCTGTCGGTCGCCTGGCACGGCGCGAAACTCGGGCAGCCGGACTGGTCGCCGGAGGCGCGCTCGCTGGCAATGCACCTCTACGGTCCGGTCGGACTTTCGGACGCGCACCTCTACATGATCGCGAACGCGAGCTGGGAAGACGTGACGTTCGAGTTGCCGAGCGTAGAGGGGCTCTCGTGGCGACGCATCGTCGATACGTCGCTAGAGTCGCCGGATGACTTCTCGGAGCCGATTGCCGCGGCCGTTCTCGACGACCCGACTGCCTACCTGGTCACGGCACGCTCGACGGTCGTCCTGCTCGCAGCGCCCGGGTGGAGCCTGGCTGGAGTCGAGCCGATGCCCGCCGAAGGAGAGACGAGGTGACTGAGTCTCAGCCCGAGTCCGTGCCGAGAACACTTCTGGCGCCGGTGTCGGGGTGGCTCTTGTCGCTCGACGACGTCCCGGACCCTGTCTTCTCGGGACGCATGGTTGGTGACGGAATCGCCATCGACCCGACCGACTCCACGATCGTCGCACCGTGCGCCGGCACTGTTGCGTTCATCCATCCGGCGTGCCACGCGATCACCATCCGCACCGATGACGGCATAGAAGTGCTCATCCACATCGGGCTCGACACCGTGCAGTTGAAAGGGGAAGGATTTGCCGCCCGCGTCGCTGTCGGTGATGCCGTTTCAACCGGTGCGCCCTTGATCGAGTTCGACGCCGATCTCGTGGCCACTCGCGCCCGCAGCCTGCTCACGGAAGTAGTCATCGCCACGATGGACCGGGTCGCGACACTCGAGGTTCGGGGCGGCGATGTCGTCGCCGGTCGCGATGCCATATTCGACTTCGTTCTGCTGGCCGGCTCCGGCGCGCACTCCGAGCCGTCCGAGGGCCCGGAACACGTTTCGGAACCTATCGTCGTCGCGAACCCGACCGGCCTGCATGCCCGGCCGGCCGCCGTGCTTGCGAGCGCCGCCAAGGCGTACGAGTCGCACATTCGCGTTCGAGGCGACAACGGCGAGGCCAACGCCAAGAGTGTCGTCTCCATCATGGCGCTCGAGATCGAGTCCGGCGCCACCGTGCGAATCGTGGCGACGGGCCCCGACGCCGCCGAAGCGGTGCAGGAGCTGGTGCGGTCGATCAGGGACGGCCTCGGCGAATCGACTGCGACTCCGGCGCGAGCAGCGCCCGCTGCGCTGCCGCCACTGCCGTCCGCCGCTGCAATCGGCGACGGGTCGGAGCTGCACGGTGTGGCGGCCTCTCCGGGTCTTTCGGTCGGACGCGTCTTTCAGGTTCGGCAGTCCGGGCCCACGATCGTCGAGCACGCCACGGACGCGCGAGGCGAGCGTCGGGCTCTCGACGGCGCTCTCGATACGGCGCGGGCTCAGCTCGACGCGCTCGAGCAGAGGCTTGCGGCCGAATCCGATCCGGCGAAGGCGGCGATCTTCGCGGCGCACCGCGAGATGCTCGACGACCCCGAATTGCTCGAGGACGCCGCGGCGCTAATCGACTCTGGAAAGTCGGCGGCCTTCGCCATCGATCGTGCCATCGGCGTGCGCGCGGATAGGCTCGCCGCGCTGAAGAACGAGCTGCTGGCCGCACGCGCCAACGACCTGCGAGACGCCGGCCTTCGGGTCGTTCGCGTGCTGACGGGCGACGCAGGTGCGTCGATCGAGGCGCCAGAGAATTCGATTCTCATTGCTGAGGATCTGTCGCCGTCCGACACTGCCGTGCTCGATCGCACGCGCGTGTTGGGTTTCTGCACGGTGCGCGGCGGCGCGACGTCTCACGTCGCGATCCTGGCCCGGTCGCTCGACATTCCCGCGATAGCCGGGATCGACCCGCGGGCGCTGGACCTCGCCGACGGGACGGAAGTCATCCTCGACGGCTCGGCCGGCACGTTGCGTACGAGCCCCTCTGCCGACGAAATCGTCGCCATTCGCGGGCGTCGCGCGCAACGTGAAGCGCGGCGGCTCGTCGAGCTCGAGCACGCCCTCGAGCCGGCAACGACCGTCGATGGACACAGGATCGAGGTCGTCGCCAACGTCGGTGGTGTGGCGGAGGCGGCGAACATCGCGGAGATGGGCGGTGAGGGAATCGGCCTGCTGCGCAGCGAGTTCCTGTTCCTCGACCGGGCGACGGCACCGACCGAGGACGAACAGTCCGTGGCGTACGCGTCTGTCGTCGCTGCGGTCGGCCCTGACCGGCCCGTCATCATTCGCACGCTCGACATCGGTGGCGACAAGCAGCTCGCATATCTGCCGATACCGGCCGAGGACAACCCGTTTCTCGGCGAGCGCGGCATCCGGGTCGGACTCAATCGGCCCGAGCTGTTGCGGACGCAGGTACGGGCCATTCTGCGCGCCCGTGGCGATGGCGACGTCCGGATCATGTTTCCGATGGTCGGATCGGTCGGAGAGCTGCGAACGGCGCGCGGGATCGTGGAGGAGGAGCGCGATCGGCTCGGTGTTGCCGCACTTCAGATCGGAATCATGATCGAAGTGCCGTCCGCGGCGCTGATTGCCGACCGGCTGGCCGAGCACGCCGACTTCTTTTCGATCGGGACGAACGATCTGACGCAGTACACCCTGGCGGTCGACCGGGGCCATCCGACGCTTGCAGCCATGGTCGATGGGCTTCATCCGGCGGTGCTGACACTCATCGACATGACTTCGCGCGCCGCCCACGCTGCGGGACGCTGGGTCGGCGTTTGCGGCGGGATCGCGAGCGACGCGGCGGCCATCCCGATTCTCATTGGCCTCGACATCGACGAACTGAGCGTTGCGATACCGGCGATCCCGTCGATCAAGGCGCGGGTGCGCGGGCTGTCGCGCGATTCGTGCCGGGACCTTGCGGCCCGCGCGCTCGCCTGCGCGACGCCCGACGACGTTAGAGCGCTC
Organism: uncultured Clostridia bacterium; assembly: GCA_964641945.1. Classification (GTDB taxonomy): domain Bacteria; phylum Acidobacteriota; class Blastocatellia; order UBA7656; family JADIYM01; genus JADIYM01. The sequence continues at coordinate 6,239 of CAZXLQ010000156.1, forward strand.
GTTTCGGGGCGCGACGACGACTGACGACCCGACCTCGGACGAGGAGTTACCGTGAGCATCCGACATCAGGCGTTCGGCTTCCTGCAGAAGATCGGCAAGTCGCTGATGCTGCCCGTTTCGGTGCTGCCGGTCGCCGGCATCCTGCTCGGCGTGGGCAGCGCGAAGTTCGCGTTTCTGCCCGACATCGTCTCGGCAACGATGGCGCAGTCGGGGAGCGCGATCTTCGGCAACCTCGCGCTCATCTTTGCCATCGGCGTGGCGCTGGGGCTGACGTACAACGACGGAGTTGCGGCGCTGGCGGCGGTCGTGGGCTTTGCCGTGCTCATCGCAACGATGGGTGTGTTTGCGGGTGTCGTCGGAATTGAAACGAAGCCGATCATGGGAATCCCGTCGATCGAGACGGGGGTCTTTGGCGGCATCCTCATCGGCGGGATCGCGGCCGCGCTCTTCAACCGTTTCTATCGGATCGAGCTGCCTCCCTACCTCGGCTTCTTCGCCGGGAAGCGGTTCGTGCCGATCGTGACGGCGCTCGCCGCCATCGTGGTTGGCGTGGTGCTGAGCGTCGTCTGGCCGCCGATCGGTCGCGGCATCAGTGCGTTCTCGCACTGGGCGGCGGAGGGGAATCCTCAGGCGGCCTTTGCGCTGTACGGCGTCGTCGAGCGGTCGTTGCTGCCCTTCGGCCTCCACCACATCTGGAACGTGCCGTTTTTCTTCGAGGTCGGCACGTTCTCGGATCCTGCGACCGGCGAGGTGATCCACGGCGAGATCCAGCGCTACGTGGCCGGTGATCCGACTGCCGGCAACATGGCAGGCGGGTTCCTGTTCAAGATGTGGGGGCTGCCGGCGGCGGCGCTCGCGATCTGGCATACGGCAAAGCCCGAGAACCGCAAGAAGATCGGCGGCATCATGATCTCGGCGGCGCTGACATCGTTGCTGACGGGAATCACCGAGCCGATCGAGTTCTCGTTCCTCTTCGTCGCGCCGATTCTCTACGCGGTCCACGCGGTGATGGCCGGGTTCGCGTATTTCGTGTGCATCGCGCTCGGGATCAAACACGGCATGACGTTTTCGCACGGGATGATCGACTTCGTCGTGTTGTTTCCGAAGTCGACGCGCGGCTTCTGGCTGCTCGTCATCGGTCCGCTGTGGGCTTTCGTCTACTACTGGGCGTTCCGGCTGCTCATCGTCCGGTTCAATCTGCGCACGCCCGGGCGCGAGGACGAAGTTGCGGACGACGCTCCGGTTTCCGAAGGTCTCGTCGCCGGGCCGTTGGCATTCGCGCGCGAGCTCGTCGCGGCGTTTGGCGGCCGGGCGAACATCCGCAGTCTCGATGCGTGCATCACTCGGCTTCGCGTCGAGGTGGCGGATATCACGCGAGCGAGCTCGGAGCGACTCAAGGCGCTCGGCGCCGCCGGTGTCGTGACCGTCGGATCCAACATCCAGGCGATTTTCGGTACTCGTTCAGAGAACCTGAAGTCCGCCATGGAGGAGTACCTCCGCACAGCGGCCGAATCGGACGATGCGCCGATCGGCGGCCATACGAGCTCGTCTCGGCCTGCCGCTGCGACGGAAGCGGCGGCCGCGGCGCCGCGTGTCACCGCTGCGGCGTCCGCAATCGACGCTGCGGCTTTCGTGATGGCCCTCGGCGGGAGGGCGAACCTGAAGGGTGTCACTGCGGTCGCCGGTACGCGCCTTCGTGTAGAGGTCGTAGACGTCGAAGCCGTCGACGAAGCCGCGCTCCGTGCGGCTGGAGCGCACGGTCTAATGCGCCTGGACCGCAACGTGATGCACGTTGTCGTCGGCCCTGCCGCCGCCGCTGTTGCCTATTCGCTGGCGGACTGACGGCCCTGACCCTGACGGGCCATCACACGGTTGCGTCGCCCTGCCTCGCCAGTCGGACGCAGGTTTCGACGACCTGCTTCAGCGCTCTCGGCACGTGCGACGGGCCGGCTTCGTCGACGGCTTCGGCCGCGAGGATCGCGAGCCGCGGCTTCGAGAGGTTGTCGATTGCCCGCTCGATGAAAAACCGCGCGTCATCGTCCTCGCCGCGCCGGCGCCTCGGATGCGCGTTCGAGACGCCCGACTCCTGCCGATAGACCCGGTCAAACCCGTTGTGCCACATGAAAAGCTCGATGTTGCGTTCTTCGAGCTCCGTGACGCGGTCCGAGACACGCTCGCTGCCCGTCACGGCACCGCGGGCCATGGCGGCATATGCGGAGCCGGCCGAATCCCCGTCGGTGAGCACGTGCCATTCGATGCCGAGGTCCTTTGCGACCTTGAGCAGCGGCATCAGGCCGCATTGCGCGAACTCGATGCATCGAATGCCCTCGGCTCCGAAGTCGTACCCGAGCTGACGCGCAAGCTCTGGCACGAGGTGGTATTCGCTCTCGCCCTCGACGAGCAGCCAGCACCGCGCGAACACCGACGACGCGCGATTCGCGCGCACGTGGTAGCCGATGCGCCGCATGTCGTCGGCCGTCAGCGAGTTGCGGCTGACGCGATGGACCTCGACGCGGTCCCTCCGCCGTACGAGACGGCGAATGGAGCGGATCGGGACGAGTGCGAGCAGCTCGCCGGAGTTCGTCGCAATGACTTTCTGCGCCGGCAACCGATCGATCAGGCGCCAGATGGAGGCGAGCATCATCGGATGGTGGTGTGCCTCGGGATCCTCGACGACGATGATCGGCGTCGCATCCGCCGCAAGCTCGAGCGCACCTCGCGACTCGAGGAGAGCACCGAGAAGGGCGAGCAACGCGACACTCTGCGAACCGAAGCCCGACCGGATCGGCTTCGGTGAGGTGTCGGTCGGTCCGTCGAACCGTGCCGGCAGGGCGCGCAACTCGGCCGCAAGTCGCGCGTCCTCGGCCGAGAGCGCTCCGAGTCGGTCGGCGAGCGATCCGACGAGCTGTCCCATCGACGCAACAGCGCGCTCGAACTCGTCGCGCCGGATGACGTCGCCAAGTGCCAGCGAACGGAAGATCTCGCGGACGCCGTCCTCGAGCCGCTCGTGGATCGGGTCGCCATCGCGCGAGTCGTCCACGGCGCCGATGCTCACGCCAGGCCGGTGCGTCATGAAGCGCGTGGACCGAAGCGCCACGACCGGAACCAGGCGCCTTAGCTCAGCGAACAGCGACAACGGATCGTTGACGCGCATCTCCGATCCGACGAAGTTCCGGAAGCTCACCTCGACCTTCGGCTGGCCTCCCCGCAGATCCCGCCGCGCGAGGATGCGGCAGCGGATCTGATGGCGCGGGCCCTCGAACGGCGTCATCACCGCTGAGAGCTTCGAGAGACTCGGCACGTTCCAGGCCCCGGGCTGATACTCGCGAAAGGTGAGCTCGATGGACAGTCTCTGCGCCCGTTCGCCGTCGCCCGAGGGATCCACATGAAAGTCGTCATCGTCGAAGTCGAACTCGGTGCCCGTCGACTCGATGCCGAGGCAGATCATGAGGGCGTTGAAGAGACTCGACTTCCCGAAGTTGTTCTCGCCGATCACCGCCGTGACGTACGAAAGCGCGACGGCGAGCCGTTTGATTCCGCGGAAGTGCTCGATTTCGACGAAGGCGAGGTGCATTGGCGCATTGTCGCAACCGGAAGCGGAGAGAGGCAAGAAGGGGTCCGCTCGATCGTCCAAAGTCGTGCGGTGCCGCCGCGTTGGACTATAGTTCCGCGGATTCGACATTCAGCAGGTCGGGGGGCACGCGTGGGATTTGTCGACAACCGCGGAGTTCGCATCGCGTACGAGGTGCACGGCACGCCATCGCCGGCAACGCCGCTCGTGCTCGTGCACGCATTTCCATTGAGCCGGGCCATGTGGAGCCGCGTGACGCAGGATCTGGCCGTGGCACGGCAGGTCGTGACCGTGGACCTGCGCGGCTTTGGGGAGAGTGACGTTGCCGCCGACGGGGCGATGGACCGCATGGCGCAGGACGTGCGCGCTGTCGTCACGGCCGAGTCGCTTGGGCGGGTCGCCGTCGCCGGACTATCGATGGGCGGCTACGTGTCGATGGCATACCTGCGGCGATATCCGCTGGAGGTCGCGGCGCTCGTGCTGGCGAACACGCGCGCCGCAGGCGACAGCGACGCGGCGCGACGCGGCCGGCTCGCGCTCATCGAACAGGTTCGCAAGCGCGGCACGATTGCGGCCGTCGAGGCGGTGTTGCCGAAACTGCTCGCGCCCGAGGCATATTCCGAGCAGACTGAATTGGTCGAAGAGGTTCGGGAGATGGCGATGGCGGCAAGGCCGGAAGGCGTTATCGCCGCGCTGACCGGAATGGCGATTCGGAGCGATTCGACCGACCTTCTCGCCGCGGTCTCGATGCCGTACCTCGTGGTTGCAGGGACGCGAGACGTGCTGATCCCATACGATGACCAGGCGAGGATTTCCGCGGCCATCGAAGGCGCGGAACTGGTGTCGATCGACGGCGCCGGGCACCTCTCGAGCCTGGAGAATCCCGGGGCGTTCGTCTCCGCGGTTGCCGATTTTCTCGAGCGAGTTGACGCGTCATGACGCACGGACGCGAGTTTCCGTTTCGTCGCCTCGAATTCGAGCGCCTGCCCGACGCCGAACAGCTGCGGCTAGTGAGGGCGTTTCGCGAGGCGCTCGCGTCACGGCGATCGGTCCGCGACTTCGCGCCCGATTCCGTGCCGAGGGAGGTCATCGACGAGATCGTCGCCACCGCTGCCATGGCGCCGTCGGGAGCAAACCAGCAGCCCTGGCGATTCGTGGTGGTGTCGAATCCGGAGGTCAAGCGACGGATTCGCGAGGCGGCGGAGGCGGAGGAGCGCGAGAACTACGACCGGCGCTTCCCTGAGGTATGGAAGCAGCACCTCGAGCCGCTCGGAACGGATTGGCAGAAGCCTTTTCTCGAAACGGCGCCGTACCTGATCGTCGTGTTCCGGATCGACTATGCCGAGCACGTGGTGGGCGATGACGCGACGGGAGAGCCGCGGATCGAGCGCGAGAAGCACTACTACGTCATGGAGTCGGTGGGGATAGCGGTCGGGTTTCTGATCGCCGCGATTCATGCGGCCGGGCTCGTGACCGTCACTCACACGCCGAATCCGATGAAGTTCCTTGCCGAGATCCTCGGGCGTCCGAAGAACGAACGGGCGTACCTCGTACTGCCGGTGGGGTATCCGGCGCCGGATGCGGAAGTGCCAGACATCCATCGAAAGCCGCTCGATGAGGTGGTCACGTTTGTGGAGTAGTTCGAGGGGTGTGCGGGAAAGGCTTGTACTCAGGGATCGCCGTCCGCCGGGGCGTTCATGGCGAGGGTCCCGCCGCAGGCCTGCTCGCTACCGCTCGCGGTTCTGATGCAACGAGCCGCCATTGGAACGCGCCCCCGATGTGCCAGAGCAGCGACCGGTAACGAAGAGGTCTCGATCTGGTGGGTGGGGAACCCGCTCGCTATCGCTCGCGGTACTGATCCTCCGTCAGCGGAATGTCTCTTTCAGATCGCGTCCGGCATGTCGCCATGCGTGCCATGGCAGGATCAGTACCGCGAGCGATAGCGAGCGGGTCGGACGTGGGATCACTGGGACCTTGACTACACAGTGTCGCGCTGCATCGACGTGTGCGATCGGTCCGGGGTCTCCGGAAAGCGGCGCAAGGCGCGCAAAAGCCAGAGCACACCCCGCAAAACAGTGGGAAAGGTAATT
>CAZXLQ010000157.1:0-11883 GCA_964641945.1 uncultured Clostridia bacterium
TCTGGGTCGGAGGCGAGAGACCGGAATGCTTCGAACACGTTTTTGCTTCGATCCAGAGCCTGAACGCCACGGGATACGAGCACCTCGACGCCGGGCACTTCGACGTCGTCATCGTCGACGAGTTCCACCACGCCGCGGCCACGTCGTACCAGAGTCTTCTCGATCACGTTCGACCGAAGGAACTGCTTGGCCTGACGGCGACGCCAGAGCGCAGTGATGGTCTGCCGATCCTCGAACTGTTCGACGGACGGATCGCGGCGGAACTGCGGCTGTGGGATGCCATTGATCAGCACCGGCTCGTGCCGTTTGCGTACTTCGGCATCCACGACGGGACGGATCTGCGCGATATTCCCTGGCGGCGCGGCATCGGCTATGACATCGAGGGTCTTTCGAACCTGTTCACCGGAAACGACGCAAGGGCGCGGCTCGTTGTGAAGGAGATCGCAGGCCGCGTCGACAGACCGGCGGAGATGCGGGCGCTTGGATTCTGCGTGAGCGTCGATCACGCCCGGTTCATGGCACGCGTCTTCAACGAAGCCGGGATGTCCGCGACCGCCATCTGGGCGGACACTCGTGCCGACGAACGGCGCCAGGCGCTGCGGGATCTCGCCGAACGAAAAGTCAACGTCGTCTTTTCCGTCGATCTCTTCAACGAAGGCGTCGACGTGCCGGCGGTCGATACGCTTCTCATGCTGCGGCCGACCGAAAGCCCTACACTTTTCCTTCAACAGCTCGGACGCGGGCTGCGACTTCATCACGGGAAGACAGCTTGCACGGTTCTGGATTTCGTTGGCCACCACAGGAAGGAATTCCGCTTCGACCGGCGGATGCGAGCCCTGCTCGGAGGGAGTCGAAGCGACGTGGTCCGTCAGGTGGAGTCCGGGTTCCCGTTTCTTCCGGCAGGTTGCCATATGGAGCTAGACGCCGTCGCAAGCGAGATAGTCCTCGCGAGCATTCGCAACGCAGTCCCGTCTCGCTGGAATGCGAAGGTCGAGGAACTGCGCGCATTTGCAAACGGCGCGACGCGCGTTTCACTCGCGGATTTCCTCAGAGATTCGGGCCTCGAGCTCGAGGACGTCTACGCCGGGAACAAGTGCTGGTCGGACTTGTGTCAGGATGCCGGGCTCGAGGTTCGAGACCCGGGCGAGCACGAGAAGGTGCTTCGCCGGGCGTGCGGGCGCCTCCTGCACGTGGACGATACGTCCCGTATCGATGCCTTCCGTCGATTGCTTGCGTCGGATGCCGCGCCGGATCCGAAGTACCTTTCAGATGTTGACCGGCGTTACCTTCGAATGCTCGTCGCGTCTGTCGCCGGCCAGGTTGTGACGAATGCAACCGGCCTGAAGGAAGGCACCGAACTTCTGTGGGGCCATCCGCAAGTGCGGGCAGAGTTGCTTTCGATCCTAGACGCCATCGGCGAGCGAATCGACCACGTCCCGATTCCGTTAATCGGGCAGCACGATGTGCCCCTGGCTGTGCACGCCCGGTACACCCGTATCGAGATCCTCGCGGCTTTCGGAGTTGGCGATGCTGATTGCGCGAACGTGGCTCCCTGGCAGACGGGTGTGTACTGGGCGAAGGAAGCGAAGGCCGACCTCTTTGCGTTCACGCTCGACAAGTCGAGCGGAAACTTCTCGCCGACGACGCGGTATCGCGATTACGCCGTCAGCCGCGAAGTGATCCACTGGGAGAGCCAGTCGGTGACTCGCGCCGACAGCGAAACGGGAATTCGGTACCAGCGACATGTCGAGATGGGCACGAGCGTCATGCTCTTCGCACGATTGCGGACGTCGGACCGGGCGTTTTATTTTCTCGGACCAGCCACCTACGTTAGGCACGAAGGTGAGTTGCCGATGTCGGTGACGTGGAAACTCGACGAGCCGCTCCCCGGCGATCTGTTCGCACTGTTCGCCGCAGCCGTGGCGTAGGAGTGTGTCGACCGACAAGCATAGAGAAGATCTCGCTTGAAGAACTACTTGCCAGGCTCAACGACCGACAATCCACGGCAAATCTTCTGGGCGAGACGGTCTGCGATCTCAACGTGGCGAGGAACCGCCTCGACCTCGCCAGTCATCGGATTTGTCCATAGCGAGTGAGCACGCCCTTCCCGCTTGAGCACGCACCCGTGCCGGCGCAGGTGCTGCAGCAGACTGCTGCGCTTCATGCAATGACGACGACACTGCGGATGGCGTCGCCAGGCACTCCACGAAGCCCTTCTTCACGCCGATCTTCCAGGATCAACGCAATCGCCTCGGCAAGGCTGGCCCGACATTCGTCGACCGTCGCGCCCTGGCCGTTGGCTCCGGGGATCTCGGGACAGTAGCCAATGAACCAATCCCCGTCCTTCTCGATGACTGCAGTGAACTCGTTATGCATCGCATTCCTTCCAATGAGGCAACGAGTCTACAGGCTATGCTGGGGGCGACCATCTGGGCAACCCGGAGAAGGGAGCGTAGCTCGCGTACACAAGACGATCGGACAACATGCCCGAGCGTTCGAGGAAGACCTTTCCCGAAAGTACGTGGAGGGCATCGGGCACTTCCTCCGGCACGCCGACCTGCGTGCGCGCCTCGGCCGAGGCGAAAACCATCACCACGATGGCAAGCAGGTACCTCATGGGAGAGTGGACAGGATTGCGGGATTTATCGAGGATTGACGGGAAATCTTCTTTGGCTGTTCGACCGTCAAGGCCCATTCCCCCGAGCTCGGCTGACGGCATCGCCGCCTCGACGGTGCCGATAAGGCTCGGACCTTTTCCGGTGGAGGCTCGATCGACGGAGTTGCCGTTCAGCTCAGCCCGCCCAGTTTGCGACAACCGGCAAAGCGCCGCCCGCTCCAAATCCGAACGTGAGATCTGCCGCGCCACCAGAGTTTGCGTTTCGCAGAAAGAAGAACCCGGACAAGTTCAGGTAAAGGCCGATCGTGTCGCGACCGTCTCCGTCCCAATCTCCTACGACTGGCGTCACACCCGGCCCGCCGGCGCCGAACGTAAACACGATATCCGCGTCACCACCTGCATTGTCGTTGTGCAGAAAGAACGCGCCGTCCGACAACGCGTACAGGCCGATCGAATCCGCTCCGTTGGCATCCCAGTCGCCCGCCATTGGCAGAATTCCGGGGCCGCCCGCGCCGAACGTGAAGACCGTGTCGGCATCGCCGCCCGCGTTCGTGTCCTTCAGGAAGAATGCCCCGGTCGAGCGGCTGTAGACTCCTACCGTATCCGTTCCGTCGCCGTTCCAGTCGCCGACTAGAGGTAGAAGATCGGCTCCGCCCGCGCCGAACGTAAAGACGACGTCGGCCGGGCCAGGCGCGTTCGAATTCCGGAGAAAAAAGGCACCGCTCGTTGGGTCATAGAGACCGGGAGAGTCCCCGCCGACGCCGTCCCAGTTGCCAGCGATCGGCAACAGTCCCAAGCCTCCAGCACCGTACGAGAACGCTCGGTTAGCGTTCCCGGACGTGTTCGTGAATCGTTCGAACCACACCGACGACGCCGGTACGTACAAGCCGACGGTATCGGCCGCTGGCACGAGCCTCAGAATGAGCGCATCGTTTCCGTCCAACACGCCGAAACTGGCTGTGACGAACTCCGGCGAATACGCCTGGCCAACAGCAGTAAGGACACCCGCATCGTCGATTGCCAGATCGGAGAGTCGGTCGAACGATGTTCCTCCGACGATCGTCGCATACGCGAGCACGGACCCCGACGAACCAAACGATGCAATCAGTGCGTCGACCGACGCGTCGTTCGACTCATCGAAGCCATTGGAGCTCAGCGGGATGTCAGGCGAATCCGATTGTCCACAAATCCACGTGTCCCCTGAAGAACTCACGGCAACGGACGCGATGGAATCCACGCCTGAGCCGCCATAGAGTGTTGCGTATGCGAGTCCGCCTGCATTCGGAGTCAGCGCCGCCAGGAACGCATCGCTGGTACCGCCGTTATACGAACGATCGTATGCTGCCGACGTCGTCGGGAAGTTCGTCGAGCCCGACGAACCGACGACGAGAATGTTGTCGGTGCCATCGATTGCTATGGACGAAGGCAACTCGAAAGCCGTGCCACCGAGAAACGTCGAAAAGACAAGCGCGCTTCCGTTCGCATTGAGCTTCGTTACGAACACGTCGAAGTCGCCTCCTTTCGTCTGCTGAAACGCACCGGCCGTCACGGGAAAGTCCGTTGAAGCCGTGTCGCCAGCGACAATCGCTCGTCCGGCAGCATCGAGGTTTATGGCGTGGCCCTTGTCCGAAAACGACCCGCCGAGAAATGTCGAATACACCAGTGCCGTGCCGCCTGGATCGAGTTTCGTGACGAACGACTCCCGATTGTCCTGACCCGTCGTGTCGAATGCGCCCGGTGTCGTGGGAAATTCCGGGCCGTCAGTCCAACCCGTCACGTAAGCGAATCCATCTGCGTCGACGGCAATCGCTTCCACAACGTCAGGTCGAATCGAACCAAGGAAGGTGCCGTACCGAAGCGCGGTGCCATCGACGGCGATCCGAACGACGAAACCGTCCTGCTCCGACAGGCTGTTGTGCGTTGCGTCAAAGCAGCCCGGCGACGTCGGAAAGTCGCCCGACGACGTCCATCCGACAACGAACAGATCGTTATCCGGCCCGAGTGCCAGGTCGGTCACTTCTTCGGGGGCGCCTCCGCCGAACACCGTCGAGGAGAGCAACTCGCGCCCTGTTGAGTCAAGCCGAATCACGAAGACGTCCGACGGAAACGCCCCTCCAGTGTCGAAGCCTCCCGGCGTCGCTGGAAAATTGATGGCGGCCGTCGTCCCGGCAATCGCGATCGTTCCGTCCGCGAGCGCGACGATCGAGTCTGCCACATCGTGGACCAACCCGGACACGCCGCGTGATCCGCCGACGAGTGTCGAGAAGCTCACCGTTCCGCCGTCCGCGGAAAGCGCAGTCACATAACACTCGGCGCCGTCGGCCGGTCGCCCTGTCAGCGAAGTCGTTACCAGAAAGTCACTCGACGACGTCGATCCAACGACGACGGCTGTTCCCGCGGCCGTCACGCCGACACCCGCAGCTGAGTCCTCCGCATTGCCACCGACGAGAGTCGAGTACGACTGAGCTCCCGAGGCGAAGTACTTGGCAACGAAACCGTCGGTCACACCGGACCTCGTTCGATCGAATGCACCTGCTGTAGTCGGAAAGAGCTGCGATCGGGTTTCGCCCACAACGTAAATCGAGTCGCTCGAGTCATGACAGACACGATAACAGGCATCCGTGTCCGTACCGCCCAGATAGGTACAATACTCGAGCGCCGCCGCAGATGTCGACAACCGGGCCACGAACCCGTCGGTTCCCGATCCGCCTCCGTATGACGGCTGCGGAGCACCCGGAGTGACCGGGAGGTTGTCAGAGTTCGTTGTTCCAACAATCGTCGCGCGGTCGAGCGCGTCCAAGCTGATATCCAGAACTCTGTCCGTGTGCAATCCCCCGAAAAATGACGAGTACACGAGAGTTGACAGATCGGATGAGAACCGCACAACAAAACCGTCGTCTTCGTTACCCTCGAGGTCCCGGTCGAACGCCCCAACCGTCGTTGGAAAATCCGCCGAACGCGTCGCACCAACAACGACAAGTTCGCCAGACAACGTGACGTCGACCGCATTCGCGACATCCGCGCTTCCGCTTCCGCCAACAAATGTGGCCTGTACGAGCCCAGTGCCCGAGACATTCAGCTTTGCGACGAAGCCATCTTGAGCTCCACCTTTCATCCGGTCAAATGCTCCGGGAAGCGTTTCGAAGTCGGACGATAAGGTCCAGCCGACAATCGTCGCCTGACCCGCAAGGTCGACCGCGATTCCAAGCCCCTCATCCGGGTTTGACCCACCAACATAGCTCGAGTATTCGAGCAGGCCGCCGTTCGGAGAAATCTTGAAAGCGAATGCATCGAGCCCGCCAAGAGTTCGGTCGTATGCGCCATCGGTGGTTGGAAAATCGCTCGAGGATGTCCAGCCCGTGACATAAGAAGCGCCCATCGCATCGACCGCAATGTCCGTCGGATTGTCATCTCCGGTGCCTCCGATGTAAGTGGCAAACGCAACGGAGCCGGTCGCCGGATCGAGCTTCGCAACGAAGGCATCGGAGAAGCCATTGAAGGAGCCATCGATAGGACCCACGAGCGGCGCCAGATCGAACGACTGTGTCCTTCCCGCCAGGAATACAGAACCCGCCGCATCCACGAAGGTGCCGACAGCAACATCATCGCTTGATGATCCACCGGCGTATTGCACAAGCGTGACGACCGGGTCGACGACGAGCGGAGCCGCGATGTCACGGTCTCCGACATCGAAGGAAACTACACCATCGTCGTGCAGGCGGTACCGCGCAGCGACAGGTCGCTTCCCGGTACTAGAAGGCTGATATACGGCCGGCTTCCGGTGGCGGAGCTCGCCAACCGAAGTTGTGATCACCAGGTCGCCTGTCTCGTCGTCGAGTCGCACGCCGTCAGATCCATCGATGCGAAACCGCAACAGATCTGGATCCACACCGGGCTCGAGTACGACGTCGTACTCAAGCCACTGCCCGCTCGAATACAAGCGGACATCAATGCCGTCGTACACCGACCGGCAGGTCACGGCCTTGCAGGTCGGGATCCCGGTCTTCCAGGCTGATGGGTCGTTTCCTACAAGGTAGTTACTCTTACCCGGAAGCGGTTCGCTACCGGCGACGGCTGGGTCAGCTCGGCCGCCAACCCACTTCATACGCACGTTCATACCCGCGCTTCCGCGTCCGGTCGGAGAGAGCCGGAACACCAGGTCGCTACCTGAGATCAGGACCAGGTACTTGTCGCTTCGGCCGACAAAGCGGGTCGACGACGGAAGCTGACCGGCATTCGCCTCGAAATACATGGTCACGCCTTCGAGTTGGCTGACTTTACGCAGGGGACTCGACGGTTCTGCCGTTCGATGCGGTCGGGGTTGGGCCGCCGGAGTATCGAGACCGGCGCCCGCCAGTACGAGCGAAATGCAAAGCACGAACACGCGTGCGGAGTTTGACATCGCAAGGCAGTCTAGCACGCCACGAGATTGCCTTATCGCTGGATGATGCCAGACGGATTGAGAGTTCTCGGTAGTCATCGAAATGCCCGCGGAGCGGTCACGGCATTCATGCCAGACGCGCATTCGTAACGGGTCACCGATTCCGATCCAAGGTTAGCCATATGGCTGGGATCAAGGTCGCAACAGCGCTGTCGGAATCAGGTAAATCTCATCGCCAGTCGAGAATGCGAGCTGGCGCCCATCGTCCCATAAGTAGAGTCCGGCGGCGTTCACCGAGATACCCGGCAAGGAGAGCGCAGCGACTCGCTGATGCGTCTGCATGTCATATGCATAGACGTCGAGGTTCCGGCCTGAAACCGCCTGATAAACCAGCCGGCGTTCCGGATCCAGCACGACCGCGAATGACGCTCCGTATTCGGCCTCGTACGGCAGTACGCCAAGTCTCGTGCCGGTCAACGCGTCGATAATCACCCCGACGTCGGTGAAGCACTTGCCGTCAACGCAGTGCAGGTCGTCAAAGAACGCGGCACCGACACCGTAGTACGACTGATTCCGATACACGCCGGCGGGCCCGATCGTGTAGGTGAGAAAGTGACTTCCCGTGTCCTGGTTGTTGAGCCCGTAGATTGTCATCCCGTCGGCGCTCAACTCGACCGAGCCCGCAAGCGGCTGGTAATAATCTGTCGTCGTCGGACGGCGAACATCATCGTCGTAAACCGCGATCTCAGCCGAAAGCTGCTCCCTGACCCAGGGGTACCCGTTGAACAGCACGGCAATCGACCTCGACTCGCCGGGGAGCGGCATGATCTCCTCCGCATTCGTCTGATATGGGCCATAGGTGTCGGCCGAGCCCCGTAAGAGGTCGAACGTCACGTCTTCGGACAGGCTCGGCAGCCTCAGCCGCTTGATCTGATAGCTTCCCCACATCGCCACGTACAGGTACTGGCGGTCGTCGGAGATAGCCGTGATCCCTGGAACGCTCCCGATCCACACGTCCCGTCCGACGCTCCCCGAATACGGATCCACTTCAACGACAGAGCTTCCGGCGCCCGGAACGTTGCCACCCAACGTCGCGTAGAACTTCCGGGCAGCGTCGTCATAGATCAAGGCATTGTGCGAAAGCGCAATGACGCGGACCGTGCCGTTCTCCGGCACGGGCGCTGGCCGCGTAAAAGGCGAATAGGCCTTGAAGACCTTCGGGCTGTAGAAAACGACTGGTCCGCTGACTTCAAACAGCCCGGTGAGTGCGGCGAATCCCGCGGGTCCACATGCCACCAAACGTGTCACCTCGCCTCGTTGTCGATATGGCGTCCCATCGAAGTAGGACACGACACGCTCGGTCGCGATGTCATACGCGAAGATGACCTGGTAAAACTCCCTGGCGTTAGCAAAGTAGATCCTGTTAGCGGCCGGATCGATCGCCGATCCCAGAGCGAAGCGCCAGTCTCTGCCCGGGATCCAGCCCACCTGCTTGAAGTTCGACGCGTCAACGATCTGTCCCGTGTCCGAATAGAATCGGCCGCCGTGATAGTTCACGCGGTGGGCTCCGGCAGACACGGCGCGACCGCCATTCTCGAGCCGGAGACCACCTGGAAGAACGCTCACCTTGAAGATGGCTGCCGACGCGCCAGCCCAATCGGCACTATTCGCCCACAGTTCGTCCTCGTCGAAGATCAATTGGCGCACCGTGAAATGAGGGACGTACTCGGGCCGCATGACACCGTCGTCATATATCGCCGTGCCGGCGTTTCCCGTGATCCCCTGAAAACCGAACGAGACCGCGACGGTCCCGGGACTGCCCGGCCGAACGGCAATCGCAGCAACCAAAAGCGGATTGTTGAAGCCGGGAATCGTGGGCGTGAACTCGGAAACGACAGTGCCCTGCGTGAGATCGACCCGTTGGACCCTCTCGCCGTCGACGAGGACGTGGGCCGTGCGGTCGGCTTCCGAAAGCGCCATATACCTGGGATTCGTCCCGACCGGGATGACGCGCAGAACTTTCCGGGACTTTGGCCGGACGGCGATCAGGGAATTCGGATGCAGGTTCGAGTTCGACGCGATGGTCAGAAAGAGCTCGTCCGTCGATGCCGAATACGCAATATCGGTCGCCTGGACTTCAAGGCGCTTGAGCTTCTTGACCTTCCGTCCCGCTTCGGATTTGCCGAACGAGGACTCGGACGGCGGGACAGCGAACGGCAGCTCAAAGTGCCGCGCCGATCGCTGAATTTGTGGAGGAAGTTGACCGAGATCGTCGTCCCCCGTGGCGCTTACTGGCATCCAGCCAGAGAGCGTGGCGGAAAGCACGAGCGAAAGACCGACGGCGATACGCATCAAGAAACGCGGCAATACCCTCGAGGCACGTGTGGCTGTTCCGTTCATCGGCACGCCGATTCTGCGCCTATGGCGTGCGCGTCCGCAACGGGGAGCCGCCAAACGCGCGACCCGCCCGCTGCTTCGGGCGAACACAGCGGTTCCTCGCCGGTCGTCCGCTCACACGAGCGCCAGTTGAAACCTTTCGCCGTGTCGCGGTGTCGAATCGAACCGGATGCGTTGTACCTCAAAGGCTCGTCGTGCGCCTGCACCTGGCGGGAGTTCGAGTCGGAAGCCGTGGCTCGCGGTGCCCGTGGCAGCAGCAATCGCACTGCCGATCTCTTGCGCGAGTCCGAAAACACTGGCTCCTCCCGCGCCTTCCGTCCAATCGGAACAGCGCGCTTCGCTCGAGAAACTCCACCGGACGATCGAAGCGCTCCGGCACGCCGGTAAACCGATGCCACCCGTCGAGCCGGGCGACTGGCTCGAATCGCATCCCGAGAGGCGGCAGACGTTCAACGAGTACCTGCAGACGAACCCGACGGTCGCTCGAGGGGCGCGGCGGATCATCTATGTCCAGCCGCTCGGCGAGTTTTCGCCAGCGCAGCGGCTTCGTGATTGCGCCGAAAGAGTTCTTCGACCTGTTGGGTGGTGCAGTTGCCGATTCGTACCCAAATTACTTTTGGCGGAAAGCCACGCAGCACGCCGAGGTCCGCGAAATCGGCGTCCTTGGTCACGATCGTGTATCCCTCGGCGAGCGCCTGCTCCCAGACTGTCGCATCCGATGCGGCGTCCAATCCGAGCGACGTGACGTGTGCCGAGTTCGAATGAATGTCTCCGAGACGCTTGACCAGCCCCGGGGCCAGGTTGTGGTCAAACAGGAGCTTCACTGTGGGCAACCGTTGCCTGCCGCTCCCGGTCGGCGGCATATGCGTAACACGCCTGGATGTCTTCTGCCGTCAGGTACGGGAAGTCCTCCAGAATCTGCTGCTCGGTCATGCCCGCCGCCAGATAGCTGAAAACGTCGTAGATCGTGATCCGCATGCCGCGGATGCACGGCCTGCCGCCCCGCTTGCCCGGCTCGATCGTGATGATGTCCCGGTAGCGCATGTACTCGACTCTACGTCTCGCCGATTGGCGCGGCAAATCTGAAGTTCCCCCGGATGTCACGTGCTGAATGACCCGATGCGTGTGATCTGTCCCCCCCCGGCCGGCAGAACATCTTCCGGGACGCATCTCCCCGATCATCCCGCCGGCGGGTCGGACGAGCCCACGCTACCGGCTCGACAGCTTGTGGACCGCGAACCCCTCGGCCTCGGCGGCGGCAGCAAGCGCGTTGTCGAAGCAGACGAAGGGTCGGCGCGACGGTCTCTCCCGACACCAGACTAATGCAGCGGCAAGCTGAAAGGCATCGGCGGCCCGAAGGGCACGAGTTACAGGAAGCCCTTCCGCGAGTCGCCGGACGGCCTCTGCTGGTTCGACCTCGTCCCAGCGTTCCCGAAGCGCATCGAGCCGGGCGAGCGAGTGGGCTACACCTTTCGATGTGAGCAACCCCCCACGCTCGAGCCTCGCAATGGCGCTGTACACCTCAACCGTCGTGCCCCACCACACCACGAGGCGGGGATGGCTACGTGACACCACGCGCGCCCTCGCACTTCCGGGCTGATTGATGAAGAGTGTCAGCAGCGCGCTCGTGTCCCAGTACGCCTTACCAGGCATCGCGGTCGTCCTCAAGCGCCTGCTGGACCTTTTCCACCGAGACGCGAGGCGCCGGCAGTTCCCAGAACGCGTCTTCGATCGGACCGGCTCCGAGCTTCAGGAGTCCCGCCGCAACGAGCCGGCGTTCTTCCTCTTCCTCGTCACCGTCGGACTCAATAGGCACAATGCGGGCAATAGCCCGCGAGCGGTCCCGGATGACGAGTTCCTCTCCTTCGCGAACGAGTCTCAGATACGCGCTCAGACTGTTCTTCAACTCGGCGATGTTGACACTCCGCATAGGTCCTCCCAACATAGCCATCATAGCTACATTCGCTTCACTTCGCACGCTCAAAGGAACTCGTGTCCGAAGACCGTCCGTGGGACGCTCACGACCGTTCGCGGCTCCGAAAGCGGGGAATGGGCGAGGTTCGACGTGGCGACACGCCGCCTAGTCGACTCCAGCCATGCGCCTGAAGACCATCGTCCAGTTGGTCTCCCAGGTCGTGCCGGCGTCGGCGGAGAAGGCCTGCTCCCAAAGTGGGTTGCCGTCGTCCGGGATCGACCAGCGGAAGCGCACCCGGATCGGCGTGCCGTTCAGGACGTCGTCCGCGAAGAAGAGCCCGATACGATCGGCGAATCCACCGACAACCGGGACGTCGAGCCGGTCCGGGCTCCGGCCGTCGAGCCACCAGATCGACCAGCGCGCCGTCTCCGGGTTGAACGTCCGCAGCGACACCGCTCGATACGTGCCCTCCGGCAGGTGGAGGACGTTGTCGTCCATGTTTCCCATTCCGCCCAGAATCTTCTGCGCCTTCGTCGTGCCCTCGAACGCAACCCACTCCGAGCTGCCGGCGAG
>CAZXLQ010000158.1:0-11869 GCA_964641945.1 uncultured Clostridia bacterium
AGCAGGTGCACTGCTCACTTGGCGCCTGTGCGTCTGCCCTTGGGCCTTTGCGAGAAACTCTTCGAGCCGACGACGAAGTTCACGCAAAGGCGCGAGGGAAGACGCGAAGACGCAAAGTGAGCAGTGAGCCGTGACCCTCTACCCGGAGGGGCCCGTTCTTGACACGATTCTGACGGCTGGGTATATTGCGGGCTTCGTTGGGAGGTCGTTCAATGGTAGGACAAACGGCTCTGAACCGTTCAATCGGGGTTCGACTCCCTGCCTCCCAGCCATAGCCCAGTCAGGCGCCGTCACACCGGCGCCTGTTCCCGTTTCAGGCCGTTACTGCGTGCCACATCGTGCTAGAGCGACCGAACCGCCTGTTCGATAACCGATGTGGTTTTGCTGACGTCGTCCGAGACGTCGAACTCGAGCGGCTCGCCGAACGAAATCGTCACGGCGCCGGGCCGTACGAACTTCCGGCCGGTCAGCTTCACCTCGTAGAGACCGTCGATTCGTACCGGAACAACGGGCACGCCTAGCTCGGCCGCGAGGATGCCGGCCCCGGCGCGGAATTCGTGGATCGCTCCGTCAGGAGTTCGCGCTCCTTCCGGGAAGACGAGCACGCTCGAGCCGCGCTCGACGAGCTCGCCAGCGAACGCGAAGCTCTTTCGGAAGCCGGTTCGTTGCGGAAGCGGAAAGACGTTGAACAGGGCCAGAACGAGAACGTATTGCGCCCGAAGTCTGAGCCGCTCGATCAATCCGGTTCCCGCGGGCGGACGAAGCCAGCCTGCAAGCATCTCGCCCGACATCGCGATGGCCAGGTTGCGACGGAAGTGGCCCGGAAGTACCGAGAGGATCAGACCGGCATCGGTGCGGACTACGTGATTCGACATGAAAACGACCGGCCCAGTCGTTGACTCCAGACGACCCCGGCCGCGGACGGCACACCGGCACATGAAGAACGCAACGGGCAGCATTACTCCGTACAGCACCGCGAGCCGGATCGCGCGAACCCACCACCACTGCGGCCATCGAGGATACGAGTGCGGCTGCTGCTCCGTATCGGTCGCACTCCCGCCAAGGAGCTTCTCGAGATCGCCGACGGTCGTCGCCGACGTGAACGCCGACTCGTCGATGTCGACCTGATAACGGTCCTCGAGAGCGCTCAGCAACTCGACCCGCGCGAGCGAGTCGAGACCGAGGTCCCCGCCGAGCGTCGCACCCGACTCGACGGAGCCTCCTCGCGAACCCGAGACACGGGCGAGTAAGTCGGCGAGCGCGTCCTGGGCACCGGCGACGGAACGACCCTCGGCCCGTGCCCGCATGAATTCCTCGACGACCGGCCGCCGGATCTTCTGTGTCGATGTTCGCGGAAAGTCGGGATCCGGCCAGACCGCCCAGGTGCGGACCTGTTGAAATTCGGCCAGTGTTGAGTTTGCCCGCGCGACCCCCATTGCGGCGGTGTCGACGCCGTCGGCAAGAATGGCGGCAGCCGGCTCGGGCCCGTTCGGGCCCTCGATCTCGACGACGAGACAGTCGCGGATCTCGGGCTCCGCGCGAAGTGCGGCCTCGAGGTCTTCCGGATAGATGTTGAGGCCGGATGCCGTGACGATGACGGTCTTCTTTCTGCCCTTGAAGAACAGGTTCCCTTCGGCATCCAGCGCGCCGATGTCGCCCGTCGGGAACCAGTCGTCGCCGACGCGTTCGGGTGTGCCGGCGCTCGACCAGTAGCCCGGCGTCACGTTGCTTCCCCTGACGAAGATCTCGCCGCCCGGACCGAGCTTCACGTCCTGGCCGGGCATGACCTTGCCGATCGAGCCGCGACTCATCTTGAACGGATGGTTCACGCTCACGAGCGACGCCGTCTCGGTCATTCCGTAGCCCTGCACGACTGCATAACCCAGCTGGCGCCAGAAAAGCTCGACGTCCGGATCGAGCGTCGCGCCTCCCGCGACGAACGCCCAGAACTTCCACCCGAACTGGCGGTGCACGCGGCGAAAGCGCCACCACTTCCGCAGCGGATGTTGTCCCTCGGACGCGACGAGCGCCGACTTCAGCCAGTCGAGCTCGCCTCGCGACTCGGCGGCGTGCTCGATCATCGACTGAAGCGAATGCAGGATTCGCGGCACGGCAACGCACACCGAGATCCGCTCGCGACGAATCGTCTCGACGATTCGCGACGGGTTGAGCGAATCCATGAAGTGGACCTCTCCGCCGAGAAGTTGCGGCACGTAGATGCCCATGAACTGGCCGAACACGTGACTCAACGGGAGCAGATCGAGGAATCGGATCGGATGAAATGGACGCTCCCACTTCAGGTACTTCGCGATCTCGCGTTCGAGCGGCTCGAGATTCGAGAGCACGTTGCCGTGCGTAATCAGGACGCCGCGTGGCTCGGCGGTCGTGCCAGACGTGAACACGATCTGGGCCAGATCCGATGGCTTCGAACTCGCGGCGCCAACGGGGCCATCGCCGTGGTGCCGTATGACGTCCTCGAGGTCTTCGAGCACGACTACCGGAACGTCAGGACCGACGGACCGCCCTCGCGCGCACGCGAGCAGTCCGGGCGTCACCTGGTTCGCTACGCGCACGGCAAAGTCCGGCGCGCACGCATCGTCGAGCGGAACTGCCACGGCACCTCGCAGGAGCGTGCCGTAGAACGCCGCCACCCACTCGGGGCAGTTCCGTCCCCAGATCGCGACACGATCGCCGTGTCCGATCCCACGCTCCTCGAGCTCCCGCGCAAATCGCCAACACGCCTGCGCAAGCTGCAGGTAGGTCCAGCGCACGGGACGCAGTCCCGGCCAGTGAACGAAGGCGATCTCGCTTCCCCGCGCCGCAAAGTCATCGACATAGCTCGCGAGGTTCGTTCGTGACATTCCAGCGAAGCATACCGACGCGCTGCACCCGATGGCAAAGGCACTCCTCGAACCGGCCGCCCCACTGTCGCTTGTCTTCCGCCGCCGCGGTGGGGAAGATAGCGACCATGAGTTTCGCAGCGCTCCGCCGGCTCCGACGAAAATTCGGCATGGCCAATTCGACGAAGGTCGTGGAGGCGCGGCGCTATCTCGAGGACGAACTCGTCGACAGGGCCACGACGCGAGGCGGCGAAATCTCGGAAGACCGGGATCGCATTCCGTCGCTGATCCGTGCTGCCGGTCTCGACTCGACGTTCAGCCGCGAGGTGCTGTGGGCAAGCGCCCTCGGAGAGCGTGCGAAGCTGAACAACGAACCATCGGATACCGAAATCGACCGGTTCTTCGATGCGCTCGAGCGACTCTACGGCGCCGAGCTTTCGGAGCCCATCGAGCCACGCGACCTGGTCGGGCGAATCGTCGGCGACCGCTATCGCATCGAGATGGTCGTTGGTGAGGGTGCGGCCGGAGTGGTCTATCGCGCCCGGCACATCGAGACGGACGCACCTGTCGCGATCAAGGTGCTTCATCCGTCCAAGGTGCTGCGACGCGAGATCGTCGGCGAGCTCGAGCATCCGCGGAAGTTCTGGGACGAACTCGTGGCTCGCTTTCGGCGTGAGGCACGCGCGGCGGCAAACGTGAGTCATCCGGGAATCGTCTCCGTCTTCGATTTCGGGACCGAAGGCACTGGCTTCTACCAGGCGATGGAGTTTCTCGAAGGCGAGACCCTCAAGGACACCATCGTGCGCGAGGCGCCGATGCCGTACGGCCGCGCCGTCCGGATCATCCGTGATTCGTCCCTCGCGCTCGATGCTGCGCACGCCCGCGGCGTGATTCATCGGGATCTGAAACCCGCGAACATCTTCCTCAGCCGCTTCGATTGGGGAGAGACGGTCAAGCTGCTCGACTTCGGGATTGCAAAGATGGTGCGCGAGGCCGAAGAGGAGGCCACGCGCCTGACCGAGACGGGCGTGTTTCTCGGAACGTACCGGTACGCTTCGCCGGAGCAGTGTCTCGGCGACGTCGTAGGCCCCGAGTCGGACGTCTACGCCCTTGGCGTCATACTCTTCGAGATGCTCGCGGCGCGGCCGCCATTCGACGGACCGAGCTCCGTGCTCGCAATCAAACACGCGACCGTGCGCGCGCCCCGGATCGACGAGTACCGCAGCGACCTGCCTGACGAGCTCGTCGAGTTGATCGAATCCGCGCTCGCGAAGCAGCCTCACGAGCGTCCGACACGAGCCGCGGAGTTCGCGTCCAGATTGTCGGCATTCGCGGATGGAACTGCCTCGCCCGCTTCCGAAGTCAGGCGACCGATGCGACGCGAGATTCCGGCCGACGCGTTCGCGTTTCCCGAGACCGTGGCACCGCAGAGCCGGAGTCGGACCGCGGCGGCCGGCGCGCCGCCTGCGCTGACGGCGAGGGGCGGCTCGCGGCCGGCACAGGACTTCGCCGCGATGCTCGTCCACGAGTTGCTCGATTTCTTTCCGGAAGCTGTTGCGAACGGTCTGGCCACGAGTGACATCTATCGCCGTCTGCACGACGAGATCGACGTGCGGTGGTCGCTCTATGCGCAGCGACACGGCGACGAGCCGACGGATCACTTCTACGAGCTGCTCGTCGCGGTCATTGCGCGTGGCGACGTCTCGAAGCTTGGCCCCGGGCTACCGGATTCGACGACCCAGCGGCGGCGACGCCGCAAGCGCTGAGAATCAATCATCGATCAGGAGAGCGAATTACCGTGGCGGTGAACTACTCGAAACTGCTCCGCGTTCCGGCCGGGGCGCGCGTCAAGCTGCTGGACCGTAACGCCAGTCAGACGTTCGGCCTCACCCGGGAGGACGTCGGGGCGGCGCATCCCGACCTGCGGCAGGAGCTCGCCGATCTCCAGGAGCTTCTTTACGCAGCGGGCACGCATTCTCTTCTCGTTGTGCTGCAGGGAATGGACACGAGCGGAAAGGACGGCACGATCCGCAACGTCATGGAGCCGGTCAATCCGATCGGGGTGACGGTGACACCGTTCAAGGTGCCTACGAAGAAGGAGCTGTCACACGATTTCCTGTGGCGAGTGCACCGCGAAACGCCGCCGCTCGGAATGGTCGGCATCTTCAACCGCTCGCATTACGAGGACGTGCTCGTCGTCCGGGTGCACGAGATCGTTCCTCCGGTGGTCTGGCGGAAGCGGTACCGGCACATCGTCGAATTCGAACGAGTGCTGACGGATTCGAACACGATCCTGCTCAAGTTCTTTCTGCACATCAGCAAGGCCGAGCAGGAGGAGCGATTGCTCGAGCGCGAAGCCGATGTCGAGAAGGCGTGGAAGCTCGCCGTTGGTGACTGGAAGGAGCGAGAGCATTGGCGCGACTACATTCGCGCCTACGAGGATGCGTTGTCGGAGACGAGTACCGATCATGCGCCGTGGCACGTCATTCCGGCTGACCGGAAGTGGCTGCGTGACCACGTGGTAACGCGCACGATCATCGAAACGCTGCGGCCGTACCGGAAACAGTGGCTCGCGAAACTGGAGAAGACCGGCGAGGCGGTGAAGGCCGAGCTTGGTGAATTCCGTGCGGCGAGGACGACGACCTAGCAACGCAGCTCAGTGTCTCTGCGACTCTGTCACTCCGTGCCTCTGTGGCTCTGTGGCTCTGTGGCTCTGTGTGCGTAGCTCTTCAGACGCTACGCACACAGAGACACGGAGACACGGAGACACGGAGTTGAGCCCCGACGACCTACGGGATGTCGCGGATCAGCGGTTCGGGTTCGAGCCGGACCTTCAGACCGGTAGTTGCCTCGAGCGCGTCGATGAGCTTCTGGTAGTCGTTCTTGTCCACCCGCATCGCGAGACCGCCGATGGGCGCACCGCCCCAGACAATCTCGATGTAATGCGCCGTCGACTTCGAATCACCGATGATGCCGCCGATGCCCGGAATGATGACCGATGCTCCGACCGCTTCCGCCGTACGCTTACGCACGCGCTGACCGTAGCTGACGTCCGTCACCCGATCGCCGACTACCGTCACGTCGGTTTTCTCGGCCGTGAAGTTGATCTGGCCGTCGCGGATGTCGACGCGCACGTCCGCGCCGTCCTTCAGCCCGAGCGACCCGCCCGCGTATTTGACCTTGAAGTTGGCAACGTACGGGACCGGGGCCGAGCGGGGCACTGGCTTCGGTTCGGCCGGCACCGCGACCGGAGGCGCCGCCGCGGGTTGCGGCGACGGAGTGGGTCGACGATTGCGTCCCGACTGGGCCGGCGCGGCGACCGCGGCCAGGAGCACGAGGACGAGGGCCGAGAAGATCCGCAGATTCAACATCGGGTTCATGCAGGAATACTACGTCCGGAATGCAAGCGACGGCATGCTAAACGTGCATCCCGCGGGTCTTGGGACACAACGCCGCCGGGGCTGGATTTCTTTCAGAAGTGATGTAACCGAGTCGACTCGGCTGGCGTCTTCGTGGGTAGACACGCGATTGGCCGCGGGAAGGCCGGCGCGCAACACGAAACGGAGGATTCACTCTCATGGATCGCACGTCCACACGATCTCGCCTCATCGGAATGACGCTCGTCGTCACCCTGCTCCTGACGCTCGGACACGGCATCTCGCTGGCCGGGCAGCGCGCCGGCCGCGCATTCGAACCCGTTCGACTGATCACCGGATTCGTCGATCGCCTCAACCTGACTCCGCAACAGCGCGCCGAGATTCGCGTGGTTCTCGAAGCGCACCAGGCTGACCTCACGGCGCTCGTCGAGCGCGAGGTGACCGCGCGCGCCGTTCTCTTCCAGGCCATTCACCAGCCGGAAACCAACGAACAGGCGGTGAGGCTGGCGTCGCGCGCAGTGGCTTCGGCCGATGCCGACCTCGCCGTCGAACGCGCCGAGATCTATACCGAGGTCTCGCCGATTCTGACAGAAGAGCAGAAGGCCGAAGTAGCCGCATTCACCGAACGCATGCGGAAACTCATCCAGTCCGATCTCGAGCGAACCATCGGTCCGCGCGCCGGACTCAACAAGCTGAACCTCTCGGAGGAGCAGCGCGCCGCAATTCGCGCCATCATCGAATCACACGCCCCGACGCTCGAGTCGCTGGTGTCGCAGGAAATCGCAACCCGGTCGGCTCTCATCGAGGCCATTCGACAGCCACAGGTGAGTGAAGACGCGGTGCGCGAAGCGTCTGCCGCGGTGGCAGCCGTCGACGTCGAGCTCGCCGTCGAGCGCGCCGAGATCTTTGCCGAGATCGAGGACACGCTGACGCCGGAACAGCGCGCCAAGCTCGCGTCCGTGCAGGAGCGACTCCGTCAGGCGCTCGAGGATCGTGGAGAGCTCGCGTTCACCGTTGGAATGCGACTGCTCGTGTAGAATCGGAACGCTCGTGGGCGAAACGCTCAGTATGTTGTTCATGCACCGAATGGCGCCGGCGAGTCTCGCCGATCCGACGACGAATCTCGTCGCGGACCGGCGACTTGCCGAGCGTATCGCCGGGGGCGACGAAGCGGCGTTCGACGAGCTCGTCGAACGCCATTTCGCACGCGTTTCAGGAATCGCAGGTAAGTTCTTCCGGCAGCCGGACGCCGCTGAAGAGATTCATCAGGAAGTCTTTCTGAAGGCGTTCGTTTCGATCGGTTCGTACCGCGGCGAGGTGCCGCTCGAACACTGGCTCTCGCGAATCGCGGTCAACGCTTGCTACGACGCGCTGCGGCGATCGCGTCGTCGTCCCGAGAAACCGATTGAATCAGTCGCCGATTCGACGTCGGATTCGCCGGGACCGGATGCGGAGGCCGGCGACGGCGCTTCGTTCTGGCGGCAGGAACAGGCCCGGATCGCCGCGGATGAGATGCTCGCGATGCTGCAGCCCGCCGAACGGCTCGTGTTGACGCTAATGGTCCTCGAGGATCGTTCGGCGGCGGACGTCGCCGACCTGACCGGCTGGTCGGTCGTGAACGTCAAGGTCCGCGCGTTCCGGGCTCGACAGAAGTTGAAGGCACTGCTTGCGCCGGCTGAGAAGCGGGTGGGGAGGAAGAGATCGTGAATCGTCACAACGACAGGGAAACGAACGTTGAAGTCGACGCAGAGGCGAAGCGCCTCAGATCGATCTTCGAAGCCGCCTCGAATCCCGCGCCGCCGCTTGTGGCGCCGCCGTATTTTGCGGCGCGGATTCGAGCGCTCTCGCGCGACACCGGAAAATCCGCGCCACGGACGCCGGTGGCCCTTGCCGCCGTAAGACTGCTGCCGGTGTTCGCGGTCGTCGCACTGCTGCTGGTTGGCGCGGCCGGATACGAGTCGTCTGTCTTGACGGGCGAGCGCGAGGCAGCCGTAGCACAGGCCCTGGCGCGCAACGGCGGGAGCGATGCGGTGCTTGGCGCCGTCCTGCTGGCGTCACCGGTCGAAAAGGCCACGGGAGGCTCGCAATGAACGGGTGGCGCGCGTATGCAGTGGTGGTTGCCGTGTTCCTCGTTGGTGCGGTGGCAGGCGCGGCGGGTATGCACCTCGTGCGCGTCCGCATCGAGCGAAGTATCGCGTCGTCGCCGGAGCCCGTCGCCCAGGCGACCGTCATGCTTCTCGATCGCGAACTGTCGCTGACGGCCGAGCAGGAGTCTCAGATTCGGGAAGAGATCATTGCGGCGCGGCGGCAGTTCATGGAGGAGCATCCGACGCTGCTCGCCGACGTGAAGGCCGTGTTCGAAAGGGCGCAGGAGCGCATCAGTACGAAGCTGACTCCGGAGCAGCGCACGATCTTCGACCGCCTGGTCGCCGAGCGCCGGGCGATTTTCGACAAGACGATTGCCGAGTCGCAGTAGTGCCGGACGATGATCGGCGGTCGCGCAGTCCGCGACCGCGGAGCGGTCGATGAAATAGCCGTGGGTCGCGCGGGGGAGAGTGCAACGAGCCCACGCGCGACCCGCGGAACTGCCGGCACCCGCGTACCGACCGCGGAGCGGTCGCACTATGCGAAATCGCGCACGGTTCTGATGCGGGAGGCGCCCATCGGCAGCGCCCCCATCAATGCCTTAGTGCTGCGGCGTGACGGTCTCCCGGAGCCGGTGGTAACCTGTCGGGTCCCCCTTGCCAAAGCTCAAACTCGGGAGTCGACTCTTTTCATGATGCGAGTCATCGCCGCCGTCCTCGTCTGCCTGTCTTCGGTTCTCACGGCTACAGCCCAGTCACCGGAAACCGGTCGGTCTCCGCGAGAGGACAAGTTCCGCCAGCTCGAAGAGATCCTGCCGACGCCGAACACCTATCGCACCGCGTCGGGCGCCCCGGGCCATCAGTACTGGCAGCAGCGCGCCGACCACGTGATCGACGTCGAGCTCGACGACGCGGCGCAACGCATCACCGGGACCGAGACGATCACCTACCGTAATCACTCGCCTGACACCCTCGTCTACCTGTGGCTGCAGCTCGACCAGAACATGCTCGCGAAGGGCTCGGACACGCAGCTGACGGCAACGGCGCCTACGCTCGACCGGACTTCGTTCGATCAGCTTGACGGGATGCTCACGCGAGCCACGTTCGAAGGCGGACACGTCATCGCGTGGGTCAAGGACTCCAAGGGGCAGCCCCTCAATTACACCATCGTGAAAACGATGATGCGCGTCGACCTTCGCGAACCGCTGGCGCCAGGAGGAGTCGTTTCGTTTTCGGTCGCGTGGAGCTACAACATCAACAACGCCAGGAAGGTCCGTTCGCGTTCGGGGTACGAGTACTTCGAGAAGGACGGCAACTATCTCTACGCCATCGCGCAGTGGTTTCCGCGGATGGCTCCATACACGGACGCGAACGGCTGGCAACACAAACAGTTCCTCGGGAGTGGCGAATTCTCGCTCGAGTTCGGTGACTATCTGGTCCGGCTGACCGTTCCGGACGACCACGTCGTCGCGGCGACCGGCGTCCTCCAGAATCCGGAGGCGGTGCTGTCCGCGACGCAGCGCCAGCGGCTCAAGCAGGCGGATACGGCAGCCAAACCGGTGCACATCGTCACACCCGATGAAGCCAGGGCCGCCGAATCGGCGAAGCCGTCCGGGAAAAAGACGTGGATCTTCAAGGCCGAGAACGTGCGCGACTTCGCGTTCGCGTCCTCGCGCAAGTTCATCTGGGACGCCCGTCGGCACGAAGTCGGAGGCAACCGCGTTCTGGCCATGTCCTTCTATCCGAAGGAGGGCAATCCGCTGTGGGGCCAGTATTCGACGGCGGCCATCACGCATACGCTCGACGTCTATTCGAGGTACACCTTCACGTATCCGTATCCGGTGGCGATCGCCGTGAATGCGCCCGTCGGTGGAATGGAGTATCCGATGATCTGCTTCAACGGCCCGCGGCCCGAGGAAGACGGAACGTACTCCCCCCGGTCGAAATACGGGCTGATCACGGTGGTGATCCACGAGGTCGGGCACAACTTCTTCCCGATGATCGTCAACTCGGACGAGCGGCAGTGGACGTGGATGGACGAAGGCCTCAACACCTTCCTGCAGTACCTCTCCGAGCGCGAGTGGGAAGAGGCGTACCCGTCGGGCCGCGGCGAACCGCGCAACATCGTCGAATACATGTCGAGCACCGAGCAGGTGCCGATCATGACCAACTCGGAGTCGCTGCTGCAGTTCGGCAACAATGCGTATGCGAAGCCGGCGACGGCCCTGAACATACTTCGGGAGACCATCCTCGGCCGCGACCTCTTCGACAAGGCGTTCAAGGAGTACGCGCGCCGCTGGAAGTTCAAGCGGCCGATGCCGGCCGACTTCTTCAGGACGATGGAGGATGCGTCGGGCGTTGATCTCGACTGGTTCTGGCGTGGGTGGTTCTATTCCACGGATCGTGTCGACATCTCGATCGAGCGTGTCCGCCAGTTCACGATCGACACCAGAGATCCCGATGTCGAGAACCCGGCGCGCAAGGCCGAGGAGGACGCCCGTCCCGATTCGCTCTCGGAGCAGCGCAACAAGGCCATTCCGAAAGCGGTGGACAGGGATCCATCGTTAAAGGACTTCTACAACACGTACGATCGGTATGCAGTGTCGCCGCGTGAGCGCGAGGCGTATGCGAAGTTCCTCGCGGGCCTGTCGGCACGTGAAAGGGAACTGCTGAACTCGGGCCTCAACTTCTACGTCGTCGATCTGCGCAACGTCGGCGGGCTCGTCATGCCTGTCCTGCTGAGGCTCGAATACGCCGACGGAACGTCGGAGGAGTTGCGGATTCCGGCGGAGATCTGGCGCTACAACAGCAAGGAAGTATCGAAGCTCGTCATGACGAAGAAGGAGCTGAAGGCGATCGTGCTCGATCCGAATCTCGAGACGGCAGACACGGACCTCGAGAACAACGCGTTTCCGCGACGGCCGGTGAAATCGCGCTTCCAGTTGTTCAAGCAGGACGGCCGGCAGCCGAATCCGATGCAGATGCTCGAGCGCAAACCCGACGCCGGGCCGAACACTTCTCCGGGTACGCCGTGATCGGCGGAGTTGAGTCGGACCGGGTCGTCGCGCGCGGACTTGTGGCGGTCGTGCTGGCGATTGTCACGTTACTGCCGCCGGATGATGTCGGCGCGGCGCACAAGTTTCACGCGTCTCTCACGCAGATCGATGTCAACGCGTCGGCGGGAACGGTCGAGGTTGCCATTCGAGTGTTCGTTGATGACCTCGAGGAGTCGCTTTCGCGGCGCGCCGGGCGTCGCGTTCGTTTCGGCGGGGCGGCCTTCGACGAGCTTGCGCTCGCCCTGGTCAACGAGTCGTTGAAGCTCGACACAGCCGGCGGAGAACGCCTGCAGTTCAGGTGGGTCGGCAAGGAGTCCTCGGTCGACGTCGTCTGGCTCTACGTCGAGGCGCCGATCAGCGGCCGGCTCGATGGCGGGCGGGTCGAGAACCGGTTGTTCTTCGATCTATTCGAAGATCAAGTGAATACGGTGAACGTGAAGGAAGGGAAGAGCCGCGTCACGTTTTCGTTCAAGACCGGCGACAGTGCAAGGCCCCTGTCATTCCCGACTGAC
>CAZXLQ010000159.1:0-1440 GCA_964641945.1 uncultured Clostridia bacterium
GCGCCGCAAGACGCCCTGGTCGTGGGACTCGAATCCCTTCGTCGGCACGAAGGAGCTGTCGGGACTGGCGATCCTCGCTGTGATGATGAACAACTGGGATGCCAAGGTCGACAACAACAACGTCCTCGGAATGTGGAACGCCGACAAGTCTGCCGTGCACGAGTGGTACATCGTCGCCGACTGGGGCGGTACGTTCGGCAAGATGGGCGGCTTCATGTCGCATTCCAAGTGGGATCTCGACGCCTTCAGCGAGCAGGGCTTCATCAAGGGCGTCTCGGGTGGCCGGCTTCAGCTGAACTACTCGGGCAAGGGTGGCAACATCCTCAAGTCCGTCCCGCTCGAGCACGCTCGCTGGTTCGCCGGCATCATCGGACAGCTGACGGATGCCCAGCTTGCGGACGCTTTCAAGGCTGCAGGGGCCACTCCGGCCGAGGTCAGCGGCTTCTCGGCGCGCATGCGCGCCAAGATCAACGAGCTGAAAGCGGCCGTCAGGTAGGATTCACGATCGCCGCGCAGGGGGGCGCTTATCGCGTCCCCTCTGCCTGGCAGCTTCGAAGAGAATCACGGCTGCTGCGATTCCGGCGTTCAGGGACTCAACCGGGGACGCAAGGGGAATAGAGACTGTTTCGGTGATGGTCGAGAGGGCGTCGGACGAGAGTCCGGCGCCCTCGTTCCCTATCACGAGCATTGTGGGACGCCTCCAGTTGAAGTCGGCGTAGTCGACGGCACCGCTGGCGGTTGCGCCGACAATCACTCCATCGAGCTTCCCGATTTCGTGGGCAACGAGGTCCAGCGGCAAGCGCCGCACGACAGGCAAACGGAACGCTGATCCCATGGACGCCCGAAGTGCCTTTGGACCATAGACTTCCGCGGTTCCAGGCGTCGTCACAACGCCCGATCCGCCGGCAGCCTCCGTCGCGCGGACGATCGTTCCGACATTACCGGGATCCTGCAGTCCGTCGAGTACGACTATGAAGGGCGACTCGTTGTCGAGGAGGTCGTCGAGCTCGAACCGGGGCCGCGTGCCGAGTGCGACGACGCCCTGGGGCGTTTCAGTGTCGCAAATCGTCCGCATGATCGGATCGGGCACCATGGCACCGCGCACATGCGCCCGCGCGACGCGCGACAAGACCGCCTCACCGTTTTCGCTCTCGGCGAACGAGGCCGTGTAAATCAGGGCCTCGAGCAGGGTCGAGGACCGGAGTGCCTCGTCGACGAGACGCGAGCCCTCGATGAACAGGTGAAGCGGTTCCTCACCGTCACGGATCCGCTGCGCCCGCTTGATGAGTGGATTGTGTCGGCTCGTGATCTGCTCTGTCAGCACGCGGGTGAGAGTACGAGGCGCCCCGAAGCCTGTCAAAGCCCAACGGTAGACTCCAGCCCGTTGCGCGAAGCGCCTTGGAGTGCGGCGTGAAGCGCCGCTTTGGCTCCCCGCGCCGA
>CAZXLQ010000159.1:1540-11832 GCA_964641945.1 uncultured Clostridia bacterium
AGTGCGACAAAGCGGGATCAGATCCAAAGCGGCGCTTCACGCCGCACTCCAAAGCACTTCGCGCAACGGGCAAGGAGCAGTCACGACTGTCCAACTGTTGCAACTCTCGCACCGTCGACGAGGTCGCTGGGCGGATGAACGACGAGTTGCTCGCCTTCAACGAGACCGGCGAGCACCTCGACCTCAAGCTGGTTTCGATGGCCAACTACGATGCGATGCAATCGCGCGCGTCCTTCGACGACCGCGAAGACCCCCCAATCCTCTCCGGATCGCACGAGCGCGCCTGTCGGCACCTTCAGCACGTCGTCCCCCGTCCAGATGACGATTCTCGCGTGAACGCGGTAACCGACTCCGATTTCGCTCGCGGCTTCAGCGAAGTCGACGATGACGTTCACACGTTGCTCCTCGACGCCCAGTGCCGACAGCTTTGTGAATGCCGCGGGCTCGACGGTCCGGACCCTGCCCCTGAGAACCGTGCCTCCCCAGCCGTTCAGTTCGACCTCGGCGCCGGCGTGAATGGCGGCAGCATCGGAAGACAACACGTCGACTACGACCTCGAGCGCCGACGCGTCGCCAATCTCGAGTATCGCCGTTCCGGCCGCAACGATACGCTCGCTCTCCTCGAGAACTCGAAGCACGATGCCACGAGCCGGCGAGTACAGCGTGACGGGCGTCGACCATGTTTCCGTTCCAGCGGCGATGAGTGCCGTTCGAGCCTGCATCACCTCGGCACGCGCGCGCTCGACTCGGGAGACCGACGCCTTCACTGTTTCGGCGGCCGTACGCTCTGTCGTTTCCGCCATCTCGTATTGCTCACGAGAGATCAGCCCATCCTCGACCAGTCGCTCCGCTCGAGCCCTGGATCGCCCACATTGCTCGGCTTCCGCCCTGGCCACATTCACGAGGGCCTGGGCCTCCTCGAGGGACGACTCGGCGGCTGTCACCCTTGCCTGGGCTTCTGCCTTCTGCCGGCTGTCGATCGGCGGCGGGTACATTCGACCTACGACCTCGCCTTTCGCAAGGGTCTGTCCCTCGTCGAGACTCACGCGTTCCAGTCGTCCAGTGATCGGCGCGGCAACCACATAACGGATTCGGCACCGCGTCTCGCCTTCTTCCTCGACCGTGACGCGAAGCGGCCCGCGCCGAACGCTCGTAGAATCGGCCTCAATCGGATTCGGAAGGAGCGCGATCACAACGGCAAGAATTGCCACTGCCACGATCACTCCCAGGATGGCTCGCCGTATGAAGCGTTTCATGGCGAATTCACTCCTTGACCTTGAGTGCGCTGACAAGATCGAGTCTTCGCACCCGCCGTTGGACGAGAAGTCCGGACGCGGCCGTTGCGGCGCCGACGACGATGAATGCAACGGCAAATCCGGCCGGATCGGTTCCGATAGGAAGACGCATCAGGTCCGAATCGATCGCCTGCTTGATCCATGCGGAAAAGCCCCATCCGATCGCAAAGCCAACCGGCATCGCAGCCAGCGTCAGGATGACCTGCTCGCCGAACACGAGAAGCCCGACCTCGCGCAACGTGAATCCGAGAACCCGCAGGCTCGCAAGCTCGTGTTGTCGCTCCGAGAACGAAATTCGTGCGCCGTTGTACACAACCGCCAGCGCGATCACGATGGCGAACCCGAAGATAGTGGCGTTCGAGATTCTCATGTTCTCGTTTATGGTCGAGTTGAAGCTCTCGAGCGCCGCGCTGCGCAACGAAACGCCGCCAACAGCCGGCGTCTCCTTCAGCCTCCGATAGAGCACCGCTTCGTCTTCCGGGTCCACATCGATGAACGCGCCCGACCACGATCCTTCCTCGCCAAGCAGCGATGCCAGCGCCCGCGCGTCCATGTAGGCGCTCAATCCCATCGGCTCGTCCACTACGGCCGTGACACGAGACGCCAGAATCGGCCGTGCGCCCTCCAGGATCTCGATCCGAACGTCATCGCCGATGTTCACCCCGAGGATCTCGGCGAGGCGAGTGGTCAGAAGCAAGCCTTCGGGCGGCACTCCTGTGGTTTCTCCGTCGAGGCTGACGATCTGCCTCAACTCGCCATCGTGCTGAAGGCCAAGTATCGCCCCCCGGTGCCAGCGGTGTTCTCGCGAGAGCCGAACCGGCGTTGACCGGAACGGCTCGACGCGCGTGACTCCGGGCAGATGTGCGAGATCCGAGAGCACGCCCGACGACTTCGGTTCGACGAACGTAACGGTTACGTCGTCGCGGACGACCTGCCGGAACTGGACGTCCGCTATGAAATCGACAGCGTCGTACATCGATCGGCCGAGCACCACGATTGCCACAGCAAGGGCGATGCCGAGAATCGACAACGACGAACGAATCGGGCGTCGCTCGATGTTTCGGAACAGCATCCGGGTCGCTGGCGCGAAGAGCTGTTGCATTCCGAGGCGCTCGATGATGAGAGGACGGAAAGTCTCGGGCGGTAACGGACGCATGGCCTCGGCTGGCTGTGTACCGACAGCACGGCGGACGGCGCCGTAAGCGCCGAGGCACGCTGCTGCCGACGTGATCGCGACGCCCACGGCGATCTCGGTCACATTCAGACCGAAGAGAAGCTCGGGAAAGCGATAGAACTCGAAGTGAAGCTCCGCGAGCTCTCGTCCGAGCCACAGACCGAGCGGCGTGCCCGCGGCTGAACCGGCCACGACGGCCACGAGGGCCAGCTTCAGGTAGTGCCATCCAATCGAGGCATTCGAGTACCCGAAAGCCTTCAGGACGGCGATCTGCTCCCGCTGCGTTCCGACCAGCCTAGTCAGCACGAGGTGGAGCAGAAACGCGGCTACGACCAGGAAGATCACGGGAGCCAGGAACCCTGATGCACGCTGACCGCGAATCTCGTCCGCAAGGAACCGGAAGGAAACCTGCTCCTCGCGACCGTAGGCTCCGATGCCGCCGTATTGGGCGAGCACGCCGTCTATCCGGGAGATGACGGCGTCCTCCTTAGCACCGGGCGAGATGGTAAGCGTCACGTCGTTGAATGCACCGGTCAGGTCGAACGCTGCCGCGAGTGCTTCGTCGCCCATCCACATCACACCGAATCGCCTGTTGTCCGGCAGCATCGAAGCGACTCCGCGTATCTCGTAGACATATTCGGGCGAAAGGGCGATTCCGCAAACCTTCAGGCTTCGCCACCGGCCATTGAGTACGGCTCCGATTGCGTCCCCGCAAGTCAGACCGTTCGCATTGGCGAAGGCCTCGCTCAGGACGACATCGTCCGGTCGATCCTTCGTAGGAGCGCTTCCTTCACGGAAGAACAGTGCGTTTAGCTCGGGCGGGCCGTCCGTTGGAATCGAGACGAGCCTTCCGGTGGCCGGCTCGTCGAGACCCGGTACGTCGAGCGTGACGTCCGCCACGACTCTAGGCTGCACGCATTCCACATCCGGAATCGCCCGGAGCTCGCGCGCCACGTCGATCGGGGCGCGTTTGACGTGGGCAAAGACATCCGCGAACCGAAAATCGTCGAAGTATGACGAGCGTGAGTTAAGGAGCGCACCATAGCTCGATCGCATTGCCACGAAAATCGCGACGGCGCAACAGACGACCGCCGTCACGGCGATCATCTGTCCTCGAAGACGGCCGAGGTCCCGAACCAGTTTTCGGTTCAGCATTCGCATCCGGTTACCACTCGAGTTCGTCCGGGCGCTTTCGGTCCTCGTTTCTTTCCACTGACACGATTTCACCGCTTCGCATGCGCACGATCCGATCGGCCATCAGGGCGATCGCTGCGTTGTGCGTAATGACGGCGGTCGTTGTACCGAGCTCCGCGTTCACGCGCGCAAGCACCTCGAGGACGACCTTGCCAGTGGCGTAGTCGAGGGCGCCCGTCGGCTCGTCACACAGCAGGACTTCCGGTCTCTTCGCGATCGCCCGGGCAATGGCAATGCGCTGCTGCTCGCCACCCGAGAGCTGCGAGGGGAAATGACGAAGGCGTTCGCCGAGATCCACGAGCCGCAGGGCGTCGGCGGCGTCCATCGGATTCCTGGCTATCTCGGTCACGAGCTCGACGTTCTCGAGAGCCGTCAAACTCGGGATGAGATTGTAGAACTGGAATACGAACCCGACCGCGTTCCGGCGGAACTCAGTCAACTCACTCTCATTGGCCGACGTCAGCTCGCTCTCCCGGAATCGGACGATCCCGGAACTAGGAGTATCGAGTCCTCCTAAGATATTGAGCAGTGTCGACTTGCCGCTTCCAGAGGCTCCCAGGAGAACCACGAACTCGCCCTCGTAGAGGTCCAGGTCCACGGACCTCAGGGCGTGAACCTCGATTTCACCCATGTGATAGACCTTCGAGACGCCTCGCATCGAGAAGACTGGCTGCACGGCGCAAACGGCCGTCCGGTCGGTACCGGTTACGATTTGTTCGCCGATCGAGATCATCAGACCTCCCGTTCCAGCCGCACACCACGCGAATTGCTTCGACTGGGACCCGAATTCCTTCATGCATCACTCAGGCCAGTGAAGGGCCGTCAGAACGCCGGAAATCGGCTCAAAAACCTGTAGTTAGGCGTGGTTTGTCGCTCGATGGCCTCGGCCCTGCGGAAACTCACCCAGCCAGGTGGTGTTCCGCGATGCTTGAATCAATGCGCGAAGCGCTTCGGAGTGCGGAGTGAAGCGCCGCTTTGGCTCCCCGCGCCGAAGTGCGACAAAGCGGGATCAGATCCAAAGCGGCGCTTCACGCCGCACTCCAAAGCGCTTCGCGCAGTGGTTGCCGAAACTCCGAGATTGACAGGAATCGAGTTCAGCCGCGAAAGTTAAGTTCCTGCCCTCGAATGCCGATGACCCCCGTAAGTTCGCGTCCGGAGGATTGACAATGAAAATCTCGAGCGCCCCGCATAGAGGCCGCCGCATTGCGAGTATCGCAGCGATAGTCGCGACCATTCTTGCGCCAGCAGTTTTCGGAGTCCCGGTGATTGCCGGTCCGGCGGCCGACGGACCTGCCGTGTGGAGGTTTCGCGTGGAGGGCGATGCCGCCGCGCGCTCTGGCGTGGCCGAGGCTCGTTTCGTCTCGATTGATCGCCCGTCGGGGCCATTACCGAACACCATCAGGCTGACGGGCGTGCCTGTCGGTGCTGAAAGTACAAGCGAGTTTCTGATGGAGGCCCTCGAAGTCTTCACTCCCGACGCGCAGATCACCGCCGTTACGGAGCAGGGGAACGTGACGCTCCCGGGACCCACGTCGAAGGTCTACCGTGGACGCTCGGTCGATGGGACGTCGGATGCGGTGCTGGGCGTCAACGGTTCGGCCGTTCAGCTGCTCCTGAATTCCTCGGGAGAGACCCACGTGGTTCTTCCGGTCGACGAAGCGGGCGGCAGGCTCGTCATGGCCAGGAGCGCAGCGCTGCGTCCTCCGTCTGTCGAGACGCCGTGTGCGACCGATCTCGTGCCCGAGAACCGCACGTTTCTCGAGGAGTGGCCCGACTTCGAGCGCCGGGCGTCGGAACGGCTGCTGACAACCACGATTCTCGATGCCGACCTGATGGTCGACGTGAACCAGAGCCTGTTCAGCGGGCCGTTCGGCGGCAGTACGGTGAATGCGACGAACTACATGAACGTCCTCATCGGCGCTGTATCGGCCATCTACCTGCGTGACGTGAACGTGCGGCTGCGCATCTCCTCCCTTACGATCTGGACGACTGCGGATCCATTCTCAGCAACGAGCTCGAGTGGACAGCTCACCAATTACCGGAACTGGTGCAACACGAATCGAACGGGCGTGTCGCGCGATCTTGCGCACCTGTTCGCCAATGGAAACGTCACCAACTACGGCGGTATCGCCTATCTGAACGTGCTCTGCAACAGCCAGTTCGGTTATGGCGTGAGCAATATCTATTCGAACGTCACGTTTCCGACGGCCAGCTACCAGTGGGACATCAACGTCACGGCTCACGAGCTCGGTCACAACTTCGCCAGCAATCACACGCACTGTTTCAGTCCGCCAATCGACATGTGCTACGGGCAGGAATCGGGCTGCTACAGCGGTCCGTCGATCGCGGTCACCGGCACGATCATGAGCTATTGCCACCTGACGAGCGGTGGTATCTCGATGGTTTTCCATCAGCGGTGCATCGATGTGATCCGGACGGCCTCGGAATCCGCCTTCTGCCTCACTGCAACGCCGACG
This sequence comes from uncultured Clostridia bacterium, assembly GCA_964641945.1. Lineage (GTDB taxonomy): Bacteria > Acidobacteriota > Blastocatellia > UBA7656 > JADIYM01 > JADIYM01. The sequence goes on from CAZXLQ010000159.1 coordinate 7,681, forward strand.
GTAGCGCGCGATACGGTCGGGATATACATCGGTTCGTCGAGTGCCTACTTCCTCAGGAACGTCCACGCACCCGGCGGAAGCGACTTCCTAGTGAGTTATGGCCCGGCGGGAGCCGGGTGGACACCGCTGATGGGCGACTGGAACAGCGACGGAATCGACACGCCCGGGCTCTACGCCCCGTCAACCGGGACGTTCTTCCTTCGCAACAGCATCTCACCCGGCGGGGCTGACGTCGTCTTCGGCTTCGGACCGGCCGGATCTGGATGGACTCCGATCGCCGGAGACTGGAACGGCGACGGTGCGGACTCCGTCGGTCTCTACAACCCGGCGACGGGGTCGTTTTTCCTGCGCAACAGCCTTTCGCCGGGCGGCGCGGATCGAGTGTTCAATTTTGGTCCTGGCGGGTTGGGCTGGCTCCCGGTTGCGGGTGATTGGGATGGCGACGGAATCGACACGGCCGGCGTCTACGATCCAGCGAACAGCGTGTTCTACCTCCGAAACCTGCACGCTGCCGGTGCGGCGAATGTCGTAATGTCGTTTGGCCCGGCGGGATCCGGTTGGCGGCCGGTCGTCGGTGACTGGAACGGCGATACGAAGGTCTCGGTCGGTCTTTACGCCCCTTCGACCGGAACTTTCTTCCTGAAAGACCTGCTCGTTCCAGGGCCCGCGGATCTCGTCTACTCATTCGGTGGACCGAACGCGACCCCGATTTCAGGCAATTGGGACGGAAACTGACGGGGAGTGAGCAGATGGTGGGTGCCTCGCGCGCGAAGACTCTCGACTCTTACGGGAGCTTCGTGCGCGCGGGTGCCGCAACCCGCGTTTGACGCTCTCAGCCGCGCGCCCGTAGACTGCCCGCGAATGCTTCGATCAATTGCACTTTGGGCTGCCGCCGCACTTGCGGTCGTTGTCGTCCTTGCGCTAGCGCCGTCCGCGCACGCCGAGACGCGGGCGGTTACGTTTCCGACGGCGCTCAAGCCGAATACGCTCAACAACGTGGCGGTCAGCCGGTCGGCTCCCGTGGCGTTCATCGGATCGCGAGAAACGGACACCGTGTTCGCTTTCGACCCGCGGACGGGGACGGCGATCGGTCAGGTTGAGGTTGCCGACGGACCGCTCTACATCGAGGTCCACGAACAGGCGGGCACCCGAATGCTCGCCATCAGCTGCGACGGGTTTCTGGGTGCGACGACGAATGTCATTGCCCTGGTTGATGCGACCGATCCGCGCGCGATGCGCGTTATCCGAACGATGGCGCTGCCGCCGCAGCACGTCTTTTTTCTTGGATACCGGACGCTGAGATTCGTCGACGACGGCGCTGTCGTCCTCGTGACGGCGACGAACGAGGAGACGGCCGTCGCTCTTTTGGTGGCCTACGCTGTGGCGACAGGAGCCGAGCTGGGACGCGTCGAGGTCGGATTCGCGCCGGGGAGTATCGACATCGGCCAGGACGGTTCGCGCCGGATCGTGGCGATTTCGCAGTCGGTTGCCCCTCGGGGGCGCGTTACCATCGTCGATGCGACGGACGTCGACGGGATGCAGGCGATTCGCACCATCAAGTTTCCTCGAAAGTCCGGTTTATACAACGTCAACAACGTCGAGCTTGCGGATGACGCGAGCTTTGGCGTCGTGGCGACCGGCGACGGCAATGTGTTTTTCACCTTCGAGCCTTTGACCGGCCGGGTCCTCGCCAAGACAATCACCGGGGCATTCCCTACGTATTCGCGTCTGTTCTCGATTGGTGGCGAGCCGAGGTTGCTCGTGACCGGAGAGAACGCGTCGGCCGTTTACATCTACCGAATTGCGGACCCTTCCGTACCGGAGCTCGCGGGCGTCTATGACGCTCCTTCGGTTTTCATCGACGTTGAGCCTGTCATCTCGTCGGACGGCGCCACCGCATTCGCGGGGACTACGGATGGAAACCGGATCTACGCCGTCGACCTCTCGAACGGTGCGCTGCGGTACCAGGTGTCGACGGGACAGCGACCTGTCTCCTCGGCGGTCTGGGAAGGTGGAGGAGAACGCTACGTCTGCTCGGCTGCGGCCAATTCTTCTGACGTGACGACATTCCGTGACTCGAACGGGGCATTCATCAGCTTCCGGTTCGCGGGCCCTGCCGATGCCGCGCTTTTCTCTCTTTACCAGAACATCGTGGTCGATCGGACCGGAACGACGGCCTACGTAGCGTCGCTACGGACAAACGAGTTGCTCGCCATCGACATCGCCACGGCGTCGGTCGTGGGCCGGGTCGAGGTCGGACCCGAACCTTCCCAGATTGCGATCGCCCAGGATTCCAGCGGACGCCGCACCGTGCTCGCGCTCTGTTTCGGTAACGCGACGCTCGCGACCGTCGACGTGACGGATCCATCGAATCTGCGTCTCGAGCGACAAACGGCGATCGAAACGCCGTACCCGTTCTTCCTCGAGTTCGCGACAGTGTCAGTGACGTCAGATGGAACGACCGCCTTCGTCGCGGATGGGAACCAGTTCGTCTACGCGATCGACGTCGCAACGGGCGAGACACGGGGATCGGTCGGCACGGGATTCATTCCGGTTACGACGTCGCTTCATGAGGACCGCGGGCGGCGATTGCTTGCTGTCCTTAACGCTTCGAGTGACAGCACTTCGGTGACGGTACTCGATGTGTCGTCTCCGGGCGCGATGCGAATCATGTCCACGACGCCGCTCCCGCGGAACCTCTTCGTCGCGCTCAACAACGTCCCCCGTTTTTCGGTGGACGGACGCTTCGTGTTCGTGGGTGCAAGCCTGTCCGAGATACTTTTCACGATCAACGTCGAATCGGGAACGATCGTCGGGGCGCTCGAGAAGACGAGTGCCGTCGTTCCCGCGCCGTTCGCGGACGGTGCCACGCAGCTTTTTGCCGTCGCGAATCTCGGTACCGATCTGACCAGGACGTACCGGCTGAAGAAGTCGGGTTCGCCGAAGGCGGCGACGTCGGTTGCCGAGCTCGAGAACGGATTCGTGCTCGTCGGCAACGACCCGGTCGTGGCGCCGGACGGATCAACGGGTTATGTCCCGAACTACGGACGGTCGAGCCTCGTGGCGTTCAATCCGCGCACGGGCGATCTCACGGGCGAACTGCCCCTCGGAAAGGGCCCCGGGCAGATCGCGATCCACGAGTCGACCGGCACGGTCGCTGCCATCGAGGTTAACGGCTCCGCGAGTCGGATCCTCATCGCCAATCTCGCGGATCTTTCCGCCGTGCGAATGGCCGCTTTCGCACCTCCTTCTCGAGTGTCCATCCCGAGCGGTAGACGCCCCTCTGGCGCCGTAACGGCCGCCGAACTTGGCCGGGGGCGGACATCGCGTCCACGCGTCGCGACCTACTCACTTACTGATCGCCGGTTGCAAACATGGCAGGCCCCCTCGAAGTCGAAATCAAGGTGAAGTGTGACGACGTCGGCGCACTCGTCGACGGCCATCCCGAACTTGGCTGGACGGTCGTCGAGCCGAGGCACTTCGAGTCGAACGATGTCTTCGAGCAGCCGGACGAGGCGCTGAAGCGGCGTGGATCGATACTCCGCCTTCGCGTCGCGGGCGGTCGCGCGACGCTGACGTACAAGGGACTCGTGCCCGAGAGCAGCGGCACGAACGTGAAGATCCGGGAGGAGCTCGAGACCGACGTCACTGCACCCGGGACGCTTGCCGATATCTTCGTCCGGCTCGGCATGCGGCGGTCGTTTCGATACGAGAAGTACCGGACCGTGTACCGGCTCCAGCTCGGTGAAATCGAGGTTCTGGCCATGCGCGACGAGCTCCCGTTCGGCGAGTTCCTCGAGCTCGAAGGACCGGAACCCGCGGTCCGTGCCGTGGCCGATGCGCTCGGGATCGATGAGGCCCGCTACGTCGCCGACAGTTACATAGGGATTCAGGCGATGCTGTGTGCCGCGCGAGGCGTCGAGCTCGAGGATCTCGTGTTCGAATGAGCTGTCGAGGCCCGAGAGCGTCGGTTCGACTTGTCCACCAGCAAGTTTCAGATAGCGGCATATTCGCTGGTGTTCTCGCGGACGAGCACTCAAGGCGCCATTACCGTGCGCGGTAGCGGGTCAGACTGCCGGACGGTTTATCCTGCGGGTACGACCGCGGAGCGGTCGAAGAAAATAGCCGTGGGTCGCACGGGGGCGAGTGCAA
>CAZXLQ010000160.1:0-11787 GCA_964641945.1 uncultured Clostridia bacterium
GTCCCACGGACGGTCGACCTGATCCGATCACTACTGTCCGTCCGCAACGACGAGCCTGCGAGTTCAGTCCCTGTCCTTGGGACGCTCGCTACCGCTCGCGGCTCGAAAAACGGGGAACGGGGAAAGGGGTACGGGATGCTCGAGCTGCGTGATTCGACGGTCGCTATTCCTTGTCGGCCGTGTATCCGGCGCGCGTCCTCGCAACCAGCTTCTCGTCCGAACGTCCGTCGGGATTGGACACGCGGACGTCGACCTTCCGATACGTGCCGTCCCTCTTCTGGTTCGACGGGTAATAACCGATCGAATAAACGGTGCGCAGATCGAGCGCGATCTGTTCCGTGATCGTGCCGAGCTCCGAGACGTCCTTGGGGAAGAAGGAACGCCCTCCCGTCTCGGTGGCGATCCTGTTCAACAGCTGCTCGGCCTTGGTTTTCGTCGATTTCTTGAAGAGGCCGCGCTGCGAATCAAGATCCTGGGTGAAGCCAATCAGGTAGAGCCGCACATCCTGTTCGCGTGCGTGGTCTACCAGGTCGTCGAACGAATAGAACGAACCCTTCTCGAGTCCATCGGTGACGATGATCAGAGCCTTGCGTCGGTGTCGACCTTCCTTCTCGACATAGTCGCCAGCAAGGATGATTGCGTCGAGCAGCGACGTCTGGCCGTTCGAGATCAGGCCGTCGAGTGCATCCTTGATGTCACCCGTGTCTGCAGTGAACTCCTCGATGAGCTCTACGGTGTCCTTGAACTGGATGACCGCCGTTTCGTCCTGAGGACGATTTCCCTGAACGAGATTCGTTACGGACTGGATGACGTATTCGAGCTTCGATCGCATCGACCCGCTGGTGTCGATGGCGAGGCCGAGGCTGACAGGCGCAAGTTCCTTGGAGAAGAAGTCGATCTGCTGTGGAGCCCCGTCCTCGAAGACCGTGAACCTGTCCTTCTGAATGTCGTAGATCGGCCGGTTCGCCCTGTCGACGACGGACACGTCGAGCATCACGAGCTCGGTTCCGAGCCGGATCTGATCACCGTCCTGCGGCGGCGCCACGGGCTCGACCGGCCGCTTCTGCTGTCCGCCGGCGATGCCGGACGTGCCGGCCGCGAGCGCGATCGTCAAGATGCCGACGGACGCGAACCGTCGATAGCGCGAACTCTCCGTCACTGGACTCTCCCCCACACTGAAGCGTGCACGAAGCCTTGTGATGCGGCCCTGGCCAGAGCGCGTTCGCTCAGCGTTTCAGGCCGAAATAGCCTTCCTTGGCTCGAACCGACAGTCGCGGCAAGCCCGGAGGCGGATCGACCTTTACCTTGATCTTGTGCCACCGGCCGTCCCGAACGTTCGTCGTCGGGTAGTAGCCGATGCTGTACTGGTGGCGAAGCTCGAGCGCGATCTGGGTACAGACATCCACGAGCTCCTCTTCACTCTGGGGAAAAAACGCCCGACCGCCAGTCACGCGCGACAGTTCCTCGAGGATCGCCTGGCCTGCCAACCCGAGCGTTCCGTCGCTCATGTCGAGGACGCCAATGGAATAAAGCTGTACGTCCGCCTCTTTGACGAGCGTGCGCAGCTCGTTGAACGTGTACCTGCTGGAATTGTCCTGGCCGTCCGAAATCACGAGCAGTGCGCGCTTCGTATGGCGTCCCTGCCGCGCTTTCTCGACACCGAGATACGCCGCATCGTAGAGCGCCGTCTTTCCGTCAGGCGTCACGAGAGTCAGGCTGTTCACGACTGACTCTCCGCTCGACGAGAAGTCGCGGATGAGCTGTGCACGATGATTGAAGCCTACAAGGAAGAACTCGTCATCGTTGTGGCTCGTCTCGACGAACCGGCGCAGGGCGTGAAGCGACCTTTGCAGCTTGCTCGTCATGCTGCCCGAAACGTCATAGACGATGCCGAGCGTCACCGGGACGTCGTCGTCGCTGAAGAACTCGATTTCCTGTTTGAGCTTGTCGTCGAAGATCTCGAAGTGCGATTTCTCGAGTCCCGTCACGAAACGGCCGTATGGGTCCGATACCGTGACGTGGACCGTCACGATGTCGCGACTGAGCCGGACATTGTCATCGGGTTTGGCCGCAGGCACTGGTTGCTGCGCGCCCGCCGGCACAGCCGCATATCCGAACACACTCATCGCCAGTCCGAGCACAACGAGCGAGAGGTTCGTCCTCATCTTCGGATCCCCCAATGTGCCACCGCATGGATGAACGGGAGCGTGCCAGGCCGCAAACCGTTGAGATATCTGTTCTTCACGTCATCGAACCGGTAATTCGAAGTGTACCACGCGAACGCAAGTCATGCGTCACCAGGGATTTGTCGAACCGGCGTCCAGAACGGGCGTTGCTATAACCCCGCGTCGTGGCGATTCTTACAGCCCGTGTGGTAGCCTTTCGCGGGGAATTCAGGAGCAATATGGCCGAATATACGTGCCGCCTGGGGACCGCCGGCGGGGATGTAGTGACGAGAACGCTCGAAGCCAGTGCCGAGCGAGAATTGCGCGTTCGACTCGAGCGAGAGGGCTTTCATGTCTTCTCGATCTCGTCGAAGAAGGACGCCAGCTCGCTCCTTTCGAGCAGATCTTCGAAGAAGATCAAGCTCACCGAATTCCTGACGTACAACCAGCAACTGGCGGCCCTTCTGCGGGCCGGCATCCCCATCCTCCAGGCGATCCAGATTCTCACGAAGCGGCAGAAGAACGAGACGCTTCGCATCATGCTTCAGGACGTCGAGGAGCGGATCAAGAACGGTGAAGCTCTTTCGGATGCTTTCGCGGCACAGGGCGAGTCGTTTCCACGGATCTACGTAGCCTCGGTTCGTGCCGGCGAGCGGTCCGGAAGCCTCGACGAGGTGCTGAGTCGATACGTGTCGTTCTCGAAGGGAATGGCCGAGATCGGTCGCAAGCTGCGCAAGTCACTGACTTACCCGGCGATCCTGATCGGAGCGTCGATAATACTGCTCATCGTCCTCACCACGTTCGTCATTCCGCAGTTTGCACAGCTCTACAAGGCGGCGACCGATCTTCCGCTCGTGACTCGTGTCGTGGTCGCCATTTCGAACTTCATCACGTCGAACTGGATGATCGTGTTACCGGTCCTGGTCGGGGCCGGCACGGGATCCTACTTCTACCTGAAGAGCGCTTCGGGCCGCGCTTCCGTTGATCGATGGCTCGTGAGACTTCCGATCATCCGGAACCTGATCTGCGACATGACGATCGCCCGTTATTCGCGAAGCATGTCGACGCTGCTTTCCGGCGGTCTGACTGTGCCGGATGCAGTTGAGATTGCCTCCGATGCCATCACGAACCGTGAGCTCGCACGGCGGTCCGAGGTGGTGATTCATCGGATTCGTGAGGGAAAACCATTCACCGAGAGCCTCGACGAGGCGAACTGGGTTCCCGAGCTGGCGCTCGACATGATCGGCGTCGGCGAGAGCGCAGGAGCACTGCAGCCGATGCTCGACGAAGTGGCCAGTTTCTTCGACGCCGAAATCGACGTGAGACTGAGCGCCATGACGACACTCATCGAACCGGTCATCCTGATCGTGATGGGGAGCCTCGTGATGACGATCCTGCTCGCGATCTACCTCCCGATACTGCAGCTCGTCGGCAATCTAGGCCAGGGTCGGCCAGTACAGTAGGAAACAGCAAGGAAGCGACACGCGAAATGGCAACCACGAATCATCAGCCAACGGGAAGCCTCGCCTCTGGCGCCGGCAATGCCGCACGGAATGTGACGGCCCGATCCGGCGCCAAGGCCGCTGAGGATGCCCGGCGGCAGCAGGCCGAGGACAGTGCAACGGCCCTCGCCGCGCGCTACAGGCTGCCGTACGTCGACCTTCGGACGGCGAACATCGATTACGCCCTCGTCGAGAAGCTGCCCGTGGACTTCCTCGTGCGTAACCAGGTGATTCCGCTCGAACGCAACGGCGGCGCACAGGTCTTTGCTGTTGCGGACCCGACGAATTTCGAGCTCATCGACGAGCTCGAACAGAAGGTCGGACAGCGCGTCGAAATGGCCATCGCCTCGACACTTGCGCTCGACGAGGCCCTCAAGCGTGGAAATGCGTCGAGCCGGATCATGCACGAACAGACGCGTGCAATCGGTGTTTCGGTGGTACGTGAGACCGAACACGGCGAGGAGGTCGTCGACATCGCGTCGATCGCCACGGACGAAGAGACGGCCCCCGTCATCCGGATCATCAACCTCATCGTCTTCAATGCGCTCGAGCGGCGTGCTTCGGATATCCACATCGAGACGCGCGACACCGAGATGGCCGTGAAGTACCGGATCGACGGCGCGCTCTACCCGGCGACGGACCCCATCGACATCCGATACGCACAGAACATCATCGCCCGCATCAAGGTGATGTCGGAGCTCGACATCGCCGAACGCCGGGTCCCGCAGGACGGCCGTTTCCGCGTGCTCGTGCGGGGGCGCAAGATCGATTTCCGTGTCTCGATCATGCCCACCGTCTTCGGTGAGGACGCCGTCGTCCGAATCCTCGACAAGGAGCAGATCAACGAGTCGTTCCGTGAGCTCAATCTGACGACGGTAGGCATGGCCGAGCGGGATCTGGTGAAGTTCCGTCGCTTCATTGCGGAGCCTTACGGAATGGTCCTGGTCACGGGACCAACGGGATCCGGAAAAACGACGACGCTTTATGCGGCGCTCAACGAGATCCGCAATGACGAAGACAAGCTCATCACGATCGAGGATCCGGTGGAGTACCAGCTCCAGGGCATCACGCAGATTCCGGTGAACGAAAAGAAGGGACTGACGTTCGCCAGGGGACTGCGGTCGATCCTCCGTCATGACCCCGACAAGATCATGGTCGGCGAGATCCGCGACAACGAAACGGCCCAGATCGCGATCAACGCGGCGCTTACCGGGCATCTCGTGTTCACGACGGTTCACGCGAACAATGTGATCGACGTCATCGGACGATTCATGAACATGGGCGTCGAGGCTTACCAGTTCGTGAGCTCGCTCAACTGTGTGCTCGCCCAGCGCCTCGTGCGAATGCTGTGTCCGCGCTGCAAGCAGGCGATCGAACACGACGAGCAGGAGCTCGTCGATTCGGGTCTCGATCTTGCCGTCGTCAAGGACTGGACCTTCTATTCGAATGTTGGGTGCGAGATCTGCAATTTCACCGGGTACCGGGGCCGAACGTCGATTCATGAGCTGCTCGACGTGACCGACAACATCCGCGAGCTGATTCTGGACCGTCGTCCTGGTTCCGAGATCCGGCGAGCCGCGCGAGCGGAAGGTCTCATCAGCCTTCGCGAGGCGGCAGTGAGCCGGATATCCGAGGGCGTGACGACCCTGCACGAAATCAACCGCGTCACGTTCGTCGAATAGAGACGATGGAACTGCCTCTGAAGGAAGGCGTTTGAGCCTCCGCGTGCCAATCGCGCCCAGACCGCGGGCCGCCATTCTCGTGTGGTAGGCTCTTACGTTCGTCGAATCACAGCCGATTTCTGAAGTGAGATCCACTCGTATGATGACCAGCAGTAACGGAGCCCGAATAGTTGCCATCGTGGCGCTCATACTGGCGCTCGGGTGTCCCGAAGTTGTGTCGGCCGGCAATGGCAAGAAGGAATACAGGAAGGGCGTGGAGCACGAGAACGCCCAGCGGTGGGATCGCGCTGCCGAGCAATATGCGCTGGCGCTCTCCGAATCTCCCGGGAACTCGGAGTACAAGCTTCGTTACGCTCGGGCGGTCACGAATGCCTCGATCATGCTCACGCAGCGTGGCGACACGCTCGCGGAGCAGAAGGACTACAGCGCCGCCTATCAGGCCTATCGACAGGCCATGGCGTACGACCGATCGAACGAGCTCGCCGGCGCCAAGATGCGCTATATGATGCGCCTTCAGGGCCTGCCCGCTGAAGAAGAGAGCGGGCCCGAGACGAAGCTCCTCAAGGCCAAGTACGAGCGCCGCCAGGCAACGCTGCAGATTCCGGAGTCCCGTCGGGTGAAGACCGACGTCGTGTACAGGGCGACGAGCCTGCGGGCCATCATTGATTCGCTCTCGGAGTCCCTCGGAATCAGCGTCATCTACGACAAGGAGTTCAAGGACGAGAAGAGCATCGACTTCGAGGTGCGCAATACGACCAAGGGCAAGGCCCTCGAGTTGCTGCTGCTGACGAACAAGCTCTTTTACGTGCAGGCCGACCTGCGGACCATCATTGTTGCGCCGGACCAGCCCCAGAACCGGGCTCGATACCAGAATCTCTCGGTGAGGACGTTCTTCCTCCGAAACGCCGAAGTGGATCAGGTTCGGACGCTCGTCCAGCAGATCGTGGCCACCAAGTACCTGGTGCCGAACAAGCAGCAGAACTCGCTTACCGTGCGCGACACCCCGGCGAACCTGGAACTTATCCAGTCCCTCATCGCAACGGTAGACAAGGATCGGGCCGAGGTACTCATCGAGGTCAACTTCTACGAGGCCGATCACAATGACGTGCTCGAGCTCGGAAACCAGTTCAACGTCGATACTAAAAACCCGGGTTCGCTCGCGACGTTCTTCGGCGGCATCGGACAGGCGGACGCATTGCGGTCCATCACTCCGGCTGGTGTATTCGGACCCATCGGACTCGCGCTCGCGTTGCCGTCGTCGACTCTCAAGGCATTCCAGTCATCCGGCAGGACCCGCCTTCTGGCATCCACTCAGGTGCACGTGCTCGACAACGAACAGCACACGATTCGAATCGGTCAGCGCGTCCCGATCCAGACGGCTTCGTTCGTCGGAACCGGTACGACGGTGGTCACTACCGGCGGCGGCGGTAACCAGAACCAGAACCCGAACAACCAGAACTTCGCCGGAGGCCCGGCTACGCAGTTCCAGTATGAAAACGTCGGTCTGAACATCGACATGCAGCCAGTGGTCCACGAGGATCAGGTTCAGATCAAGATGAAGATCGAAACCTCGGACGTTGCTGCAAACTCCGGCGTCGGCGGCAACCCGATCTTCACGCAACGGCAGATGTCGTCCGTGGCGTCGATCAAGAACGGGCAGACCACCCTGATCGCAGGTGTAGCGACCGAGAACAAGAGCGAAGGCCGTCAGGGTTTGCCGCTGGTGAGTCTGTTGCCGGTCATCGGGCGCTTCTTCACGGTTCCGAAACAGTCGAGGATGCTCCAGGACGTCGTGATCACCGTCACGCCGTACATCCTGAGGGCTCCGGTCTACGAGCCCGACGATCACATCGCCGTACAGGCCGGTACGGCGACGGCACCGGATCGACTGATATCGATCGAGGAGATCGTCTACCGTGCAGAGCTGACCGAAGCGGGCGAAGCTGCGCCCGAAATTGCGTCATCGGGAGCCGGGCCGCCGGCGCGTGCGCCCGCTGTGGCTCGACCCAAGTCCACCGAGCTCGAGGCGACGTTCGTCGATACCACCGAGCCGCTGCGACCAGTTCGTGCCGGCACAGGCGAAGTGATAAGGACTCCGGGCGGCCGCGCCTCGGCCCCGGTCGTGGGTCCGGACGACGCCTCGACTCCACAGCCGAAGCCGGCGCCGCGATCGGAGCCTCCGGTAAAGCCTGCAGCGGCAATGCCCGTGTCGACGGTTGAGAACGGCATTGACGAGGAGGACGAGGACGAATACGACGACGAGGACGAAGAAGAGCCGGATGCAGGGACCGGTGGCGCCGAAGCCGCAATGATCTCGATGCGGCTCACGGGTCTCCAGTCGAGCAACGTCGGCAAACCGATGCCGGTGGCACTCTGGTCGTCTGGCTCGAGCGGCATTGTGAACGGGTCCGTCGCGATCCAGTTCAACGAGCAGTTGCTTCGCGTTTTAAAGGTCGAATCGACCGGCATGTTCGACGGGAAGCTTGGCAACAAGCTGCCGTTCGAGGTGCGAAACGGCATGCTCTTCATTTCCATGACTCGTCCGCCCGAGATGGCGAAATCACCAGTCAATGGACAGATGCTCAACATCACCTTCGAGGTCATCGCAGCTGGCGCCGCCACGCTGGCCGTCGTGCCTTCGGCGACGAGAATGCTGACGCTCGACAGTACCGCGGCGACCGTTCGATTCGATTCGCCGCTCACGGTCGTTCTTCGCTAGGGGAATCAGGACAGTGGCGTTGAAGTTCACACAACAGCAGATCGGCTCGCGTCGCCTTGCGGCACAGTCCGGATTTACGCTGCTCGAGATGGTTGTCACGCTCACGATAATGTCGGTGCTTGCCGGGGCGTCGTACCCTCTGCTTCGCAACTCGATCATTCGCGAGCGCGAGATCGAGCTCCGTCAGTCTCTGCGCGAGATCCGCCAGGCAATCGATGCCTACAAGCGCTTCAGCGATATCTCGGGTGGCACTGCCATTCCGATCCAGTTCCGCACGAAGACCGGTTATCCGAAAGAGCTCAAGATGCTCGCGGAAGGATTCGTTCCGGCGAATGTCGTCGGGACCGAAGCCGCCAAGGTGCGCTTTCTCCGTCGCCTGCCGGACGATCCGATGACCGAGGACGAGGAGTGGGGTTACCGAAGCTCGCAGGACGAGCCTGACAGCACGGCGTGGAGCGGCGAAGACATTTTCGACGTCTACACGAAGTCCGATGGCGTGGCGCTCAACGGTACGAAGTACAGGGACTGGTAATGGGTGTCATTCGTCAATGCCGTCGCAACGGCGGTTTTACGGTCGTCGAACTGGCGATCGTGATCACCATCATCCTGATCATCGTGGCGATCTCGGTTCCGGGATATCAGCGCGTCATCCTGCACGCGCATGAGGACACGCTTCGCGAGGACCTGCGCGTCATGCGCAAGATGATCGATCAGTACACGGCCGACCGCGAGAAGGCGCCTCAGACGCTCGAGGATCTCGTCGAAGCCAGGTACCTGCCAGAGATCCCGGTCGATCCGATGACTGGTTCGGCGGAAACGTGGGAAGTGATTCTCGAGGACGTCAACGCCATCGCCATCAGCGGGGAGCGGGGCATCATCGACGTCAAGAGCGGTTCGAACGAGGTCGATGCCAGTGGCGAACGCCGCTACAGCGACTGGTAGTCACGAGGCACACCGACGATGACCTTCCTGAACCGACTTACCCGTCCGCGCTTGCCACGGGCGGCCTTCGTCCTCGACGCGGCGGAACTAGCGGCTGTTGAGGTGCGACGTCGTGGCGAGCGATTCGTCATCGGGGCAGCTGCCCGTGCACCGCTCGCGCCGGGTCTGCTGGTCCCGAGCTTCGACCAGCCGAACATACCGAACCTCGTCGAGCTTGCGGGCGTCGTCGACGGCACTGCCCGTGCCGCGGGGCTTGGGCGCCGTCAGCGCTGGTCGGTCCTGTTGCCGGAACAGGCGGTGAAGTCGCTGGTGATCACGTTCGACAGCGTGCCAGCCTCGCGTGACGAGTTGCGCGAGATGGTCGGCTGGAAGGTCGAGCGCATGGTCGGAGTCCCGGCCGACGAATTGCGGATCGCCCGCCAGTTTGTCGGGTCGGGCCGTATGCCCCGCTTTCTCGCCGTCGCCATGCGCAACTCGGTTGCCGCGCAGTACGACGAGCTCGTGGCGACGCTCGGTTGGAGTGCAGGACTCATCGTTCCCAGATTCGTAGGCGAAGCCTCGTGGTTTGATTGGGACGGCGTGCCAGGTGACAAGCTTGCCATCGGTTCGCGAGGTGCGACGTGCCAGGCGTCGTTCGTACGCGACGGTGAGCTCCTGCTCGTGCGTTCGCTCGACGGGGATCCCGCGAAACTCGGCGACGAGGTGTATCGGCTGATGCTCTACTACAGGGACCGGATTGCCGAGGCTCCCGAGCGGGCGGCGATTTCGACCATACTGACGTGTGGCGCGATCGATGGGGATCGCGTGTCATCGAGCGTAGCAGACGCTCTCGGCACCCGACCTGGTGTGGTGCGTCCGGTGCCGGACCTGATCGACGACGTTGAAGGAGCGACGCTTGCGCCCGCGCTGGTCGCTGCGGCAGGACTCGCGACACAGGCCTGGTCCTCGTGATCTCGGGCGAGTTCGACGATCGGACGCGTGCTTGACGGACCCGGACGTGGCCGGTAGCCTCCCCTCCTTTTGGAGGGAACTCGCGAATGATTCACTGGGCGGATCGAACGGCTGACGCACTGATTGCGGAGCGTCCCGACGTTGAAGTGTACACGTGCGCCTCGGGGATCAGTCCGTCCGGGTCGATACACATCGGCAACGTGCGCGACATTGCGACGATTCTCTTCGTTGGCCGGGCACTCCGGGATCGCGGCAAGCGCGTAAGGCTCATTCACTCGTGGGACGATTACGATCGGCTGCGAAAGATCCCTCGCCCGAAGACCGCCGCGGATGCCGGGCTGCCGTCGTGGCTCGAGGAGCGGGCCAGGCGCATGCAGATTCCGGAATCGTTCGAAGAGCATCTCGGTCGGCCGCTCGCCAGCGTTCCCGACCCGCTCGGCGAGTTTCCCTCTTATGCGGACCGGTTCGAGAAGGAATTCGAGGGCGCGCTCAATGACCTTGGCGTCGAGACGGAGATCGAGATCCTCCGTCAATCCGTGAAGTACCCGAGCGGCGTTTACCGTGGTGCGATACTCGAGGCGGTTGCGGCTCGTCACCTCATCTACGACATCATTGCGTCGTATCGGACGCAGGCACCGAGTGCAGAGGAGCGCAGGTCATTCCTTCCCGTCACGGTTTATTGCAGTGGATGCAATCGTGACCTGACAAAGGCGACACTCGTCGGCGACTCCGAAACCGTCCTCCAGGTTACCTGTTCCGCGTGCCGACTCGATGAGACCCTCGACCTGCGCGAAGCCGTCAACGTGAAATTGCCCTGGAAAGTGGACTGGGCTATGCGGTGGCGACACGAAGCCGTGGTGTTCGAGCCGTTCGGAAAAGACCACGCGACGGCGGGGGGAAGTTTCGAGGTTTCGAGCGAGATCGCGCGCCGAGTTTTTGGCTGCGAGCCGCCGATGCCCCAGCCCTACGAGTTCATCGGAATCAAGGGACTCACCGGCAAGATGAGCGGCTCGACCGGGTTGCTGCTCACGCCTGCGGACCTGCTGACGATCTACCAGCCCGAGGTCATGTTGTGGATGTACGCGCGGGTGGCTCCGATGAAGGCGTTCGATGTCGCCGTCGACGATCAGGTGCTTCGAATGTACGACGAGTTCGATCGCGCACTCGCCGGCGAGCCGCAGATGGATTCGGACCTTCGATCGCTCGAGCTTGCACGAACGCAGGACCGGCAATTGAAGGCCGTGCCGTTCCGGCAGCTCACGGGTTTCTGCGGAATCGTCCAGGGCAACGCCGATGCGCTCGAGAAGATCTTCGAAACGATGGGGACGCCGTACACAAGAGCGGACTTCGAGGAGCGGCTTCACAAGGCCGAAATGTGGCTCGAGCGATTCATGCCGGGTCAGCGCGTGGCGCTGCGTAGTTCACCGGCGGACGACATCGAGCTTGGAGAACTCTCGTTGGCGAATGGCGCCGAGTTGGAGATGGTCGGAAAACTCGTCGGGTGGCTCGACGAACGCGAGTCCTTCAGCATGGAAGAGGCGACCGAGGCCGTGTACGCGATTCCAAAGGTGGAAGGGCAGACAGACAAGGAGCAGTCGGCGGCACAGAAGAAGTTCTTTCGGGTCCTCTACACGTTGTTGTTCGGGACAAGTCGCGGTCCGCGTCTGGGAACATTTCTGGCGGCCGTGCCCAAGGAGCGATACATCGGGCTGCTGCGATTGTCCTGAGGCGGCCTCTCGCCCCTTGGCTCGAGGACGAGTCCGCGCTGTCAGGCACCGTCCGTGGGACGCTCGCAACCGCTCGCGGCTCAAGGAACGGGGAACGGG
>CAZXLQ010000161.1:0-11773 GCA_964641945.1 uncultured Clostridia bacterium
CGTTGCACTCGCCCGCGCGCGACCCACGGCTATTTTATCGACCGCTCCGCGGTCGGTAAGTTCTCTTACCGTTTTTCCGCGCCTTCAGCCGCCGCGGCGGCAGCGTGCCAACCGCGAAGCAGATTCGCCAACCCGTACATCGTGAGGATCGAAGCCACGAGTATTGCGCCCACGTGGAATCCCGACCTGCGCAGGTTCGTAACGAACAGCGACCAAGGATTCCCGCTTCCGGCCTGCAGCGGATGGGTGCCTTCCGCGAACTCGCGTGCGTCCGGAATGCCGTCGCCGTCGAGATCACTCGCCTGATCGAGCATCCCGGCAAGCTCGCCCGGCCGCGACCGCAACTCGATGACCTTAGACTTGCCGACCGTCCGGATGATCGTGTTGCCGAAGCCGTTCAGGATGGGGCTGTCGACCTCGGTACCCGGCTCGAACGCCGCGCGAGCCCGTCCCAGTCTCGAGAGGCCATCGGCGTCGAGACTTCCGATCTGGCCGTGACCGGCGCCATCGGGGCCATCCGGATGGGTGTGGCACATCGCGCAGTTCGTCACTCGGCCCGAGTTCGTCTGCGAGTATTTCTGATACTCGGGATAGGCGTTCGCGACTCCGGCACCGGCCGTCCACATCAATGCGATGGTCGCCCCGGCGATTGCAAATCGTCGCAGTCGCATCACTGGCCTCCCTTGATGGCGTCGTAGATCTGCTGCCCGAAGATGGTGACTATGATCAGGTACGCCGCGCCGGCAACGGCAAGCGCCCTCAGCGTTCTCCGGGTCGTCCCGCGGAAGATCCACGGAGCCGCCAGCAGAACGAGCGCGGCCGCATTGCTGGCGAGAATGATGACCCAGAACGGCAGCAGTTCGAGCGGGTAATAGACGAAGAAGAAATACCACTCCGGCTTGATTCCCTCCGGTGTCGATCCCAGTGCGTTGTACGGCTCGGCCAGCGTGTACGAGAAGAACGACTCGAAGGGCAGACAGATAGCCACGACGAAGATCACGAGAAACGCGACGCCCCACGCCGTCAGGTCCTTGATCACGAAGTCGGGAAAGAACTTCTCGAACCGGACCTTGAGGGCCTCGGTCCCGCGACTCATGCCGTGAAGCTGGATTCCGAAGACGTGCATCCCGAGCAGGCCGAGCGTCAGTAGCGGCAGGACGACCACATGGATCGCGTAGAAGCGGCTGAGCGTCGCCTGTCCGACAGTCGCTTCGCCCTGGATCGTTTCCTTGATCGTCGCCGGCAGGGTCGCAAGACTGCCGGGCAGGTATGCACCAACTTCCTCGATCGACTGCAGGCCGATCTTCGTTGCGTTTACCGCGATCTGGTTCCACGGGAGCAGGTAACCGGTGAAGCCGAATCCAAATGTCAGAAACAGCATCAGAACGCCGCTGAGCCAGATGACCTCGCGCGGCTTCTCGAACGCCTTCATCGCAAACGTAGTGATCAGGTGTGCGAGGACGCACAGGATCATCGCCGAGGACGACCACGCGTGCAGGTTGCGGATCAACGCTCCGCCACTGACGTGGTTCGTTATGTATTCGACCGAAGCGTGCGCATCGCTGACCGTTGGCTCGTAGTAGAAGAGCAGCATCAGTCCCGTTCCGATCTGGATCAGGAAAAAGAAGAGCGTCAGGCCGCCGAGATAGTAGGCCCAGCTCATCCGATGCACCGGAACGACCTTCTTGCCGATCATCGATGCGACGTTCATCTTGTCGACCGGAAAGCGATCGGCCACGAAGCCGGCAAGGGCGGAGAGTTTCGAAACTGCGTTCATCACGCCTCCTCGGTGGTCCGCTTCGGGATATAGACCGTACATGCAGCGAGCTCACTCGCCGGAACCGCAGGCGGTTCGGTGCTGCGGCCGACGACGGCGCCCGCCGCGTCCATCAGGACCCAGTCGAGGTGCGGGAGCGGCGCCTTTGCGGGAGCCCCCGGATTCGGTGCTCCGGTCTTGATGTCGAAGTACGAGACGTGACACGGGCAGAGGATCTGTCCCTGATCGTTCACCTCGCTCGCTACGGTGCATCCGAGGTGGGTGCACTTCGCGGAGATCAGGATCGGCATGCCGTCGTCACCCTTGAACGCAAGCGCGGGCCGCATCTCGTAATCGATGAAGTACCGGCCCTTCTTCGGGTCGAGCTGGGAGAGAGGGCCAACGGCGATATAGGCGCTCCGCAGCCGCTCGAGCTCGAGCTCGCGCTGCTCGGCGGTCGCCTTGACGCGCACGAGGCGTTCCTCGAGCAGGTCAGCTCGCTGATCTTCGGTGAGTCTTGGACCCTGGAAGTACCGCACGAACTTGTCGAGCACGCCGACTCCGAGCAGACCGACTCCCGATGCCGTTGCGATACTCCCGGTGATGAAGAGTCGACGCGAACCGACGAGTTTGTCTCCAGCGACCTTGCCGAGTCGCGCTAGATTGCCCCACACGACGACCTGCGGAGCGCGCATCACGTAGTGCAGAGGCGCCGTGAACATGTGGATTAGCCGGGAGTAGGGTATGAGCCCGATGATGACCCAGGCTCCAGCGATGTGGGCCTTGACGAGACCCGGCATCTCCGCGACGAACGTCGCGTCCGGCTGAAGCGTGACGATGCTCCAGAGATATGGCACGACGGTTCCGGGAGCCCACGCAGCACCCCACCGGTAGCTGAGAGCCACGCCAAGGCCGAGCACGATCTGGACGAGGAGCAATGCCTGCACGACTAGATCGACGTTCGTCGTCACGGCCTGGACCCTGGGCGACACGAGCCGGCGCACGATCAGTACGAGCATTCCGGCGAGGCAAAGGAATGCGAGCGAGATGCCGACGGTTTCGATCGCCACCAGTGCGATGGCGTTCGCGGTGATGGCACGCCAGACGCCCGGAAACAGGAAAACGAAGATGTGTGCGAGCAGGATGACGATGATGCCTGCGTGCCACGGCACCGAGCCCCACTTGAGCGTGCGGTGCTCCAGGAACTGCGACGAAAGCGCCGAGACGTTGTACGGCTCCAGTCGGAATCTCTTGATCGTTCCCACGATGCACGCGACTAGCGCGAGATACGGGAGTCCGATGAGCAGAAATGTTTCGATCATGGTCTGCCTCCGTGGGTCGCGGCATCGCCGACGATGAGGTTCAGTGCGGAGATTGGCTCGCGGTACGGGTTCTCGAGGGTGGCGAAGCGCTTCGCCATCGTCGAGACGACGCTCGACAAGCAGTATTCGACCAGCTCGTCGAGCGCCTCTTCGTCGAGAAGTCCGGCGAATCGCAGCAGCACGGCGATGTGATCGGGCAACTCCGAGCCTGCCTCGAAACCCAGCTGGTCGAACGAGTCGCGAAGTCGCGCCATCAGTTCGCCGCGCGCAAAACTCTCCTCGCCGAAGATGTGGACGCCGGCGTACGGCGCGCACACGGCCGAGATGTCGAAGGTCCGCGTGTACCGCTCTTCGAGCACGTCGAGCGGCTCGTTGAGCGTCCACATCAGAAAGGGCGTGAGCAGGTCGGCGGCCTCAGGCCAACGTCGAGCGATCTGTCGCCGGCAGATCATCACGTCCGTCGGAAGTGCGGCAGTGGGATAGTCGAGCAACGGAGCCATTGCCACGAGTGCCTTCACGAGCCTGGCCCTTGGCGCACTCAGGCCATCGACGTTTGCACTGGATGCGACAACCGTGCTCATGCGCCCCTCCGTGCGATCTGTACGAACCCGAGACCAACCTCGCCCTTGGCGATCGACGGTCCATCGTCGAAGCCGTCGACGTATTCCTCACGCTGGATCGGCGGAAGGACGTAGCGGTCGTCGGTCGTGGCCAGCGCCGTCATCCGGTAGATGGCTTCGGCCGTTTCGGGATCGAGACCCGCGTCGCGCAGCATGCGAGCCACGGTTTCGGGCGCCGTGTCATCGAGGTCCTGGGCGCGCTTGAACACGCGGATCGCCATCAGTTTTCTCAGCACCTGTTCGACGATCTCGACGTTGCCGGCGCTGAAGAGGCTCGCGAGATACTCGATCGGCATGCGGGCGCGCTCGAGGTCCGTGAAGAACGCGTCGCCGTCGTTTGCATACACGCCAGACGTGGAGCGTCCGCTGACGGGCAGCAGGGGCGGCACGTAAAAGAGCATCGGCATCGTGCGGAATTCGACGTGGAGCGGCAGCGCGAGGCCCCACTCGATCACGTATTTGTAGATGGGCGATTGCTGGGCCGACTCGATGAACTCGTCGCTGATTCCATTGGCGCGCGCGGCGGCCACGACCTCGGGGTCGTGCGGATCGAGGATCGTGGAGCGTTGCGACTCGACGAGTCCCTCGTTCGGCACCGTCATCGCGTCCGGCACCCTGTCGGCGTCGTAGAGGAGCACACCGATGTAGCGGATGCGGCCGACGCACGAATGGAAACACGCGGGCGCCTGGCCGGTCTCGAGGCGCGGGTAGCAGAGGATACACTTCTCCGATTTGCCTGTCTGCCAGTTGTAGTAGATCTTCTTGTACGGACACGCGGTTACGCAGGCGCGCCATCCGCGGCAGGCTTCCTGGTTGACGAGGACGATGCCGTCCTCGCCGCGCTTGTAGAGCGCACCGGACGGGCACGACGCGACGCAACTCGGGTTCGCGCAGTGGTTGCAGATCCGCGGCAGGTACATCATCGAGATGCGCTCGATCTCGAACATCATCTCGCGCTCGGCGTCGGTCAATCTGTCGAGGTTCGGGTCGTTCTCGGCGTAGATCGGCGAGCCCGAGAGATCGTCGTCCCAGTTCGGGCCGGCCTCGATGTCGATGTGCTCGCCGGTGATGAGCGAGACCGGACGGGCGGTCGGCTGGTCGTCGCCTTCGGGCGAGTCGAAGAGGTCCGAATACGTGTAGGTCCAGGGCTCGTAGTAGTCCTGAAGGCCCGGCTGGTTCGGGTTGTAGAAGAGCTTCGTGAGCGCCGAGAGCTTGTCCTGGCAGCGGAGCTTAAGGTGACGGGAGCCTTTGCTCCCGGCGAGCTTCCAGCCGCCCTTGTAGGTGTCCTGGTTCTCCCAGAGCGTCGGATAGCCGGTGCCCGGCTTGGTCTCGACGTTGTTCCACCACATGTATTCGGCGCCGGCGCGGTCGGTCCAGACGTTCTTGCACGCAATGCTGCACGTGTGGCAGCCGATGCATTTGTCGAGGTGAAAGACCATCGCGACGTGAGATCGTACGTTCATCTCGGTGGCTCCTCAGTACCGCGCGCGGTAGCGAGCGGGTCCCGTCGATGGGGGTCGTCTGCCAGCGCCGAGGAAGGCTCATGCCGATGCCTTGGTGCCAACGTGTGTATTTGTGTTTCGAGGATTCGAGGTTGCATCGCGGTAGTCCTCTAGAACTCGACCTTGTCCATCTTGCGGACGATGACGTAGGTGTCGCGATTGACTCCCGTCGGTCCCCAGTAGTTGAAGGCGTAGGTGAACTGGGCGTAGCCGCCGATCATGAAGAGCGGCTTCAGGCGCACGCGGGTGAGGCTGTTGTGGCCGCCGGCGCGCCGCGCGCCGCGACCGGGCGACTTCGGCACCGAAAGCGTCCGTTCCGTCGCGTGGTAGATCATTCCCATCCCGCGAGGCAGGCGGGCGCTGACGCACGCGCGCGTGCACACGACGCCGTGGTCGTTGATGACCTCGACCCAGTCGTTGTCCTCGATCCCGGCCATCGCGGCGTCCTTGTCGTTCATCCAGAACGGCTCGATGCCGCGCGACAGCGTCTCCATGCGAAGGGTGTCACCGAACGTCGAGTGGATGTGCCACTTGCCGTGCGGAGTCAGGTAGTTGAGGACCAGCGCGTTGTGGCCGGACTTCGTCTTCTCGAGGTCGCGCATCGTTCGGGCCTCGGGACGCGGCTTGTGGGTCGGCAGGTGTTCGCCGAACGCGCGGTACGTCTCGTGGTCCAGGTAGAGGTGCTGGCGTCCGGTTAGCGTTCGCCACGGGATCAACTCCTCGACGTTCTGCGCGTACGACGTGTAGGCGCGGCCGTCGTTCGTGATTCCGGTCCAATACGGTGTCGTCAGCACGCGGCGCGGCTGGTTGATGATGTCGTCGAAGGTCATCCGGACCGCACGCGTGTCGGCGGCGAGGTGGGTGTGGTCGATGCCGGTCTTCTTCGACTCGGCCTCGTAGGCCCGGAAGGCGAGCTCGCCGTTCGTCTCCGCGGCGAAGGCGAGGATCGCGTTGCAGACGTCTACGTCCTTGCTGAGCGACGGGTAGGTCGTGTCGTTCCACGTCTCGACCGGCCGGCTCATCATGTATTCGTCGTAGACGTCGTCGATGTCGTAGTGGGTGCCGTGGACGGCGAGTCCCTTGTCGCGGTAGTTGCGCCCGAGCGAGATGAAGCGGTTGTAGAGCTCGCGGTAGTTTCGCGTCACGACCGTCATTCCGGGCATCGTCCTGCCCGGGAGGGCCTCGCACTCTCCACGCGACCAGTCCTTGACGGCCGGCTGCGCAATCTCGGCGGGCGTGTCGTGCTGCAACGGAGAGATGACGATGTCCTTGACCGGCTCCGGCAGATAGCGGTCTGCGAGCTTGGCAGTCTCGCGTGCGATCTCCTTGAAGATGTCCCAGTCGTTGCGCGCTTCCCAGCACGGAGGAACGGCGGCCTGCAACGGATGGATGAACGTGTGCATGTCCGTCGAGTTGAGGTCGTTCTTCTCGTAGTAGGTCGCCGCCGGAAGGACGATGTCGGAGTAGAGCGCCGAAGAATCCATACGGAAGTTCAGGTCCACGACCAGGTCGAACTTTCCGCACTCGACGTCGTCGCGCCACTCGACGTCCACGATGTCCTGCTTGGCGACTTCCGCTGCGATCGTATTCGTGTGCGTGCCGAGGTAGTGCTTGAGGAAGTACTCGTGGCCCTTTGCAGACGACAGCAGGGCATTGCCGCGCCAGATGTACCAGACGCGCGGGAACGAGCTCGGTGCATCGGGGTCCTCCATCGAGAACTTGAGCGTGCGATTCTTCAGCCGATCGACGGTGTGCTTGACGATCTCGGCGTCGGTCGATGCGCCGGCGCGCTCGGCGTCACGGACGACATCGAGGCTGCTCGTGGTGAACTGCGGATAACAGGGGAGCCAGCCGTTCCGGACGGCCAGGAGTTGCTTGTCGGCAGTGTGGCCGGTCGCCATGGCGTGGTCGTCGTCAGCGACGGCGCAGACCTCCGAGAACTTGCGGTCGTAGCGCCACTGGTCCGAGTGGATGTAGTGAAACGACGGCGAGTTCATCAGCCGTGGCGGGCCGCCCCAGTCGGTGGCGAACGCGATGGGCGCCCACGCGGCCATCGGAGCGAGCTTCTCCTGTCCGACGTAGTGGTTCAGTCCGCCGCCGTTCACGCCGACGCACCCGGTGAGGATCAGCGTCGTGATCGCGGACCGGTAGATCAGATTGTTGTGGTACCAGTGATTGACGCCGGCGCCGATGATGATCGAGCACTTGCCGCGGCTCTTCTCGGCGGTCTTCGCCCATTGACGGGCGAAACGGATGACGTCGGTCGCGCGCACGCCCGTGAATTGCTCCTGCCAGGCCGGCGTGAATGGCAGCCGATCGTCCTCGTAGCCGGTCGGCCATTCGCCCTCGAGCGAGTCGAGCCGGCGAACGCCGTACTGCGCGAACATCAGCTCCATCGCGGTCGTGACCTGGACGGGGCCGTCGGCGGTCTCGACCGTCATCGACGGGACCGAGCGGGTGCGGAAGACGGACGACGTCCCGTCGGTGAAGTCCGAAAAGAGCACGGGAACGGCGTTCGCGCCGTCGAGGGTGAGAGACGGATCGATCGCGACGCCGTCGGCGTCCTCGAGCTTCAGGTTCCAGCGGCCCTTCTGCGTCTGCCAACGGTGGCCGACCGTCCCCTGCGGAATGCGGAGTTTTCCGGAAGCCGCATCGAGCATGAAGAGCTTCCACTCGGCGTTTTCTTCGCCCGCGTGCGCGGTGATGTCCGATGCGCGCAGCAGTCGGCCGGGTCGATAGGACCCGTCGCCGGCGTCCTCGAGCATCACGACGAACGGTGCGTCGCTGTATTTCTTCAGGTAGTCCTGGAAGTAGGGAACCGAGCGGTCGACGAAGGCTTCCTTCAGGATGACGTGGCTGACGGCCATCCAGTAGGCCGCGTCCTGGCCCTGGTTGAGCGGCACCCACTCGTCGGCGATCTTCGACGTCATGCTGAAGTCGGGCGAGAAGACGACGACTTTCGCGCCTTTGTGACGGGCTTCGACGAGGAAATGCGCATCGGGAGTCCTTGTCATCAGGACGTTCGAGCCGACGACGGCGATGAACTTCGAGTTGAACCAGTCCGCGCTCTCTGCGACGTCCGTCTGCTCGCCCCAGATCTCGGGCGAGGCGGGCGGCAGGTCGCAGTACCAGTCGTAGAACGACATGCAGACGCCGCCGATGAGCTGGAGATAGCGGGCGCCCGCGGCGTAGGACACCATCGACATGGCCGGGATCGGCGAAAATCCGATGATGCGGTCGGGGCCGTGTTCCTTCACGGTCGAGATGTTCGCCGCGGCCATGAGCTCGTTGACCTCGGGCCAGGAAACGCGACGGAATCCACCCTTGCCGCGGGCCCGGTGGTAGCGCTTGCGCGACTCGGGGTTCGTGACGACCGACTTCCATGCAGCGACGGGATCGTCGACGTGCTCACGCTTTGCTTCGCGCCAGAGGTCGAGGAGGGCGCCGCGCATGTACGGGTACTTCACGCGCAGCGGGCTGTAGACGTACCAGCTGTACGAGATGCCGCGCTGGCAACCGCGCGGTTCGTAGGGAGGAAGCTCGCGGTCGAGGATCGGGTAGTCGAGCGCCTGCATCTCCCACGTCACGATTCCGTTCTTGACGTAGATGTTCCAGCTGCAAGACCCGGTGCAATTCACGCCGTGGGTGCTGCGTACGATCTTGTCGTAGGACCACCGGTTTCGGTAGAAGTCCTCCCACTTGCGCTGCTCGGGTGCGAAGATGTCCTTAATCCAGGCCATCGCGTCGTCTCCTCAGAAGTTGCTGCCGGACGCTGGTTCGCCGTCCGCCGTAGGCCAGACCGAGCGCGATGAAGAGCACTGCGGCGCCGATGGCTCCGGCGAGCGGCGCGCGTGTTGTCGCGACCGGTGCGGTCGGTTGAAGGGATCCCAGGTACGCCGTCAGATGGATGGCTTCCTGCTTTGTGACCGGATGGTCGCGGTAGGCGGCGGTCATCACCTTGAAGCTCGTCTTCTCGATCGCCGATTGAAGCGGAGTTTCACCGAGCTTGGCGTGAACGCCGTCGAGCGGGAGGGCGAGGTTGCCACCGTTACCCGAAACGGCGTGACACGCGACGCAGGCCAAACCACCGCCGGCCAATTGCGTGCGACCGGTGAAGAGAGCCTCGCCGATGACTGGCGACGGCGGATCGAATGAAGCCGCCGTGGCCTTGGCGAACCGCTCCTGCTCGGCGGCGAGCCGGTCCCTGACATCGGCAGACTTCAGGAAGTCGCGCAGTAGCACGACGTCGTCGGCCGTGAGAGGTCCAACCTTAGACTCCATGACCTTGATCGCCTTGTCGAGATCCGGAGCTTGCCACTTTGAAGACTCGTTGAGGTCGGGACCCGTCAGCTTGCCCTTGCCGATGGTGTGGCAACCCGCGCATTTCTGAAGAAACATCTTCGCTGCCGGGTCGCCTTCAGCAACGGCCGCAGCTGCAGCGAAGGCGCCTTGCTCCGGTGTTGCGGCCGCAGGTTGAGGTACGGCATTTCCGGCTGCGGCGCTATTCGTCGCTGCCGGCGTAACGGAATTCGAAACCGCAGGCTGCGGTGGCGGCGCAGTCCCGGTCGCCGGGGCAGTCTGGCCGTATGCAGTAAAGACTCCGAGCGCCGCGACTGCAGTAATGACTGCGACCTTGGCCGATTTTGCACGGGTTGATTGTCGTTGACTTGCCTGCACTGTTCCTCCGCGTGTCCGACAGGTTCGGTTTGAAACTAAGCCAACCGGTTCCGTGGCGATGTGACAAGAATCACAAGTGACCTGTGACTCGAACCCATGATCCGAGCCGATTCGCACGTGTCGTGCCAGAGTCCGTCGACTTACGGCACGCTGCCCGTTCGGTTCGCGTGGCACGATACAAACGACCACGTCGCGATGGGCCTCTGCATCGCTAGACCTGCACTGGTACGAGCGACGGGTCAGCAGTATTCCCCGTGACTGCGCGCTTTTGCGCACCTGCGTGTCCACAACTCCGGCAGAAAATGCGGCTTTACGTGAGGCACGGAGTTTGCCGTGCTCGGTCAGTCGAAGTCCGTGGAGTCTCTGGTCTACAGGGCTTGTGACAATCGTCACAGACCGCGACCCTGGCAAGTTCTAGATTCACGGCAACAAGTAAGGAGGCCGGCATGAATATAGGAGATCAGGTCGACGCGAAGGCTCTCCCTCCGTTGCCAGGACCCGGCAAAACCGCGGGAGGAACGTGGCTGGACCGGTGGGAGCCGGACGATCCACAGTTCTGGGCCGAGACTGGCAGCCGGATCGCGTGGCGCACGCTGACCATCACGACGCTCACGCTGGTCCTGTCGTTTGCGACGTGGTTCATGATGAGCGCGATCGTCGTTCGATTGCCTCAGATCGGCTTCAAGTTCGACACGATGCAACTCTTCTGGCTTGCGTCGATGCCGGGACTGGCCGGCGGCACGCTGAGAATCCTTCACACGTTCCTCATTCCGATCTTCGGATCGCGGCACGTAATCACGATCGCGACGGTGCTCAAGCTCATTCCTTGCGTCGGCATCGGCCTCGCCGTCATGAACCCCGAGACACCTTATTGGCTGTTCCTGGTGCTCGCGTTCTCGGCCGGGTTCGGTGGTGGCGACTTCTCGTCGTATATGCCGAGCACGAGCGTTTTCTTTCCCAAGCGCCTGCAGGGCACTGCGCTCGGCATCCAGGCCGGGATCGGGAACTTCGGCGTCAGCGTCGCGCAGTTCGTCACTCCGCTCATCATCGCGGCGCCCGTGTTTGGTGCAATGGCGGGGGGCTCCCAGTCGATGACGAAGGCAGGCCAGACGTCTGACATCTGGCTTCAGAACGCGGCGTTCGTCTACGTGCCGCTGCTGCTGATAATGACGGTCGCCGCGTGGTGGTTCATTCGCAGCGTCCCGATCCGGGCGAGCTTCCGCGAGCAACTCGACATCTTCAAGAACCGCCATACGTGGTTCTGCACCGCGACGTACCTGATGACCTTTGGATCGTTCGCCGGGTTCTCGGCGGTATTCCCGTTGCTCATCGTCAAGGTATACGGCGGATTCCCGGGTGCGCCGGATCCCCTGAAGTGGGCGTTCCTCGGGCCGCTCATCGGCTCAGGGGCGCGCGTATTGTTCGGACCGGTCGCAGACAAGATCGGAGGCGCGATTCTCACGCACGTCGTCGGCATCGGAATGACCGTCTGCGGCGTCGTGATGATCTACAGCGGCCTGCTCACGCCGACGTCAGTCGACCAGTTTCCGATGTTCGTCATCCTGATGCTCACGATCTTCCTGCTGACGGGCGTCGGGAACGCCGCGACTTTCAGGCAGTACCCGATCATTTTCGCGCACAGTCCGCGGCAGGCAGCCGGCGTGATCGGCTGGACCGCCGCCGTCGCCGCCTACGGACCATTCCTGTTTGCAATGCTTGTCGGCTCCTCGATCACGTCGACCGGCTCGGCAAGGCCGTTCTTCATCGGGGCGGTCGCTTTCTACGTGTTCGCGACCGCAATCAACTGGTGGTTCTACACGCGTAAGGGCTGCGAAAAGCCCAGCTAGTGTAGCGTCTCGGAAATAGCCTTACAGCGTTTTATCTTTTCGAGAATCG
>CAZXLQ010000162.1:0-11771 GCA_964641945.1 uncultured Clostridia bacterium
TTGCACTCGCCCCCGCGACCCACGGCTATTTCCTTCGACCGCTCCGCGGTCGACTGGAGGCTGGCCCTGGACTAGATAGGACTCGCCTGAATTCGCTCGGCTCGGCAGGTCGAAGTCGAATTTGCTTGCGTTCTTCGGTCAAGTGATCTAGTGACATTACTAGACTCACGATCGTGGGAGGGACCTTGGTCTCGCCCGTGCGTTTTGTCGACCGATTGAGAGGAGGTTTTCCTTATGGGGTGCCCGACCAAGGTCCAACTCATCAAGCGCAAGCAGAGCGAGCAGTGGTACATCAACTTTCCTTCGGCCATCGCCCAGGCCATGGAGTTCGAGCGCGGCGAGATCGTCGAGTGGATTGTCGAGGACAAGGGCCAGCTTGTGTTGCGTCGAACTCGAGTCCCTCCCTCGGCGATGAAAAAGAAACTGCCGGACTCGTAGCTTCGAGCACAGGGCCATTGCCGTCAAGTTGCGACACGATCGCATCTCGCTGCGCGTCCAACTAGCGAATCATTCCATCGCGATCGGTGTCCCACCCATACGCATACTGAGGCTCATTGCCGACGAGCGCCCAACGAGCCCGCGCGCTGAAGTGTCACCCCGACGCGCAGATCCGATTGACGGACGACACGCGGGTCTTTCATCTTGACCGCATGCCTGAATCTCGCCGCCTCCCCGTCCGCGAAGGCTACGACCTCTGGTCCACCGCCTACGACACCACCGACAACCCCGTCGTCGCGCTCGACGCCCGCGAGACGATGCGGATCCTCGCGCCGATAGAAGGCGAGACCGTTCTCGATGCCGGCTGCGGTACGGGCCGCAACCTGCGAGCGATCGCCGCTGCCGGATGCCCGGCGGTCGGCGTGGACTTCTCAATGGGCATGCTATCGGTCGCACGGTCGCTACTTCCGGGTATCCCGCTCGTCTGTGCGGACATCGCTCGCCCTCTGCCGCTCGACGCAGGGAGCTTCGATGCTGCGCTCTGCGCGTTGATCGGCGAGCACATCGACGACCTGACGGCTCTGTTCGGAGCTCTGGCGGAGGCTCTGCGGCCCGGCGGACGGCTCGTCTTCTCGGTCTATCACCCGGAACTCGCCTTTGACGGCAAGGAAGCGAATTTCACGACCGAAGGCGTGGAGTATCGGCTCGGGGCGGTGCGGCACACGGTCGAGGACTACGAGGAAGCGATGGCGGGCGCTGGGTTCGAGAAGCTGCGGCGACGGGTGTTCAAGGGCGACGAGGCGCTGGCGGCGGTTGCGAAATCGGCTCGGCGGTACGTCGGGCGAAACCTGCTGCTGGTGCTGGAGGGGCGAAAACCGGTCTAGGTCATCCTCTGCGCCTTTGCGTCTGTCCTTTGCGCCTTTGCGTCTGTCCTTTGCGCCTTTGCGAGAAACCGTCTCGAGTCGGGTTCTCGCAGAGACGCAAAGGGAAGACGCAAAGACGCAGGGGCGCTACCTCTTTGACAAGAGCCGGTACAGCAGCAGCAGCACGACCGCTCCGATCACCGACATGATGAACCCCGCCGGGTGCAGGTCCAGGTCCGTCAGACTGCGACCCCGCAGCAACATCGACAAGGCTCCTCCGACGAAGGACCCGGCAATCCCGATTGCGATCGTGATCAGGCAGCCCATCGAATCCCTGCCCGGAGTGAGGAATCGCGCGATCAGTCCGACGACGAGCCCGAACAACGCCCAGCCAATCAAGGTAAACATAACTCCTCCTTGCGGGCGGCTCGTGTGAAGTGGCGCCCGCTTCAGCGCTCCGCGCGCTTCGATACGATCATACGCTCCATCGACAAATGAGAAGCGCCCGCAAACCCCGAAGGATTCGCGGGCGCATTGTCAGGCGCCTCGGGCGCTAGTTCTTCTTGTCGGTCGACGCGGGAGCCGTCGTCCCCGGCTGTGCCGCCTCGCCCGCCTTCGGGGCCGCGGCGTTCGTGGCGGCCGGCGCATTCGTCACCGCCGGAGCGGCGGTGTTGGCATTCGCGGCCGGCGCCGGCGCGTTGGTCGTCGCCACCGGCTTGGCCGGCGCGTTCGCGTTCGTCGTGTTGGTGGTGGGTGCGGGCGAGCCGCATCCGATTGCCGTGACGACGAGACCCGCCAGCGCGATACCGCCGGCGACGTTCAGAAACACATTCTTGGTCAACGTTACATTCTCCTCAAAACCGAAACAGGGTGGGGAGGCCGATCCCTCGATCCACCGATCCCCGAGCCCGCGGTGCGTCGTATCTCCGACGATCACCGCGTGCCGTTCCACGCCGTGCAGTCCAGCTCTTATGTGAGTGCCGGACGCTTCAAAAACAGTCATTCCCGTATCGAAGAACAAACGTCGAAACCCGCGCGTCAATGGACGTGCGCGGCATACGATTCAGAAGGGGAGGGAATGTTTGCCTGAGACGCGAGAAATATTAGGGCTGTGTGCTCTGTGTCTCCGTGCTCTCTGTACGGCAACGCCATTGCCGTGGGCATACAGAGTGCACAAAGGCACCGAGATCACAGAGAGAACGCGAAGGTGCGCGACGTCCGCCCGCCGGCCGTCACCGTCACGACGTTGAGCCCCGGCCGCAGGTTCAGCAGCTCCGTACCGCCCTTCACCTTGAGCACGCCCTTTGCCGCCGCGTACCTCGCTGGGACGAGCACCGTCCTCCCGTTGATCGCGATCACGGCGCTGGCATCGATGCCCGTCGCCTTCACCTTGAGCTTGTCATTCCGGTAACTCGCCGAGACGACGCCCGGCAGCGCTCCGCTCGAGGTGCAATCGGTCACCGTCGCCGTCACCCGCAAGTCGTCGACGTACCACCCGGGGCCTCCGGTTCGCGCATCCGCGCCGGCCCGCAGCCGCAGCCGGATCGTCCGCCCCGCGAACGGAGTCAGGTCCACCTCGACACGCGTGAAATCGCCGAGCCTGCCGCCCGTCCACGCCGCCCTTGTCCCTAGCGTGTTGCCGTAGAGCGCAAAGATGTTCGCCGGATAGGCACCAGCTCGCGCGAGCTTGCCCGCGTCGACGAACGCTCCACCATCCGAGACCTCCACGACACCGCCGTCGAATCCGCGCTCGAGCTCGTACGTGTGCCAGAACTCGAATCGCGCGTCGACCGCGTTCGCCGGAATCGCGATGGGCTGCGAGACGATATATCCGTCGCCGCTCACGCTCGCCCCGGGCACGAACCACGACTTCGTTCCCGAGCGGGCGCGGGTCGAGACGACGTTCCACGTCGCCCCGCGGTTGTCGGTGCCGAAAGTCCACGTCGTGGCGCCCTCGACGTCGTCCTCGAGGAGCGTCGTCTCCACGAGCGCACCCGCGTGCGCCGCAATCGGGATCGTCAGCCCGCCGACGCGCGCGACGAGCCCGAGCGGGGCGCCGCACGGCACCGTGGCGTCCAGCCGGATCCGGAATCCCCGCGCGAGCGACGCCGCCGACTCGGGAGCCAGTGCCGGCAGCACGTCGTCGCCGTCCAGCACTGTCACGCCCGGACCTCCGGCAAGCGCGACGGCGCCCGACGGCGCGGGGGCATTGCCAGAGTTGGTGAACGTCAACCGAACGCTGCCCTCGCCACCCGGAGCGGCCGGTTCGATCATCGCCGACGAAACTCGCAGGATGGGAACGTTGCGCTCCTCGGCGTTCGAGACGACGAGGGCGTAATCCTGATCCGCGGGCACGCCGTTGCCCGGCACGCCGTCGTCGGCGATTCGTGTCGCCCGCACGCGGACGCGCACGGGGCCGGCGCCCGCCGGCAGCCAGACGCTCTCGACCGTGTTGCGGGTGTCGGCGAGACCGCCCGCAAGCGACACGTTGCGCGAGAAATGATTGCCCCGGAACAGCTGACCCGAGGCTTCGACCTCCAGGTCGAGATCGTTCTCGAGCGGAGCCGTGCCGGGAGCACCCGGCGCGTCGCTCCAGACCAGCGTCACGCGCACCGGCGCACCGGCGTCCACGGGCACCAGAGTGTGCACGCTCGACTGGCCCGATGACTCGAACCGCACCGACTGGTCGATGACGAAACGCGGAGAGCCGTCGAGCGCGCGGCCGAGGTCGACGAGCCCCCAGCCCTGTCGCGGCGACGGCAGGTCGTCGTTCGCGGAAACGCCCGTAAGGTAGCGGGTCGAGTTGCAGAGCCAGGCCTTCACCAGCGCCGGTGACGGCGAGGCGCCCCGTTCGCGCGTGAGGTAGTCGACGAGCAGCGCCGCCGCGCCCGCGACCGCGGGTGCCGCGTGGCTCGTGCCCGACGACCACGTCAGGCGTGAGCGATCGCCCGGGAATCCGTCGATGCACACGCCGTCACCTCGGTAGCCGTCCGCGCGGCTCTTCGTTCCCGTGATGTGAGTCCCGGGAGCGACCAGGTCCGGCTTGATTCGCCCGTCGTCGACCGGTCCGCCGGCCGAGAAACTCGCTACGTCGAAGACGGAATCGGCGAGCGTCGGCCCGACGCCGCAACCGTCCGTCCCGCCGCGCACGCCCTCGGCCGCGCCGACCGTGATGACATTCTTGGCCGTGCCGGGCGTCTCGATACGTCCGCCGGGACCAGCGTTCCCGGCAGAAAAAACGACGACCATCTCCTGGTTGCCCGGCGTCTCGGGGTCCGCATCGCGGACGATCGCGTCGTATTCGGTCGCATCCGGCGTGTAGACATTCGCTGGAGAGCCCCACGAGTTCGACGACACCCGGGCCCCGTCGCGCCAGGCCGGCGTCGTGACGGTCGCGTAGAACGCCTGCAGCCCGAAGGCTCCGTTGTTGCGGAATATGCGCGACGAGCCGACGCGCGAACCCGGCGCGACTCCCAAACCGAAGTCGTAGCCGCCACTGTCGACGTCGCCCGCCGCGCGGCCCGCCGCGATCGATGCATTCAGGGTCCCGTGGCCCGTCAGGTCGTGCGGGTCGTCGTCGAAGGTGAAGTCGCGGGCGTAGGCAACGCGTGTCTCGCCGCTCTCGTCGAGAAAGTCCGCCGGGACGTCGGATACCGAGCCGCGATCGAACCCCGAGTCGGTGACGTCGATCAGCGTCGCTGACGGTCCGTCGAGGCCGTGCGCCGCCAGAAACTCGAGATACCCGGGACCAACGGGTTGTCCGTCGTCGTCGAGTGCGCCGGAGAGGATCTGCCCGGACCGCTCGTCGTGTGGCCGGGGAGGTTCCCACGGCCAGACGCGAACGCCCGGATCGGCGGACAGCTCTACGACACGTTCCGGGGAGGTTTCAATGCGGACCGCCGAGAACCGTCCGACTCGGCCGGGTCCCGCGAGCAGGACGTCCGGCGACACGAGGATTCTCTTCGCAGCACCGGCAGAGGTCGACTCGACGAGCACCGTCACCCGCACTCGTCCGCCCTGGGCTGTCGACGATATGACAGAGAGACCCGACAGGAGGAAAACGGCAACCGCCAGAAGCGCTCGACGGAGGATCAGGCTTTGCGCTCTGGCGCCTTTGCGCGAACCTCTTCCGGCGCCTGAAGAGGATCGCGCGACGGAGCCAAGGCGCAATGCCTGGTCCGCGTTGCCCTTCGTTTCGACAACGACCCCTTATCTGTTCAGGAAGAACAGGTTCGAGAAGGCTCCGTTCGACGAGACCCGGATCCGGTTCGTCCCGGTCACGAGTCCGAGCGTCGCGGCACTGCCCTTGATGTTGAGCTTCGTTCCGCCGCCCTTGATCTTGATCGAGATCGGCGGCGCGACGATGACGCCGTTCACCTCCACCGTCAGCGTGCCGGTGAAGCCCGTGCCCGTGATCGTCAGTTTCTTGCCGTTGTGCTTCACGGCGGTGATGTTGCCGCCGCCGGGCTCCGCGACGCTGAAATCGAGAACGGTCGGCGCGCTCTCGATGCCGTCACCGTCGATGGCGACGACCGAGACCTTTGCCGCCGTGGGCGAGTTGGCGATGCTGACAGGGAAGTTCACCTCGGTCTGCACGACACCCTCCGACCCGACCGACGTGACGATCGGCGACCCGAGTGTCTGGTTGGCGCTGTCGAGCACCGTCGTCCTGACGGTCTCGAGCCGGCGGTTCGCCGTCGTGACCGCGACCTCGATGTTCAGCGTCGAGCCGGCGACGTCCGCGGACACGGAGTCGACCGTGACGAGGTCCTTCACGTCGTAGCCGATGAAGTCGAGCGTGTCGAGATCGACCTGGGTCAACTCGTCGAGGTCGCCGTCGGCGCCCGTCGGATCCATGATCCCGATGTACGTACCGCTGTTCTGGACGTTGTCCTTCCAGTGGCTGGCCTGGTTGCCATCACCACCGGTTCCGTTCGGCCGTCCGGTCGAAAGGCGCGTCGTGCCCCCGCCGGTGAACTGTACTTGCTCGCCGCCGGATGACGTCACGCGCTGCGCGGTCGTGAACGTGCCCGTCCCGATCCCGGTCCGGAAACGGTACAGATCCCACGTGGTGAGGACGACAGGGTTCGACGAAGCGAGCTCCTTGAGCCCCGTGTGCGACACGAAGCCGAGTGCGTGGCCGATCTCGTGCAGCGCCGTGGCGTTGAAGTCCTGGCTCGTCGACGTGATTCCGTTGAACGGATCGAAATCGTAAGAAAACGCCGAGTTGAAGCCTACCGACGGAACCGAGCCATCGCCGGGGCTGTCGGAAGGAGCCGGCGCCACGTTGTTGATTATCTCGAGCGCGCGACGCGGAATCTCGCTGAGGTACACGAGCGTTGCGGTGCCCTCCGTCGTCGGAATTCCGGTCGTTGGCGGCATGAGGTTCAACAGGTCGGTCTCGGCCTGGCTGTTGGACTTCGTAAGAAGCCTGGGGCGAATCGAGGACCACGAGCTTGCGGTGTCGGGAAAGTTCGAATCCGTGCTGCCGAGCACGCCGCCAGGATAGGGATCGCCGAAGCGCGTAGGGCCGAAATCGACGTCGATGTAGACGGTAGCAGGCGTCCGGATGAGCGCCATCCAGGTCTCGGCGGCCCGGATCAAGGCATTCTTTGCCGACGGGAAGCCGTCGAGCTGCGACGTTCCACGGAGAATGATCGTGAATCCGGACGCGGTGCCGCGCCGGACCTTCGAGATCGACTCGCTGTTGATGACCTTGAGTTCCACGCCCGGCGCCCGTCGCTTCATCGCCTGTGTCTCGACGTGATCGGCCTCGCGGCAGACCCGAACGCCGTTTTCCACCACGAAGATGTGGCCGCGGTTGTACTCGAATGGAACCGGTACCTCCTCGACGACGCCCGTGTCGGAAGCGCGCTCCTGGGCACGCGTGGCGGATGCGGCGCCGAGAACCGGAACGAGCAGACAGGCCGCCGCCGAAAGGGCGACGAAACGACGATGAATGCAAATCATGGGTGGACCTCCAACAGAAAACCGAACGCCGTTCGGGGTGTTACCTGGTCAGAATGAGGATGTTCGATTGCCGGCCGTCGGCCGAGACGAGACGGAGGCGATTGGCGCCCGTACGGAGCGTCAACGAGGCCGTCTGGATGGTCGCCTTCGTGCCGGTAACGTTGACCTTGCTGCCATTCGGCAGCGGAACGAGCGTCCCGTTCACCTCGAGCTGCATGCTGATGTTGAAGAGCGAGCCCGTGACCTTCAATTTCGTGCCCTTCACCTTGGCAGTCGTTATGTTCGGTGCGCCCGACTCCGCGCCGCCGAACCCGATGACCCGCGCCGCGCTGCGGTTGCCGTCGGCGTCCGAGAACGTCACCGAGGCGCGCAGCGCTGCCGGCTGGTTCGCGAGGCCCGCGATGTCGAACTCGAAGAAGCCGGAGCCGTCGGTGGCAATCGCAATCGTCGGCAACGTCTGCAGCGTGCCGCCGTTGCCGTCCTGCAGCACGACGTCGGCCTTCGTCACCGGACCCGCGCCGTCAGTCGTCGAAATCTGCCCAACGAGCGTCAGCACATCACCGCGAAGGCTGCCCGCCGACTGCACGACCGAGATGGGCAACTCGGACGTCAGCCGGTAACCGATGCTGCTGAAGGCGGCGAGATCCGCGGCCGTGAGCTCCTCGCGTACGCCGTCGGCGATCGTCGGATCCATCAGGCCGATGAACTGTCCCGTGAGGGCATCGTCCTTCCAATGGCTCGCCTGATTGAGGTCGCCGCCCGTGCCGTCCGGTCGTCCGGTCGACAGTTGCAGCGCCGATCCGCCCGAGAAATAAACCTGTGTGCCACCCGACGCCATGATCCTCTGTGACGTCTGGAACGTGTTCGCGGCGACCCCCGGACGGAAGCGGAACAGGTCGAGCACCGAGACGACGTTTGGAATCGAAGAGTCGAGCTCGACGAGCCCGGTATTCGAGACGAAGCCGAGCGCGTGGCCGATCTCGTGCATGACGACGGCGTCGAAGTCCGATGCGTTAGGCGAGATGCCGTTCGCGGGGTTGAAGTCGAACGTGAAGTCCGAATTGAAGCCGATGGCCGGCGGATCGCCGAAGTTCGTCTCGCTGTCGGGGTCGGCGATGGGATCGATGAGCCCGAGCGCTCGGAAATTCGGAGACGGGGCCACCATGAAGGTCGACGAGCCGAGGTCGGTCGGAATCGACGACGCGGGAAGCAGCGGGTAGATAGTGCGCTCGGTGGAATTCGACGCGTCGGCGTTGAGGCTTGCCCTGACGTCTCCGTATGTGCCGTTGCCGCCGATGTCCTGCGAGCTCGTGCTGCCAAGGACGCCCGCCGGATAGTTCTCGCCGAAGAACTTCGAGCCGAAGTCGACGTCGATGATTATCGTGATCGGGTTGGTGATGAGCGACTCCCACCGCTCTGCGGCGGTGATGAAAGCAGCCTTGGCCTCGGGATTACGCTCCAACTGGTTCGTGCCCCGAAGCACGATCGTCAGTCCGCTCGATCCGGCCGTCTTTTCGGCGCGCTCGGTCTTGATGAAGTGGAGCGCTTCACCCTTCGCACCTGGTGAGGTCAGTTGCGCACGCTCGACAGGAGTGGCGTGGCGGCATCCGATCCCGCCGCCGGACCGTACGAGCACGTGCCCGGCTGCATGGTGGTGCGCGGAGAGTCGCGGCGCACTCGAGTCGCCGCGCGCCGAGGTCGACGTTGGTGCCACGAGCGCAAGTACGGCGGTAACGGTAACGAGGCTGACGAGGGTGGTGACGGAACGCATGGCAACTACTCCTTCCGGGGCGCGTGAGCGGCCTGTGTCAGTACCGTGCGCGGCTGACCCGAGCGCTACCGCGCCCGGTACTGATACGAGGTGAGCTCGATTTGACACCGCTAGACATGGCACAGCTCGAATTGACGATCTTCATGACTGTCGGCGGAAGGTGACCGGTGCGGAACGCAGGCCGGTCGGCGTCAGGATTGTGAGGGTGACGTCCTGTCCGAACGGCAGCGCCTCGCTGATTCTGAGACCGCCCGGCGTACTCCGGACGTTCTTTTTCACTACCCAGACCGATCCGCCCTTTGCGGATTTCAGGGCAAACGACTCGATGTTGCCTACGATGAGCACACTTCCAGTGACGATTTTCGAGCCCGCCGCTGTGAGCGTGAGCTTGCCCTTCTTGTAGACCGGGTTGATGACGACGGGAGCGTTCGGGTCGACGTCTCCGGTGCCGGCCTCGTTCGACGGACCGCTTTCACCACCCGAGTAGACGGCCGTGACGACGTAGAACACGTCACCGTCGGGCGCCGAGGTGTCAGTGAACGTGAGTTGCACGCCGCTGACCTGGGCAATCCGGTTCTCGATCGAGACGTCGACGCCCGCCGATGTCTGGCGGTAGATCCGGTAGCCCTCGACGATCGGCGCTCCGTTCGTGATCGAGAGCGTGTAGCCGTCCGAGTTCACGATAGGGGCCCCGTCGTAGATCGTGCACGCGACGTAATAAGTGCCTGCAGGCAGCACGACGTTCGTCAGCCCTTCGGTCTGTTGAGGGCCTGTCGCCGGGTTCGCCGCAAGGTACTCCGGCTCGAACGTGAATTCGCCGTTGCCGTCTATATCGGTCAGCAGCGCAAGGTCGAGATCCGACGCACCATTCGGAGTGAGACGCACGTTCAGACTCTTCTCCGTCGCGAGAGTGAACTTGAACAGATCCTCGACGACATCTTCAGTGGTGTCCTCGTAAACGATCTTCACTGGCCCTTCGTCGCTCGTCGCGATCTGTCCGTTCACTGTTTCGGGCGTCACGATCGTCTGCGCGGTCGCAGTCGAGTTGTTCGGCTCGGACTCGTTGACCGTAAGGAGCTTGCCCGCGCTAAGGTCTTCAGCCATCAGTCCAGTCGGTGCGGCCAGCTCCGAGCCGTCCGGCGTCTGCCACGTCAGCTTGACCGAACGATCGCCGCCGCCCGTTCCCGTCACGGCTTCGACCGCGCCGCGGACGTCGACCCGGCCCTTGTTGTCCCAGGTTTCACCGCCGTTCGGCGAGTCGAACGTGTCGTCCGGCAGGTTCTGTGTGTGGCCCTCGATGATCTCGATGACCTGTGCGTTCGAGAGCGTCCGCACTCCGCCGTTGAGGTCGCGATCTCGCGAGAGGACGAGGCCCGCCTCGCCCGCAACGATCGGACACGAAAAGGACGTTCCGGAGGACGTGAAACTGATGACGTCACCGGCCTCCAACCCAGGATTGTCGTTGGCATCAGTGACGCTCGCGACGCTCGACGAGAAAACGATCGACGGGGCGACTACGTCGACGGCCACGGGTCCATAGTTCGAGAAGTTCGGACGGCCGAGCGGGCGGGGCGGGCCGAAGAAGCCCTGCACGGCCGGAGACCCGAACGCGTGGCCCGAGCCGCCAACCGAAAGTACTCCGCTGTAACCGGCGGGGTAGACCGCACTGGAGAATCCGTCGTTGCCCGCCGCGGCGACGACGATGCAGTCGCGAGCGATGGCG
Source organism: uncultured Clostridia bacterium (assembly GCA_964641945.1). Classification (GTDB taxonomy): domain Bacteria; phylum Acidobacteriota; class Blastocatellia; order UBA7656; family JADIYM01; genus JADIYM01. Next base: position 10,766 of record CAZXLQ010000162.1, read on the forward strand.
TAGGCGACGCCTTCCTGCAGCGTGGTGTTCGAGGAACGCGTCTCGAGCGACATGTTGATGACGTCGGCGCCGTTGTCCGCCGCGTATTCGAGAGCTTCCGCAATGTGGAAGGTGTTCGCAACGCCGTCGTCGGTGAAAATCTTGATCGCCATCACCGAGCACTGCCACGACGTACCGCAGACGCCGCGGCCGTCGTTTCCGCGTCCGGCGGCGAGATTCGCAGCGAAGGTGCCGTGGTACGTATTGTCGTCGCCGATGCCGAAGCCGTCGTCGTTGATGCCGTTGCCGAGGTCCGGATTCGGGTCGCCGTCCGACGCGTAGAAGTCCCAGCCGTGCACGTCGTCGATGAAGCCGTTCGCGTCATCGTCAGCGCCGTTTCCGGCGATCTCGCCGGGATTCGTCCAGAGATTCGGCGCGAGGTCGGGGTGCGTGAGCATCACGCCCGAGTCGATGACGGCGATGGTTACGTCGGGCCGCCCGGTCGTGAGGTCCCACGCCGATTCGGCGCGTATGCCCGGATCGCTGTCGGCGCCGGCAAACGTCCACTTCTGGAGGTCGTTCGCGAATCCGTCGACCCCGGCGTAGAGCGTATCGTTCGGCGTCAGGCACAGCCGTGCGACGTAATTGGGCTCGGCTACGAGGACGTTCGGATCGTTCCTCAGCCGCCGGATGGTGTCGAGCACGTCGCCACCGGCCGGAAGGCGCATTCGCTCGATGCCGATGCCCGCGATGCGCTCTTCGCGCACGAGGCCGTATTTGGAGCCGAGCTCGTCCACTTTTCCCGCGGCTTCGGGGCGAAACCGGACCAGGACGTCACCGGGAACGAAGTCTTCCATGACGGGGGCCGGTCCACGGCGAAGGCCGGACTGGGCGTGTACCCCGATCGGGCTGGCCACGAGGGCGAGAAACGAGATGACGACGGTCAGGACCAGTGACTTACGGCGCATAAACCTGCGGGCCATGGCGCGTTTCGAGCTTTCGCGGATTGGGTAGTCATTGAGAATTG
>CAZXLQ010000163.1:0-7330 GCA_964641945.1 uncultured Clostridia bacterium
CCTCTGTTGGAGGCGAGCTCTTCAATCCCGGCGCCGTCGAGATCGTGACCCTGTCGGGGCTGCTGTCGACCGAGGCAACCGCGACGGTCGCGAGGCTGATTCCCGCGAACCTGCTCGCAAGCGGCGTTGCGCTCGTAACGTTCTGGCTGCTCGCCATACGGCTCGAACGGAGCCTCGCAGTGCCCGGCGCGTCTGCGCCGCCACTCGCCGTGCTTCCGAACTTCGGCAAGTCTTACGAGAACGGAACGGAAGAAGCGGACGCTCCGTTCCGGCTCAACATCGTGATGGCCCTCGTGCCGATCATTCCCCTGGCCATCCTGTTCGCCGTCGTGAACGTAGACGAAAAACCGAAGGAGCTCACCGAGACCATCCTCATCGGAGCGGCCATGCTCGTCGGCACGGTCGTGGCGGGCTTCGTGGTGCCGCGAAAGGCGGGCGAACTGCTGCACGCGTTCTTCGATGGCGCCGGGTACGCGTTCACACACGTCATCTCGCTGATCGTGACGGCCGTTCTCTTTACGGAGTCGATAAAGGCCGTCGGGCTCATCGAGATGCTCGCATCGGCCATGGCCGGCCGTCCCGTTCTGCTGATCGTCGGCGCAACCGTTCTTCCATTCACGCTAGCGGTCGTGACAGGCTCCGGCATCGCGCCTGCAGTGGCGGTGATGCAGATCCTGGTGCCACTCGCGGCTCCGATGGGTGTCGACCCGGGCACGATCGGCGCCCTCTGCGCGGTCTCGGCGCAACTCGGACGGACGACAAGCCCGGCGGCCGCCGTGGTCATGATGACGTCGGCGGTGACCGGCGAGCCGCCCGCGCGGTTGCTTCGAAGGGTCGCGCCGCCACTCCTCGTAGCGCTCGTCGTGCTGCTGATCGTCGCACTGGCCGGGGGGATCTGATGCGCGGCCGCGCCGCCGATTGACGCGTCCCGAGTTGGCGTGTAGAAGTCGTGATCGGAATCCTCTCGGTCCTTCGCAGCAGCCCATGTCCGTCGAGCGTTCACCTATCGTCACCGCCGCCGAGTGCACTCGATGCCGAGGCACGGGGTGGGAATTCGTGCAGGGAAAGGGCGTTCGGCGCTGCGACTGCCGGCGTAGCCCGTCGGCGCTCATGGCGAACGCCCGCATTCCCAAGCGCTACGAAGGCTGTTCGTTCGAGACCTACTACCCGATGAACCCGTCGCAGGAAGCGGCCGTGTCGTTCGCTCGACAGACGGCCGACGCGTATCCGAGCAGCGATGTCGGATTGCTGCTGCTTGGCACCTGTGGCGTCGGAAAGACGCACCTCGCGGTGGCGATTCTCAAGGCGCTCGCCGAAAAGAACGTCGCGTGCCTGTTCTACGATTTTCGCGACCTGTTGAAGGAGATACAGGACAGCTGGAATCCGTCGAAACAGACGTCCGAGCTTCAGGTCCTCAACCCTGTGCAGGAAGCGGATGTGCTCGTCCTCGACGAGCTCGGGGCGACGAAGCCGACCGAGTGGGTCAAGGACACGATGACGCACATCATCAACAAGCGCTACAACGACCGGAAGGTGACGATCTTCACGTCGAACTTCCTGGATGCGAAGGCCTCGCAGTACGACGAAACGCTGACTGAGCGTGTGGGTGAGCGGCTGCGGTCCCGATTGCACGAGATGTGCAAGGTCGTGCTGATCAACGGGGACGACTTCCGGAAGCAGGTGCGGCAGGAGCAGATTCGGCGGGTACGGATGTAGAGCCGATCCTGCCTTTGCGCCTTTGCGAGTCCTTGGCGTCTTTGCGAGAAATGCGTGCGCACGGCAGGTTTCCCGCAAAGGCGCCAAGGACTCGCAAAGACGCAAAGGCGAAGGGCCGGCGCCCTACATCGCCTGCTCCGGCAGCGGCTGCACCGCGTGGAATTCTTCGAGCACCCTTCGCTGATAATCCTCGATGAGCTCGTCGACTCGCTCGGCCCGGTCCGATGCGACGATCAGCCCGACGTGATAGTCCTTCTCGAGCCGCCACACGATCTCGGGATCATTGAAGTGCGACGTGTCCGGCCGCTCCTGCCTCGCCAGCGAAATGACGATGCCCGCATATCCGTTCCGGTGCGGAGGCACGTGATAGGCCACGTCGTCGAGGTTTAGCTCGATCTGCGCCCACTCGTGCCAGAGGTTGACGCCAGTCGCGGCCTCGACACCCTCGGCGATGTGCGCGCCGCCGACCCTGGCCGCAGTCTCCAGGAAGTAGAACCGCCCGTCCGCCGCTCCCTTGATGAACTCGGTGTGCGTCACTCCGCGCACCAGCCCCAACGTACCGATCAGCTCGCGGTTTAGCGACTCGAGCGCCTGGGCATCAACCGAATCGCGTGCCAGCGTCCGCGTCGTGAAGATCCCGCCCTCGTGCGCGACGGCCATCGGAGGGGCTCCGTATTTGTGCGCCACGGCGAACACGACCTCGCGCTCCGAGACGATTCCGTCGATATGGAAGATGTCGCCGGGGATGAACTGCTCGAGGACGTAGTAAGAGCGCCGGTCGCCGAGAGCCTCGAGCAGCGGCCAGAGCTCGTCGGCCGACCGGACTTTCTTGATGCCGATCGCTGCGGCCTCCGAGCGGGGCTTGAGCACCCACGGAGGCTCGACGCGGGCGGCGTATTCGGCGACGGCCTCGTCGTTGAGCGCGTGGACGAACTCGGGTACGAGGATGCCGTGCTCGCGGGCCTTGACTCGCATGGCGAGCTTGTCGCGGAAGTACCGTGCCGTCGTGTCGCCCATGCCCGGAACGCGCAGGTGCTCGCGCAGGAGCGCAGCCGTTTCGACGTCGTAGTCGTCGAGCGCGATGATGCGGTCGATTCGCTGAGAGCGCGCGAGATAGCTCACCGAATGAATGATCTCGTCGCGTTGACCGAGCTCAGGCATTCGGTATAGCTCGTCTATCGAGTCTCGCGGCCAGTCCTCGTCGGCGAGCGAATCGAGGGTCACGAGAATCACGCGGCAGCCCAGCCGCTTGCACTCCTCGAGAAACTCGTCGCCCTTGTGGTAGCTGGCGAGGCACAGCACGGTGATCTGGCGGGCATCCGTCACGGTTTGTAATTCCTCTCCGTTAGCCTTCGCCGGCCGATCCGGCGGCCTGATTCATAGGCTATACTGCGGGCGATGAGCAAGGATCTCTCGTTTCTTCGCAAGGATTACGACCAGGGTGGCCTGCGCGAGGCCGATGCTGACGACGATCCGATCGTCCAGTTCGAGCGCTGGTTTGCCGAGGCCATCGCGTCGAGCAGTCCGGCGCCGGACGCGATGACGCTCGCGACGGTCGACAGCGCGGGGCGCCCGTCTGGTCGCGTCGTCCTGCTCAAGGGCGTCGATCGCGGAGGCTTCGTGTTCTACACGAACTACGAGAGCCGCAAGGGCCGCGAGCTCGCAGGGAATCGTAACGCGTCCCTCACGTTCTTCTGGCCCGAGCTGGAGCGACAGGTCCGAATCGACGGTGTCACGTCGATGGTCGATCCCGCGGAATCGGACGCATATTTCGCGTCACGGCCCGAGGGCAGCAGGATCGGAGCGCACGCATCGGCACAGAGCACCGTGCTCGCGCATCGTGAAGAGCTGGAGGAACGTGTTCGAACGCTCGAGGCTGAATTCGCCGGACGTGAGATTCCGCGACCTCGGCACTGGGGCGGTTACCGGCTCATGCCTCGAGAGATCGAGTTCTGGCAGGGGCGCCCGAGCCGGCTTCACGATCGTTTGCGCTATGTGCTCGCTGAGGACGGGGTGACGTGGAGGCGCGAGAGGCTCTCGCCTTGAACGACGACGCGCCGGTCCTGCTCTACGACGGCACATGCGGGTTCTGCAACGCGTCGGTGCAGTTCATCATCGCGCGAGACCGGCGCGGTACGATGAGGTTCGCGCCGCTCCAGAGCGACGTCGGGCAACAGGTCATCGGCCGCCATCCGCAACTGGAAGGCGTCGATTCGGTCGTCTACGTCGACGGGATCGGCGACACCCGGCGCGAGAAGGTGGCGATTCGTTCGGCTGCCGCCCTGGCCGTGTGCTCATATCTCGGTGCGCCGTGGTCGTGGGCTGTGGTGACGAGGATCGTCCCGGCGCGGTTGCGCGACATGGCCTACGACTTCATCGCCAGACATCGCTATCGGTTCTTCGGACGGCACGATGCCTGTATGCTCCCCCCGCGCGACGTGAGAGATCGATTCATCGGGGAGATCTGAACCTCATGCCGAAGCACGATCCCGCGCCGCCGCCGGGATTCGAGAAGCGTCGCGTCTTTCTAAAGAGCGGAGCTCCGCGTGCGGGCGCCGACTACGTTCTCTACTGGATGCAGGCGGTCCGCCGCTCCGAGTCGAACCTGGCGCTCGACGAGGCCATCCGGATCGCGAACGAGCTCGGCCTGCCGGTCGTCGTCTACGAAGGGCTCAGGCCGGACTATCCGGAAGCGAACGCCCGCATTCACACCTTCATCGTCGAGGGAATGCGCGAGAATTGCGCGACGGCGTCCGGCCGGGGACTGCGATATGTAGCCAACGTCTCAGGCGTCGAAAGCCCTGATCGCGATGCGCTGGTTCGACTCTCGAAGCGGGCTGCGGTCGTCGTGACCGACGAAATGCCCGGGTTCATCTTCCCGAGCCAGACGGCTGCGCTCGCGCGTCGAATCGACTGCCCACTCGTGACGGTCGATGCAAGCACGATCGTGCCGATGCGCGAGTTGCCGAAGAAGGAGTTCGCCGCACGGACCATCCGTCCGAGGATTCACCGCCTGCTCCCAGCATATTTCGCCCCGTTCGTTTCGCCTGAGGTGCGCGTCGACGGCGGCAAGGTCGAGGTGGACCTCGACGAGACCGACGTGGCATCGCGGGAGGTGAACGACATCGTGGCGGCGGCCGGCGTCGATGCGAGCGTGGAGCCGTCCCCCTGGTATCGAGGCGGCCGTCGCGCGGGGCTCGAGCGACTCGGACGGTTCATCGAGCGCGGACTTGCGCACTATGGCGAAGGCCGGCGCGATCTGGATTTCGAGTCGACGAGCCGCCTGTCGGCTTACCTGCATTTCGGGTTCGTCTCTCCGCTCGAGGTGGCGCTCACGGTTCGCGATGCCGGTGCCGGGCCGGAGAACACGGCGAGCTTTCTCGAGCAGGTCATCGTGAGGCGCGAGCTCGCGTTCAATTTCGTCTTTCACGAACCGAACTACACGAGCATCGAAGCTCTGCCGGACTGGGCGCGAAAGACTCTACAGAAGCACGCGGTGGATCCGCGCGACGACGTGTCTGCCGCCGATATCGAGGCCGGCGCGACTTACGACGACGTGTGGAACGTGCCGCAGCGTGAACTGCTGCTCACCGGCGAGATCCACAACCAGCCGCGAATGCTCTGGGGCAAGAAGATCTTCGAGTGGTCGGCCACGCCTCAGGATGCGGTCGACACGATGATCCGTCTGCACTATCGCTACGCGCTCGACGGACGCAGCCCGCTCACCTACACGAGCATTCTCTGGATCCTCGGCCTGCACGACCGCGCCTGGGGCCCCGAGCGGCCGATATACGGCACCGTCCGGTACATGACTTCCGACAGTTTCCGCCGCAAGTTCGACGTGAAGGGGTATAAGGAGAGAGTGGACAGGATTGACAGGATTTGCTGAGGATTTACAGGAACGACTGATTGATTCCCGTAAATCCTCGGGAAATCCCGTTAATCCTGTCCACTCTCCAACTTACTTCAGCATTCCAAGCGTGATGTGCGAGGGGAACTCGGCCGAGTGGTGGATCCGGATGGTCGACTTGCGGAAGTCGCTTTCGTTCGCCTTGTAGATGTCGCAGAACGTCTGCGGATTGCGATCTATCAGCGGGAACATCGACGACTGGATCTGGATCATGATGCGGTGGCCCTTCTTGAACGTGTGCAGCACGTCCTGCAACGTGAGGCTCACCGGAGTGACCACTCCAGGCTGGAAAGGCTCGGGCTTCTCGTAGGAGTTGCGGAACTTTCCGCGCATCACTTCGAAGCGCAGCAGCATCTCGGCGCCGCCGAGCGGCTCGGGGCATTCGTCGTCCGCCGGCGTTGTCGTGTCGTCAGGCAGCACGTCGATGACCTTCACGATGAAGTCGGCATCCGTTCCCGAAATGCTCGCGAACAGGCTCGCGCGTATCGGACCCGCCACAGTCACGTCTTCCGAAAGAGGCTCGGTCTGGAAGACGAGCACGTCCGGACGGCGAGACGCGAACCGCTGGTCCTCGACCATGTACTCGCGGCTGCGCCGGTCGGTCGTGCGCATCGTGTGCGGCACCGGTTTCGAAGGATCGCTGACGTATTCGGTGAACGAGTCGCCCGTCGCGGTCGGTTTGGTCCAAGTGAGTCTGCCGCCAGCGTCCACGTACATCTGCGCCGGTGCTGCCGCCGCCGGAGGCCACGCGGCAAACTCGCGCCATGCGTTCGCACCTGTGTTGAACATGACGGCCTCGGGGAGGTCCGCCGTGCCTTTGCCCTTCAGATGGGCGTTGAAAAACCGCAGCTCGATCGCGGTGTTGTACCAGGTCGCCGTTTCGCTGCCGAACCGCATCTGTCCTAGCCGGTCCCCGGACGAACGGGACCAACCGCCGTGAAACCACGGTCCGATCACCAGCGTGTTCTGCGCATCGCGCGGGCTCTGGCGCTCGATGGCATCGTAGACGTGAAGCGCGCCGTAGAGATTCTCGGCGTCGAACCACCCGCCGACCGTCATCATCGCCGGACGCATGTCGCGCAGGTTGTTCGAGATCGCACGTGCCTTCCAGAAAACGTCATACGTACCGTGGACCATCATTTCGTTCCAGAATGGGATGCCACCCTTGAAGTACTTCGAGTTCAGGTTCGCGAGCGTGCCGGCCCTCAGGAAAAACGCGTACGCGTCGGGAGTGCCGTAATCGACTCCGGCCGGCCAGACCGTTGTCGGCTGCGGCCGCGGCTGGCCGAAGGCGGAGAAGAACCGGAACGCGTCCAGTTGGAAAAACGCACCGTTGTGGTGGAAGTCGTCGCCGATGAACCACTCCGAAACCGGCGCCTGGGGGGATGCGGCCTTTAGCGCCGGATGCGCGTCGATGGCTCCGGCCGCAGCGTAGAAGCCCGGGTAAGAGATTCCGTAGATGCCGGCGCGTCCGTTGTTGTTCGGCACGTTTTTCACTAGAAAGTCGATCGTGTCGTACGTGTCGGTGGACTCGTCGATCGAAGACGGATCCTTGACCCAAGTCCCGGTGCGGTGAGGACGGACGTTCTCGAACTCGCCTTCAGACATGAAACGTCCGCGTACGTCCTGGTAGACGAAGATGTATTTCTCGCTCTCGAACGGGCGCGACGGACCGATACGCTCCTTGTATTCGTCATCACCGTA
>CAZXLQ010000163.1:7430-11770 GCA_964641945.1 uncultured Clostridia bacterium
TGGAGCGGGATCCCGAGTCTTCGATTCCCGCGACGGTTTTGTTTCGCGCGGACGGCAGATCAGAGCCGAGCGGGGCCGCGTTGACAAGTCTAATTCTCCGGGCCGAAGATGGCGGACTCTGCTTCCGTAGAGATCCACCCACTTCCACGGAGACATCACCATGTCGAGAGCCTCGCTGTATCTGGCGCTTCTCGCGCTGAGCTTCCTCATCACCTTCACGTCGAGCGGCCTAAACCATACGGTCGGCGCCGGCGGACTCGACGAGGCGGCGGCACGCGCCGCGGCGCGTGATCCGCTGAACGTCCTGGTTCGCGTGACGGTCACGTCGCCAGTGGATCGCGAGCGCGCGGCCGGGCTCGGAACGGTCGTTGCCGACTACGGCTCGTCGATCGTGGTAGCGGCCAAGGCGCCGGACCTCGAGGGCGCGCGCCGCCCGGGCGGTGCAGCAGCGCGGCTCGAGATGCTCGAGGTGCAGACCGGCATCAGCCTCCGAGGCTTTCAGTTCGATCCGATCCGGGACGACCCCGCGCGCGTCTTCGCGGGCTCGGGCGGTTACAAGGCCGGGGGCGAGGCCGGCGGAGACTACTACCTCGTTCAATTCGTCGCTCCAGTGACGGATGGCTGGCTGCGTGCCGTGCGAGACGCCGGGGGCGACGTGGTCCAGTACATTCCGCATCAGGCATTCGTGGTATCGGCAACGCCTCAGGCTATGCAGGCGATCGAGCGGCTGCCGATGGTGCGGTGGGCAGGGGTCTTCCATCCGGCATACAAGTTGTCGCCGGACCTGATGTGGTCCATCGGCGGGGCGTCGAAAGACCCAGTCGACGGATCGACGCACGGGTTCGGCCGCGGGGGTGCGGCGACGTACGACATCTCTGTATTCCGCACCGGCGACCTGACCGGTGTGGCTGCAGAAGTGTTGAAGGGACAGGGTGCAGTGCTCAACGAGATCCGGCTGCCGAACAACTTCTTCAACGTCGTGCGCGCCCGGCTCCAGCCGCAGCAGCTGCGCGCCATCATCGGCTTGAAGGATGTAGTGGCGATCGATCCGTACATCGCCCCGACGCGCGAGGACGAGCGCGCCGCGCAGGTCGTGGCGGGGAACTACACGGGAACGACGACACTCAACGCGCCGGGCTACAACCCGCTCGCGCAGTTCGGCGTCGACGGCACGAACGTCACGGTCTCGGTGGTCGATGACGGTGTCGGCATTCCGGGCGACGGCGGTTTCTACGTGACGGCGGCAAACACGGTGAACGGTCCGCTCAGGGGCGCAGCGATTGGAGCGCAAGGTCACGGCCACCTGAACGCATCGATCATCGCCGGCGACGCGCCGTTCGGCGTGCTCGACCCCACTGGCTACAACTACGGAAGCGGCGTGGCGCCAAAGTCGCACATCGTGAACATTCCGCTGTTGCGCTCGGGCTACACCGGCTCGGAGGCCGATACGTGCAACGACACCGTGGTGACGGCCGGTCCGAATGGCGTGAACGGCTTCGTGACGAACAACAGCTGGGGCAATGGGACGAACGGCAACGCGTACGATTCGCTCGCGGCTCAGTACGACGGCTTCGTGCGAGATGCGTCCGCCGCGGGCACGATCGATCCGCTCGTAATCGTCTTCTCAGCCGGTAACCAGGGAGCGAGCGGGCTGACTCGTCCGAAGGTAGCGAAGAACCTCATCTCGGTTGCCGCTTCCGAGAACGTCCGCACCGAGCTCAGCCCCGCGGCGGACCACGACAATCTTCAGGACATCGCGGACTTCTCGAGTCGAGGCCTTGCCGCCGACGGACGAGTGAAGCCCGACATCACCGCGCCTGGTGCTGGCGTCACGGGCGGGCGCTCGGGAACGGACTCGCTCTTCGGAAACATTGACGCGCACCACCGGTGGAGTGAGGGCACATCGCACGCCGCGCCGAATGTCGCAGGCGCAGCCGCTCTGTTCGTGAATTTCTGGAAGAACGGTCACGCTGGCGTGAATCCGAGCCCGGCGCTCGTGAAGGCCGCGCTCATCAACAGCACGACGGACATGACCGGCGCGCTCGCCGGAGGTGCCAGGCCGAACGGGTTCGAGGGCTGGGGGCTTGTGAATCTCAAGAACATCCTCAACACCGGGATTGCGACGGAATACGTCGATCAGACCGTGCAACTCACCGCGCCCGGACAGGTTTCGACGGTCACCGGCACCGTGTCGGACGGCGCGAAGCCGTTCAAGGTCACGCTCGTCTGGACGGATCCTCCGGCAGCGTCCGACCCGGCGCTCGTGAACAATCTGGATCTCGAGGTGACGGTGGGCGGGCAGACCTACAAGGGCAACGTGCTCGCGGCCGGCGTCTCGACTACAGGCGGCGCCTTTGACACGAAGAACAACATCGAGAACGTGTTCGTCGTGTCTGGCCTGACGACCGGCGGCACCTTCAGCGTCAAGGTCACGGCCACGGCGCTCAACGGCGACGGAATTCTCGGCAACGGGGACGCGACGGATCAGCACTTCGCTCTGATGGTCCAGAATGGGGTCGCTGCTCCCGCGGCTGTCGTCAACGGGTCCGGTCAGGCGATAACGGCTGAGAGTTGCGCTCCGGGCAACGGCGTGGCCGATCCGGGCGAGACGGTCTCAGTCAACCTGACTCTTCAGAACGTCGGAACTGCCAATACGTCGAACCTCGTCGCGACCCTGCTTGCCACTGGCGGCGTGACGGCACCGAGCGGTCCGCAGAATTACGGATCGCTCGCCCTTGGCGGCGGCTCGGCAACGCGCCCGTTCACTTTCACGGCGAGCGGGACGTGCGGTAACACGGTGACCGCTACCGTCCAGCTTCAGGATGGAGCAACGGACCTCGGAACCTCGACGTTCACGTTCCAGCTCGGTGCGCTCGGTGCTCCGCAATCGGCGACGTACTCGAGCGGCGCCGTGTCGGTGCTGATTCCCGCGTCCGGAACGGTCGGAGACATGACGGAACAGGTGATCGCCGTTGCCGACACCGGGGCAGTGCAGGACGTCAACGTGCGGCTCCGTCTCAACCATACCTACGATGGCGACCTTTCGGTTTCGCTCGTGGCGCCGGACGGGACGATCGTCGTGCTGTCGGGCAACCGTGGAGGCTCGGGCGACAACTTCGGTTCGGGCAGCACGGATTGCTCGGGAACTCCGACGGTATTCGACGACGCAGCCGCGACTCCAATCGCGAGCGGGACGGCGCCTTTCGCCGGTACGTTCCGGCCGGACGGATCGCTTGCGGCGTTGAACGGTAAGGCCGTGAACGGCAACTGGCGGTTGCGGATCAGCGACACGGCTAGTGGCGACAGCGGAACGCTGTTCTGCTGGAGTCTAGATATCACGCGCGCGGCTTACGAATGCTGCGGCAGTCCTGCGGCGATCGACGACACGATCGGAATCTACGACTCGGGCTCCGGGACGTTCTTTCTGCGCAACTCGAACAGCAGCGGCGCCGCGGATGTCGTGACGTCGTTCGGTCCCGCGGGGGTCACGCCGATTTCAGGCGACTGGGACGGGAACGGGACGGATACCGTTGGAGTCTACGTGCCGGCGTCGGGCGCGTACTTCCTCAGGAACACGAACAGTCCTGGCGGTGCCGATGTCGTGTTCACGTACGGTCCGTCCGGTTCGTCGCTGAAACCGGTCGTCGGAGATTGGGACGGCAACGGTTCTACAACGGCGGGTCTGTACGATCCGGCAACGGGCGCGTTCTTCCTGAAGAACTCGAATGCGAACGGCGGTGCCGACATCGTGTTCACATACGGTGCCGGAGGGCTCGGTCTCCTGCCGGTCATCGGTGACTGGAACAACGACGGCGTCGACACGGTCGGTCTGTACGACCCTGCGACTGGCGCGTTTTTCCTGAAGAACACGAACGCCGGTGGTGGCGCCGACGCGGTGTTCACATTCGGTGCAGGCGGGCTGGGATACGTGCCGATCGCGGGTGACTGGAACAACGACGGGGCTGACGGAATCGGGCTCTACCAACCGTCGTCGGGAGCGTTCTTCTTGAAGAACACGCTCGGCGGAGGCGGCGCGGACTTAGCGTTCTTCTTCGGCGGCGGCGGGCAAGTCCCCTTGGCCGGCGACTGGAACGGGTAGGGAAAGGAGAAGGCTTGGCGTGCGGAGAGCACAGAGTGGTAGTACCGCACGCCCGATCAGCAAGAATCCGCCACCGCTAAGGTGAGCGCTCCGCACGGCCGGCCGCTCGCTGCGCTCGCGGTTCCGGGTCGGCCTGCGGCCGACAGGGACCGTTCCAGCGCTCTCGGCTGCCAGGGACCGTTCCAGCGACCGCACGTCCCAGAACCGCGAACGCAGTGAGCGGCCGGCCGTGCATCTCCCG
>CAZXLQ010000164.1:0-2495 GCA_964641945.1 uncultured Clostridia bacterium
GCGGGATGTCGGGCATGAACGCGGAGCAGGGAAACATCATCGGCCTCGCCTCCAACGGAACGACCGTGTCTCCGGGCAAAAGGGGAGTGTACCACTCGAGAAAGATCTGTCAACGGGAAAGTTCGATTACTTCGGGTCCCGCCGCTTCGGTTTGGGTCCGGGTCCCGGTTCGGGGCCCTTTTTTCGTCTCCGCGGGGTCTCGGGTTCCTTGATCAGGCCGTGTTTTCGGGCTCGCACGAGAAACGTCTGAAGATTCATCCCGAGGTAGCGGGCAGTTCTCGACTTTGCATTTTCGCACCGCTCCAGGGCCTGTGCCATCTGCCAGATCTGAAACTCGCGCTCCGCGTCACCCAGGACCATGCCCGGATGCAGGGAGCCATCCGCCCGCATGAACGGATAATCGCGGGCGGCTGGCGGACCATTACTGGCCACGTTCGAGCACGAGACCCTGGTCGCCGGATCGGCCCGAACGAATTGCGGACCGAGCGCGGCCGTCTCGAGGTGTGGCGGCACGACGTCAGCGATTGCACACCCGATGTCGGCGGCCAGGGCCTGCGCCACCATCGCACGCGTGATCAGCGTCGCTCCGGCCCCGACCTCGGCCCGGGCCCTCGAAACAACATTCCGGAGCTGGCGGACGTTGCCCGGCCAGTCGTGGATCGTAAGCAGCGTCAATGCTCCTACCGTCAGCCGCGCTCCTTCGGCCTCGGCAATGAACTGGGCGAGCGACGGTACTTCCTCCATCCGCAGTCTCAACGGCAGGGACTCGAGCCGGAGCACGTTGAGCCTGTAGTACAGGTCTTCTCGGAATCGGGCGCCGCGAACGGCATCTTCGAGCCGGCGATTCGTCGCCGCGACCACGCGCACGTCTACCGCCTGCTCCGCCGTGTCTCCGAGCCTCAGCATCTTGCGTGTTTCGAGAAACCGGAGCAGCTTCGGCTGCAGCGCTTCGGGCAACTCGCCGATTTCGTCGAGAAAGAGCGTTCCCCCGTTTGCGGACTTCACGAGTCCCGTCTGATGGTCCGATGCGCCGGTGAACGATCCCTTCTTGTGACCGAAGAGCAGCGACTCGAGGAGGTTCTCCGGAACCGAAGCACAATTGATCGGCACGAACGGTCCGGCGCTTCTATCGCTCATCTCATGAATGATGCGGGCCAGACCCTCCTTGCCGGTCCCGGACTCGCCGAGGATCAGGACGGGATGGTCCATCTCGGCGTATCGCATGGCCCGTTCGAAGACGAGACGCGTCTTCGGGCCCGCGACGAGCTGACCCGAGACGACCGAGACCTCCATCGGGAGCTCTCGCGGTCGCGGCATGACGTGCGCCGGCGCGTAACGCGACCCGGTCGCGGGCTGCGCGGCCTCGATCCACTGAGTAGCGGCATCGCACAGGCGCAGCGCGCCGATTCGACGGTAGATCTGCGCGGCCGACGTAATGTGCCGGACAGCAGCAGGCAGGTCCGTGTCTTCCAGGGCGCGACCGAGGCACTCGAGGGCGAAGGACTGCCAGAACGTGAGACCTGCATCCGCAAAATCCCTGACCACCTGCTCGATTCGGCTGACGCCAGAAGCAAACCTGGCGTCGTCCGCATCGAGTCTGCCCCGCTCGATCTCGAGCCGGCCCCCGAGCAGTTCGAAAAGGCCCGGCAACCAGACGTCCACGACCGACATTGCCGGGACGAGCCGCTCGATCGACCGATAGGCAGCCTCTGCCTCAGCCAGTCTCGAGAGTCCGAGGTAGGTGAATCCGAGGCAGATCGACGACTCGAACTCCGCTCGATCCTTGGTGGCCGGGAGGTCGATGAGTCCCGCGAGACGCTGAGCCTCGAGCGCCGGCGCCAGGGCGAGGTTAGGCATCCGCGAAATCAGGTGGCAATGGGCGAGTCCGCGGTAGGCCCGCGCGATGGAGCCCGCCAGGTCCGTGTGCTCGAGGTGCTCGATGGCCGTTCCGAACTCGCGCATCGCGGCCTCGAGGTCGCCGCGGATTCCGGCGATCTCTCCGAGAAAGCTGCTGGCGCGGCCCACGGCCTCGTGATCGCACTCGGCGCGGGCCTCGGTACGGATCTTTTCCGATGCCGCCGCGGCTTCTTCGAGCGCGCAGGTTCGAACGAGATGGATGACGGAATCAAGGGGTTCGGTGAACCGCGATGATGGGGCAGGGTGCGACGGACCGGTCCGCAGTACGGTCCATGCTTCGACTCCGATCACGAGGGGCCTCCTTCGATGCTGACAGAACGCAGGACCGCTCATGTACACCGAAGATCGCTAGCCCACGAAGCCGAAACTGCCGAAAGAGGCCGTCGCAACACAATTGCAAGAATTGCGGAGTCGATCACGGGCTTGTCACATTCACTTCGCAGAGTCTCGCGCTCCAGGCAATCTCCCCGTTTTTCGAGCCGCGAGCGGTAGCGAGCGGCCTGCGGACAGTCGTCCGATTGAGATCACGTACGTGGGTCGGCTGGGCCGAAAATGCGGTTTCAGGCGCTGTGCCTGGG
>CAZXLQ010000164.1:2505-11755 GCA_964641945.1 uncultured Clostridia bacterium
GCGCGGCCCGTGGCCCGCTCGCTACCGCTCGCGGCTCAAAGAACGGGGATCGACGAACAGGGATCGGCGACCGGGAGTGCACAATGTGCTCGGTCCCCGATCTCCGTAACTTGCGAACTGCTCCGCTGCGCCGAGATGTGCGTCAACGGCCGCTCAGTATCCTCCGCGCGGCGGCGAGATGGACGTTGAACTCGTCCTTCCTGGCATCCGGCAGCAACGGGTACTTCGACTTGAGCCCGCGGTGGAGGGCGTCGAAGTCCGGCGGGAACTCCTTCGGATTGACCTCGACCACCGTGAGTCCCGTCGTATAGATCCGAGCGCAGCCCTTGCCGCTGTACTTGGCCTTGAAAAGCGCGGCATCGGCAAATCCGTAGGTCTCGCTGAGCAACTGGTCTCGCTTGAGCGACGCGAGCAGCTTCTTGTCGACCTGCTCGCAGTGCAGCACGCCGATCGACGTTGCGAGGTGCACGCGGTACGTTTCGCCGGGAGCCTCGTACGAGACCTCGTGGCCGTTGACGGCCGCGAGTAGGGACTCGGCCCGGGCAACCGCTTCGGCGGCCGTGGCGCCGGGCATCAGGACGTAGAACTCGTCGCCGCTCTTCCGAAAGACGATCTCGCCATCGCGCGCCCCTTCGGTCAG
Source organism: uncultured Clostridia bacterium (assembly GCA_964641945.1). Lineage (GTDB taxonomy): Bacteria > Acidobacteriota > Blastocatellia > UBA7656 > JADIYM01 > JADIYM01. The sequence continues at coordinate 3,146 of CAZXLQ010000164.1, forward strand.
AAGTCGTCCCATTTCCCTGAGGGCCGCATCGCCAACGTGGTGTCCATACCCGTCGTTGATGCCCTTGAAGTCGTCGAGGTCGAGAGCCAGCAGACAGAACGGACGCTGCGCGTCGATGAACTCGTCGAGCGCCTCGCTCAGGCGCATTAGGAAGTACTTGAAGTTGAGGACGCCCGTCAGCTCGTCTCGCATTTGCGAGACCTGGAGTCGCTCGATCTCGACGCGGTGCAGGCGGGTTTCAGATACGAGTCTCCTTTCGTTCTCTTCTAGATCGGCGAGGGCACGCACGAGGCCGAAGCGCTCCGAAACCAGCGACGACTGGCGCTCGACGAGACTCGATGCCCGTCCCGTCAGCCGGGACACACGGGTGACGAGTCCCTCGGATGGGTGTCCCGGGGGAAGAAGCCGGTCGAGGACCGAGCGCTCGGCGGCCAGGCCGTTCAGCTGCACGGTAAGGGCTGCAAATACGACGAGCGCGAGGCCGGCAAGTGCGATAGAGGCGATCAGCCAGACCTGTCCGGTCGAGCGTCTCGTCTCGAGTTGGACCGCCACGTAGGCGGCTCGAGCCTCCGCCTCGACCTCGTCCAGTGCCGAAAGACGCGCGACGGTAGATCCGGACACCGTGGAAGTCAGACGTGCGGTCGTTTCCGCGAGCCGGTCATCGCGAATCGACGAGGCCTCATATTTGATCGAGTCGACCGCACGTACCCACGCAGCGTTCGCGTCGAACTCGCTGTTCTCCCTGACAGACGCAGCCGTTCCGACGGTCCGTGCTGAAGCAATGGCTTCGAGGAGCGATTCCGGTCCTTCCGAACTTGGCGATGTCCGCACTTCGACTGCCCACGACACGAGACAACCCGCAGCGAGAATGGCGACCGCCGCAAGGACAAGCAGGAGCCGCATCGAGTGAGCGCCAGAAGGATGGTCATTCGAGAGTGACTTCGACATGAGAATCGAGCGGTAGAGGAGATGAAGATTCGGACACAGTCTCCCGCAAGCGACGTGCCAAGCCACGGAAACGGGATTCTGCTCCCATCAAATGATCGCGCCCAACTCGAAATTGCTCCGTTCTACCGAGACTTGGCGCGCCGCGCCGCAACTGCCGACTCGGTCCCGCTCGTCGAAGCTACTCAAAAGTTTGTTCACAATTCACACATTTTTCACTCGAATTGTTGACCCCGACAGTCGATTGCTAACCCGCTGCGTCAAAGTTTGAACCTGTTTCATATCGTTTCCGACTCTCTGTCACATCGGCACGGTACTTGCCTCCGCCTCAGTCGACTCTCGAATTTCACCGGAGGCCGGAACATTGATTGCAGCCAAGCGCCAGCGTCGCGACAACCGCGTGGTCCCGCGGGCATCGCTAGTCGGATCGATCCACGTTGATGGCGACGCAGTGCGCGTCCTTGTCGGGATTTCGAATCCCGATCACGACGCGTTGATCGTTGTGTCCTGCCGCGAGGGCTCGCGATCGGAACTGCCCGTGCTCGTCGATGAGGCGCTCGAGTTCTCTCGAGCCGTTCAGGGATCGGCGCACGTCGAGTGGATCACGAGCCTCACCGGCGATGAAGTCCTGCACGACGTGCTCAGCGTGCCGCCGCAGGTTCGCTCCTTTGAGGAGTCCGTTCGGCTCGATGCAGTTCTCGCCGGATCGCGATGGGGAAACGTAGCGGCGGTATCGGCCTCGGGTTACACGGTAGGCCACGCGTTTCGCGGAGATCAGTGTCTGCTCGCGGTGGCTCGAACCGATTCGATATGCAGGCTCGACGCGGGAGCAGCGACGCCGCGCACGACGACCGATGCATTCGGTTTGCTGGCCCTGATCGAAAGCGTGCGGCCCGACCGCCTCGAGCCAGCGGCAGGCGCAACGCTCGCGATGATGTGCTCTTCTACGAGTGTAGCCGTGTGCGCCATCAGCGACGGCCGCGTCCGGTTGCTCCACCAGGCCTCGCTTCTGGATCGAATGAGGACCATCACGCCTACGGCGGCGACTCCGACGCCCGCGGATGAAGCCACGGCGCCAGCCGAACTGGAGTTCGAGTTCGCCGGATCGTATTCGATGCCGGCGGGAACGAAGCGCGCCCAGCCGGCGGCCGATCTACGCGCCGCGGACGTCGAGTCGTCGGCCTACCAGTCGACGCTTCTCCACCTCGTGGACGAGGTGCTTGGGCTCGCGTCTGAGACGGAGCCGTTCTCGCCGGACGTGCTCCTCATTACGGGCGAAGCCGTCCATCGTCACGCTCTGAACGCTTACCTCCGTGCGTGCTTTGGCTCGTCGGTCGAAACGGACGAGCTCGACTCGGCGCTTGCGGTGCGGATCGACGAGCCGAGTCTCGCGCGCGAGCTGGCTGCGCAACAGGCGCAATATGCCGGTGCGCTCGCGACGCTCGCCGCGTCCACAGCGAAGAGGCCGCTGATCCTTCAAGACGCTGAAGCTGAAAGCGAAGGCTTCGTGGTTGCTGGCGGCGAGTCTGGGCAGAGACTTCGGATGTCGACACGTGCCGTCCCCGGCATTGTCGCGTTTGTAGTGGCGCTCCTCGTAATCGGTGGAGGAATTGGAGCCGCCCGCTGGCTGCTCGTCACCCGTCGTCACGACGCAACCGCCTCCCGGCTCGAATCGGAATTGCAGCGCCAGCGCGAGCTGAATGCCATCGCGGCAGAGTGGAGGACGGCCGAGGAGCGACTTGCGCACACCCGATCCCTATTGGAAACGATTCACGGTCACCGACTCCGGCAACAGACTCCGCCCCGGCTGCTGGCCGAGATCAGATCGCTGTTGCCGGCCGATGTCCGATTGACCGAGGTCTCTTTCGGTTCAGGTGTCGTCAAGCTCGCCGGTTATTGCGAGGCGCGAGACGTCGGGCCGACGCTCGCGTTGGCGATGGAACAGAAGCGGGAGAGCTTCGCGGACGTCACGCCGCAGACCAACACGGCCACTATGAAGCTGCCAAGTCCGGACACGGACGAGGAGGTCGAGACATCCGTGCACACCTTCACGATTACCGCGAACTACAAGGGAGATTCGATCCGATGAGGGGAGCTGGGGCGCATTCGAATCGATCAGAGTTCGACAAGGGGCCTGGTCGCCGGCGAACGGTTGCACTGGCTGCCGGACTGGGCGTCGTCGCCGGTTTGCTCGCGTGGGCTGCCCTCGAGATCGGCCTGATACGGCCGCTCGCATCGGAAGCGGACCGTCTAGCCGCTGAGCTTCAGCGTGTCCGCGACGACAACGGCAGGACCGAAGCGATGATCGCGAACTACGAGGCTTTTCGACGCGAAGCCGAGAGCGTCGAGGCCGAATATGCCGAAGCGCTCGCCGCGGTTCCGTCCGAAGCCGAGCTCGCGGCGGCCCTTGCCGATGTCGAGCGCGTCACCGGCGCTTCAGGTGTTCGACTCGTTGCCTTCGAGCCAGCCAAAGCGACTCCGAAGCAGCCGTCGCCAGTGCCTGCCACAGGTGAGGAACCGCCCATCTCGCAGCCTGTCGTAGAGGCACGGCCCGTGTCGGTCGTGATTCACACTCGTTACGAGCCTACCCAGGCGCTTCTCGACCGCCTCGCGACATACCCGAGGCTGTTGACGGTCGAGTCCTTCTCGCTCAAGTCGCATAACAGCGGCGCCTATACGACGGAAGCATCGATGACGCTCAACTGCTACTTCAAGACTGCCCCGTCCACGATTGCATCCCCAGCCGTTCGGTAAAGGAGAGATTCGCGTGTCACGACTTTTCCAGAAACTGCGACGCCGCGAATCGAAGTCGCAGGGCGACTGCGAGACAGGCGGCGGGCGGCGCGACTACATAGCGGACGAGATCCGAAAACGTCGGCAGCGGCGCCACGACGACGCGGCGGCATACGATTTCACCGGTTCGCCGATCACGACCGGCCCGGCGTTGACGCCGACCGCGACGGGACGGCCTTCCACGCTCGGAATGGCGATTCCGTCGCTTGTCGTCGTCGGCGATCGCGGCGAATCGATACCACAGGAACTGACGCGGGGCATCGAACCCTCCGTGTTGCGGACACTGACGCCACAGATCGCCCACGAGTTCGGCGTTTTACCGTTCCGGATGGACGCGACGACCATCTCGATCGCGGTGGCTCACCAGCCGTCACTGAAACTTCAGAGCGAGATGCAGTGGGTGATCAGCCTGAGCGCGGATCGTCCGCGCCGCCCGATCTTCGTGCGCATTCCGGGCCCGGTGCTCGCACAGTGTCTGGAGGTCTACTACCCGCTCCACCGTAATCAGCAACTCCTGCCGCGCGCCACGGAGCTCGTCGGGCTCTTCGCGCACGGTCCGGCCGATACGGGCGCGGTGTTGCGACAGCCCGATCCTGGTCCCGCGACGGTCCGCGGGCTCGTGAACGGCATCCTGATGAAGGCGGTTTACCGCGGAGCGAGCGACATTCTCTTCGAGTGCTTCGACGCGGAGTTCCGCATCCGCTTCAAGGTCGAGGGCGAGTGCGAGTACGCGATGACGCCGCTCCCGCCAACCGCGGCCGGGCAGGTCGTTTCGGTCGTGAAGCAATACGCGAAGCTCGACATCGCCGAGTCCGAGAAGTCGCAGGACGGCCGGTTCGAAATGAAGATCGAATACAAGGGCGAGCTCAAGTCCATTCAGTTCCGCGTGGCCATCCGGCCGACGATCAACGGCGAGGGCTGCGTGATCCGATTGCACGACAACAGCGAGCGACGTCCGAAGCTCGAAGCGATCGGCGCGGATCCGCGAACGCTCGCGGCGCTCCGACGGGTTCGCGATCATCGCGGCGGACTGGTGCTCTTCTCGGGTCCGACCGGATCCGGAAAGACGACGACGCTCGCGGCGATTCTCGGCGAGTGCGACTCGGACCGCGAGAACATCATCACGATCGAGGACCCCGTCGAAATTCGCCTGCCCGGCGTCACCCAGTCGGCGGTAAACGAGTTGAAGGGCGAGACGTTCGCGCGAATGTTGAAGACCGTGCTTCGCGTGGCGCCGGACCGCATTCTCGTTGGCGAAGTCCGCGACGAAGAAACGGCTCAACTCGTCATCAAGGCAGCGCTGACCGGCCATCAGGTCCTGTCGACAGTGCACGCCCGCGACGCCGCGACGGTTACGACGCGGCTCATCGAAGAAGGCGTCTCGGCGTTCAATCTCGCGTCGGCGCTGACACTTGTCGTGGCACAGAGGCTGCTCAACCGACTCTGCGAACACTGTTCGCGGCCGGTCGATTATCCCGTCGAGGTGCTCCTGGCCGAGCAGTTCCTGCCAGAGGAGATCGCGACGATCCGGGCGCGCGAGCCGCGTGGCTGTTCGATGTGCCATGGAAAGGGCACGTACGGCCGTTTCGCGATCTACGAGACGATGATCGTGTCGGACGGGCTACGAACGATGTTGGCGAAGGGCGGAGCGTCGGTCGAGGACGCGCTACGCAGGCTGGCGGTTCGCGAAGGCATGACCCCGCTTCGGCGCCGCGGGCTCGATCTCGTAAAGAAGGGAACGGTGAGCCTGCAGCAGGTGGCCGAACTGACGCCCCTGATGCCTGCCGACGTGTTGTCGATCGTGCAGTTCGAGGCCGGAGCGCCGGCGACCGGCGTCCGCGACGTGCCGGCCCTCGGGGTCGCGTCGGGCAATGGGGCTGGACGTCAGATTGCCGCGGCAAGCGAGCCGCCGGCGCCCCCGGGTAACCTCCGGCCGGTGGAGTCGACGTGGGCCGAAGATTCGACTGTGTTCAGCGACGGATGGCTGGAGATTCAATAGCGACGTGAAGCCAGCGAGCGATCCGGCTCGCTGCCGACCGAGGACAACAATGAACACCCGATTGAGAGATCGAAAGGCATCGCTCCTCGACGTCGCAATGTTCGCGACGCAGTTCCGAGCGTTGATATCCGCCGGCATTCCGATCAACCAGACGCTTTCGATGCTCGCCGATTCGCTCGCACGGCAGGTGCCGGCCCTCGCCGACGGGCTCTCGATGATCGTCGCCGACATCGAGGACGGTCGCACGCTCGCCTATGCATTCCGGAAGCACGAGCGGCTCTTCGGGAGGCTCTGCGTCGAGATGATCGCGACCGGAGAGACGACAGGAACACTCGAGCGGAACCTCGCCGACATCGCCGACGACTGCGAGGCACGGCATCGCAATCGGGCGTCGCTGCTCTCGGCGCTCATCGAGCCGGCGCTCATCGTCGTCGTCGGACTGTGCGTGTGCTACATCCTCCTGACGATCACCGTGCCGCAGTTCAAGGAACTATACGCCGCACTGACAGACGCGGGGCAATTGCCGTTGCCGACTCGGATGCTCATCGGACTCTCGGACTTCCTGGTCTCGCCTTTCGGCATCTTTAGCATTCTCGCAGTCATATGCGGCGGGATTGCCCTGTCGATTGCGGTGACGAAATCGAAGAGGCTGCGGTATCGCGCCCACTGTCTGCTGCTCAAGACGCCGTTGCTTGGAGACCTGGCGCTGCTCGACGGAGTCGGCCGGGCGTGCCGGACGCTCGCGATCGTTTATCGCTCGGTCGGCGAGATCCCGCTCGGCATCGAGCTCGCGGCGCACGCCGCGGGCAACATGCGGGTGTCGGAGGCCTTCGAGGACGTCGGCCGCGGAGTGTACGAAGGGCGACTCGTCTGGGAGTCGATGCACGAGACGCAGCTGATCCCCGAGATTGCGGTGCACATGACCCGGTCGGGTGAGGAGAGCGGGCAACTCGACGAATTGCTGTTCAAGGTGGCAGAGACCTTCGAGACGCGAGTCCGATACGGCAAGGAAAGGCTCGTGACCGTTCTGCGATACGCGCTGCTGCTCCTGATGGGCGGTTTCGTACTGAACGTGCTCCTCGCCGTCTATCTGCCGGTGTTCGACCTCATCGACCAGCTTCACAAGTGACCGACGATGCGAACGAATCGACAACATCGAAAGCGTGAAGCCGGCTACTCACTCGTCGCTGTGATGATCGGAGTTGCGATCGTCTCGATGGCCCTGGTCGGGCACGCAATGCTCGCCGGTGTCGGCGCGCTCGCTTCGCGGAAGGCGCGCAATGACCTCTCGTGCCGGGCTGCGGCGCTCGCGCGACTTCACGATGTCGTGCCGAATGTCGACGGTGGAAGCGTTCCTCCGTCGGCGGCCGAACCGGGATGGAGCGACACCGTCTACTTCGATCCGGCAACTGGCTCGATCGTGGCAGTGGAATCCGGGCAGCCGAGTGAGAGGAGCCTGATTTCGCGACAATGGCGGCGCGGTCAGGACGCCGGTGGGCGGCCGGTCTTCGAGGTTGTCGCGACGGCGGTTGACGGAACTGGCCTCCCGCTCGCCGGACGACTGGCAGCATCGGTGACCTACAGCGAGCGTGTGCGATGAACGGCGAAGTAGAACGAATCGGGCGAGAGCACGGTCTGACGGTCGTCGAATTGCTCGTCGTTGTGGCCATCGTGGCCATCGCCGCTTCGGTGGCCACGATGATACTTCTGACGGCCACGCGTGCCTCGGGAATGCAGGAATCGCGGGCAGTGGTTGCCTCGACGATTCGCCGGGCCACATCGGAGGCGGCGAAGAGTGGCGTGACGCAGGGACTCGACCTCTGGACGATCCCGGTGTCGAAGACGGTGAGGCTGAGGACGGATGCACCCGCGCCGCTTCCCGAATCGGCTTTGCTTCAGGGATCGGTCGACCTACAGGGCGGCACGGGCTACCCGTTCACGAACGGAACGAACCGGGCGGTGGCCGTGGTGATTTCGGACGACGCTGACCCGCAGACGTCATTCGCCGTGGTGCTCGGCCAGAGTGCGACGGTCACTGAGTACCGGCTCGTGGAGGGATCGTGGGAGGTGGCGAAATGAGCGGACGTCGTTTGGATCGCGGTGCAGCTCTTCTCGAACAGCTCATCGCACTCGCTGCGCTGGTCGTTGTCGGCACGGCTGCGGTGATGCTGATGGGCTCGACCGAGCGTGCTCGCCGCGAGGCACAGCCGGCTGCGGACCGCGTGTGGACGCGGGCGACGGCCGCTGGCGAGCTTGCACTGTGCGAGTCGGCCGCGGCCGACCTGGCTTATTTCGACCTGACGGCGACGATTGCTGCCGCCCGACAAGTGCCCCGATTGGCCCGGAACCCGGAGCGGAGCGACGGGCCGACCACAGCATCTGCAACCGTTCGGTCTACAACGGCGCTGGCCCCCTCCCCGACGACTCCACCCGCCGGTTTCTGCGGACCGGTCGTGCTCTCGAATCCGGGAACCTATCCTCCGGGCTTCGACCCGCGCGACAACACTACCTGGTCGTCGGTCGAGTGGTGGTCCGGCGCGAACAGCTCCGATCCGTCTACCTGGTACTACCGCTGCGCGACACCGGGCACAGCCGGTCGTCTTGCGCCCGTCTACTCCTACGGCGACGGCGTCGTGTTTGCGGGTGGTGACACAGGCTCGAGCGTCGCGATCGTCGGCCCCGCCGCTGTCGTTCCCGACACCGCGAAGCTCTATTCGGACCAGGCCGGCGACGCGCTCGTGATGCTTCGCACCGAGCCCTCCGTGCCCCGTCTTTCGCTTGGCGGCGCCTTCGATTCGATGTCGACCACGATTCGGCTTGTCGCTGGAGATCCGGCAACTCGCGAAGGGATCGAAAGCCTCGTCGCGGGAGAT
>CAZXLQ010000165.1:0-11657 GCA_964641945.1 uncultured Clostridia bacterium
AACAATGCGACCGCTCCGCGGTCGGCGCGCTCTGGGTGGAGGTACCGCGGGTCGCACGAGGGCTCGTTGCACTCGCCCACGTGCGACCCACGGCTATTTTCTTAGACCGCTCCGCGGTCGTCACCCACACGAGCGCGAAGAGCCCTGGCGTGGCTCAGTGTCACGTACGGGGCGCTGCTATAAGAAACGGTCTATGTCGCCCCTGTGCCCGTTTCATCCCAGGGGTACGCCGCACGGGGAACTACTTCAACGAAACAGTGGACTAGTCGCCGCCGAAGAAAAGAACCGTGGACGCTTCCAATCTGGCTCGGAAGCGTCCACGAGTACCGATCGTTCTCGACTAGTTCGACGCCTTCGCCGAGGCCCGCGCCGAGTCCGGTGCCGCCTTCGGCTTGCGCACCGCCGGTTTGCGCGGAGTCGCCTTGCGCGGCGGAGTTGCCGCCGAGATGCCGAGGGCCTTGCCTGCAGCCTTGTGCGACAAAAGCAGATCCTTCGCGACCAGATAGAGATCCGTCACCGCGTCGGCAACCGCCTTTCGATCGGGTGAGTCGGCCTTCAACACCTCGTCAAGTTGTGCCGCGAGGCGCACCATCGCCGACTCGCCAGCCTGCTGTGCACCGCTCTGCGCCGTCACGAGGACGCGCTGATCGCTGCCGAGAGCCGCAAGGTACCCCTTGACGTGCCGTGACGCCGAATCGGCGCTGCGCGTGATCTCCGCAGCGTGCTCGCGCGCGAGGTCGGCCTTGAAGGCCCCTTTTCCGCGGGCAAGGCGGTTCACGGCCTTGCAGTGTTCCATGAGCACCGTCGTGTATCCGGTGGCGCTTCGGAAGTCGTCCTCACCCGGCACCATCGCGCCAGCCGTCTTCTTTGCCGCGGCGCTTGCGCTCGCAGCCACCAGAACGGCCACCAAGACCGCCCCCGAGATCATCCGTACCCGTTTCAACATGATGGAAATCTCCTCTTGCTAGGTATGACCGGCGGGCGATGGCTCGCTCCGACCGGCGCCCCATGATCGAGAGAAGTGCCTCGAGAGTTGCGTCGCGGGTGCGTCATGACGAGCGTTGAACCGATGAACGGGCCCTGATATTGTATCGCGGCCAATAACTCCGAAAGAGAAGACTTCCAATGAGTACAGAGACGCTCACCAGTATCCATTTCAAACCACTCAACGACGCCGGAGTCAAAGTTGACATCGAAACCCAGAAGACGTGGTACCGCCTGATCCACCAGGCCCGCCTCGTCGATGATCGCGCCCGAAAATATCTGCGGCAGGCCAAAGGCTGGTCCTACCACGCGTCGCACGCCGGCCACGACGGCATCCAGGTGGCTCTCGGACTCGCCTTCCGTCCCAACCGTGACTGGCTGTTTCCCTACTACCGCGACATGCTCACGTGTCTGGCAGCCGGCATCTCGCCTTACGAGATCATCCTGAACGGACTTTCGAAGGCAAACGATCTCGCCTCAGGGGGTCGCCACATGTCGAACCACTTCGCGAAACACGCGATCGGCATCTGGAATGTCTCGTCGGCGACCGGCAACCACACGCTTCACGCCGTTGGCATTGCCCGAGCGGCAAAGACCTACGGCGAGGAGCGCATCGCATTCTCGAGCCAGGGTGAATCCTCGACGTCGGAGGGCTACGTTTACGAAGCGCTGAACGGCGCGTCGCGCGAAAAACTCCCGGTCATCTTCGTCGTCCAGAACAATGGCTACGGCATCTCGGTGCCCGTTAGCGTCCAGTCGGCCAATCCTATCGTTTCGGAAAACTACCGCGGCCTGAAGAACCTCCTGATCGTCAATTGCGACGGCACCAATCCGTTCGATTCGCACCGCGCGATGCAGGAGGCCCTCGCCTACGTCAGATCCGGGGATGGCCCGGCGCTGGTGCACGCGCTCTGCCGTCGCATCCACGCCCACTCGAACTCGGACCGGCACGAGCTGTATCGCACGGCGGACGAGATCGCCGAGTGCGAGACGATGGACCCGTTCCCGAGGCTCCGCACCTACATGCTCGAACAGTCCGGGGTCTCGGCCGATGAACTGGCCGCGATCGAAGCCGAGAACACGGCCATCGTCGACGACGCTGCCGACCGCGGCGAGGCCGCTCCGGATCCGGATCCCGAGACCGCGACGATGTTCGTCCTGCCGGAACAGGCGGTTGTCGAGCCATCGGAACTGGTCGAACAGGCCGGCGGAGAGCTCGTCACCCTCCGAGAGGCCATCAACCACACGCTCATCGGAGAATTCCAGCGCAATCCGCACACGTTTCTCTGGGGACAGGACGTCGCGTCCCACGACAAGGGCGGCGTCTTCAACGTGACGAAGGGAATGTTGCATGAGTTCGGCGAGAAACGCGTCTTCAATGCGCCGATCGCGGAGGACTACATCAGCGGAACGGCGAACGGCATGTCGCGATATCGCGACGACCTGTGGGTCTGTATCGAGGGCGCGCAGTTCGCGGACTACTATTGGCCTGCCGCCGAACAGATCGTCGATACCTCGCATGACTATTATCGGTCGAACGGGCAGTTCTGCCCGAATCTGGTCATCCGTCTCTCGAGCGGTGGCTACATCGGCGGCGGGCTGTACCACTCGCAGACGCTGGAGGCCTTTTTCCAGACACTTCCAGGCCTGCGAGTCGTGATGCCGGCGTTTGCGGATGACGCGGCGGGGCTGCTGCGCCAGGCGTTCCGAAGCCGCGGGATCACGATCTTTCTGGAGCCGAAGTACCTCTACAACCAGATTTTCGCGAAAACCGCGGATCCTGGTCCGGAGTTCCGCGTGCCATTCGGCAAGGCGAGGATTCGACGGCCCGGCACGGACCTGACGATCGTCACGTACGGCACCACGGTGCACTGGTCGCTGCGTGCGGCGAACCAGCTGAAGGAAGAGCACGGAGTGGAGGTAGAGGTCATCGATCTGCGATCGATCGTGCCGTTCGACATGGAAACCATCGTGGAGTCCGTGAAGAAGACGAACCGGGTGCTCATCGTCCACGAGGACAAGGTGCTCGGCGGCGTCGGCGGCGAGATCGCGGCGAGGATATCGGAAGAGTGCTTCGAGTATCTTGATGCGCCGATTGGCCGGGTGGGGTCGGCTTATGCGCCCGTTCCATTCTCGAGGATCCTCGAACGGGTAGTCCTTCCGCAGGTCGAGGACGTCTACGACAAGGCGCTGAAGCTCATCGAGTACTGATCGACAGGTCCATCCGTCTGCAAGCGTGCAGTTAAAGCTCGGCGCCTCTGCGAGACCTCTGCGACTCTGCGAGAAACCTGTCGTAGCGAGGGTTTCTCGCAGAGGCGCAAAGGTCTCGCAGAGGCGCAGAGTCTACCGATCCGGATCCACCGGACTCACCGAATCCACCGGATCCACCGGATCCACGTGCACAAAGACACGAGAATTCGGCAGCTCTTCCTCGACCCTGCGCAGCACTTCGACCGCCGCGTCATGGCTGTCGCGCAGCGACATGCCGCCGTCCATTTCCAGGTGCATCTCGATGAAGGTCTCTGACCCGGCCATTCGGGACTTGATATCGTGAACTCCGAGAACATGGGCGTGCTCGGCTGCCATCCTGGCAACTGTGTCGATGAGATGATCTGGCATGGCGCGATCCATCAAGTGGTCGATCGACGTGCGCAGGACGCCGATTGCCGCCCAGACGATGTAAGCCGAGATCCCGAGTGACGCCATCGGATCGAGGATCGGCATTCCCGTGACCGCGACGACGGCCAACAGGAGCAACACTCCACCGTTTGCGAGCACGTCCGTCGAGTAGTGCAGGCTGTCGGCTTCGAGCGCGAGCGATCCCGTCTCTTTCGCCACCTTGCGCAAATGCCGAACGAGCAGGTAGCTCGCCAGCATTGATACTGCCATCACCGAGATCCCGACGACCTCGGCCTCGATCGCCTCAGGCTTCACGAGTCGCATGACCGACTTGTATCCGAGGAATGCGCCCGACAATCCGATGATCACTGCCTGGAAAAGTCCTGCAAGGCCTTCTGCTTTTCCGTGTCCGTAAACGTGCTCACGGTCCGCCGGCCGCGATGCGGCTCGGATTGCCACGAAGTTCACGGCAGAAGCAAAGATGTCGGTCAGCGAATCAACGGCAGACGCCAGAAGGCTGAGGGAGTTCGTCATCGAGCCAGCAACGACCTTGATCAGCACGAGCGAAACGGCGACCAGGACCGAAACGGCCGCGGCACGGGTTCGCCGCTTCCCTGCGGACCGGCTTCCGGAAGGCTTGGTGGTCATGCTCGGCTCGCGATTCTAACACCCCGTGCTTGTTTCGCCGTGAAACGGTCGTGTAAGCTGCAAGGAATGGGAGCACAGCCACCCGAGCAGCCGAATGCGGGTTCCGGTGACCGAATGAGGGTCATCGTCGTAGCTACCGATTCGGTGCTGCGTGAGAGCCTGTCGACGGCGTTTACCAAACGCGGTCATACGGTGACGCCGGTTGACTCGACTGACGAGGCAGTTCGCTGGATCGAGGCAGGCGTCGTCGACCTCGTGGTCGCCGATCTTCCGAATGCGGCCGCACGCGATCGGGCGATGTTGCGGAGCATTCACGCCCAGCGGCAGCCGATTCCCCTCGTCATCACGACGAATGGCAAGCCTATCGATCTGCGCGGGACACTCGGACCGATCCGGGCCGATACGCTGACCTGCCCGTTCACCGACGACAGCATAGACGACGCGATCGAGCGGGTGCTCACCCAGCATCAGCTGCACGGCGACACACTGAAGATCCTCCCTTACCTGACCGAAACGGTGCGGTTCGTGATTCCCAGTCGCGTCGAATTCCTCGACGGAGTGTTGAATCACTTGACCGAGCGGCTCGTCCAGCTCGGCATCGTCAAACCGGAGTCGATCGATGTCGTGGTCGCACTCGACGAAGCTATCGTGAATGCGATCAAGCACGGAAACGGCTACGACGCCGCGAAGCTCGTTACTATCGAGGCAGAGTTCACTGCCGCCTCGGCTCGGTTCACGATCGCGGACGAAGGCCATGGGTTCAGTGAACAGGACGTTCCCGATCCTTGCGCACCCGAGAACCTCCTGCGCCCGAGCGGCCGTGGTTTGCTGCTCATTCGAAGCATAATGGACGAGGTCGAGTACAACGCCGACGGCAATATCCTGACAATGGTGAAGTACTCGGAGACGCACCGGGACCCGGCTTCACTCACTATCCAGTAGCCTGTCGCGGTGCGGCTTGCGAAGGCCGAGAAGAAACTCGCGGTTGCCGTCGGCGCCGGCAATCGGAGACTCGATGGCTCCCAGTCTTTCGAGGCCGAGTGAGGCCGCGCATCGCTCAATCGCTTCCAGTGAGGCCAGGCGTTTTGCGTCGTCGCGGACGACCCCCCCCTTTCCAACGTCGGCGCGTCCCACCTCGAATTGCGGTTTCACCAGCGCAACGAGCACCCCTCCAGGATTCAGAAGAGACGCAACCGCCGGCAGAATCAACCTGAGGGAGATGAACGACACATCGACGACCGCTCCGTCGAACAACGCGTCGAAATCGGAAGGTGCGAGGTGGCGGGCATTGACGCCTTCGCGTACCTCGACTCGCGGATCGGTTCGAAGCCGGTAATCGATCTGGTTGTGACCGACGTCGACCGCCACCACTCGTCTGGCGCCTCGCTTTAACAGGCAATCCGTGAAACCGCCCGTCGACGCGCCGACATCCAGGAACACCATTGCTGCCGGATCCAGGCCAAAAGCATCGAGGGCCGCCGCCAGCTTCACGCCTCCGCGGCCCACGTAAGGGTGCACTGCGCCCTTGACGCGGATCACCGACTCGCGCCTGACGGTCTGTCCTGGCTTGTCGATCCTCTGTTCGTCGGCCAGCACGAGCCCTGCGATTACGAGCGCTCGCGCGCGCTCGCGCGTCTCGGCCAGCTCGCGTTCCACGAGCAGCTTGTCGATTCGCTCTCGCCCGGCTGGCGCGTTCGGCACGACGGGACCTCGGTTGGAATACGACCCTGGCGATCCGGGTGAATCGCCAGGGTCAGCGGACAGCTGTGGACAGTGCCTCGACGCCTACCGGATCACGCCGATGCGCCGATCGGCAGCGATCAGCTCCCTGACTCTCTGCGCGATGCCGTCGGCGTCGATGCCGAACCTGGCGCGCAGCACCTCCGGTGGTCCGTGTTGATGAACGCCGACCGGTACGCCCAGCCGCGCCACCTTGACGTCGGAACGACCGTTAGCCTCGAGCGCTTCGAGCACCGCACTCCCGAATCCACCGTCGAGGTAATGATCCTCGACCGTCACGAGACAACCGGTCGTGTCGGCGAGCGCGAGCACCATCTCTGTGTCGAGCGGCCGCACGAACCTTGCATTCATTACGGCCACCTCGACGCCCTCGGACGAAAGGCGTTCGGCCGCTTCGACGGCAGCCGCAACCATGTGCCCGATCGCAATGATGGCCCCGTCAGAGCCCTCGCGCAGCAACTCGCCCTTGCCGATCTCGACCGGCTCGAGCGTTTCGTCCATCGGTACTCCGAGACCGTTCCCACGGGGGAAGCGCACCGACGCGGGATGATTCGCCTCAACCGCCGTCTTGAGCATCCGCGCGAGCTCGTTCTCGTCCTTCGAGGCCATGACGATCATGTTCGGCAACGCCCGGAGGTACGTGAAGTCGAGCAGTCCGTGGTGCGTCGGTCCGTCGGCGCCCACGATGCCTCCACGATCGATCGCAAATGCAACCGGAATGTCCATCAGGCAGACGTCGTGGACAACCTGGTCGAACGCGCGCTGGAGAAACGTCGAGTAGATGGCGCAGATCGGCTTCATGCCCTCGAGCGCCATGCCGGCCGCCAGGGTCACCGCGTGCTGTTCGGCGATTCCGACGTCGATCACCCGATCCGGAAACCTCGGCGAAACCTTGTTCAGGCCCGTGCCATCCGGCATTGCCGCCGTGATCGCGACGACCCGGTCGTCCTGCTCCATCATCTTCGCCGTCGTTTCGGCGAAGACCTGAGTGTAGGTCGGCGCCGTCGTCTTCGCCTTGATGAACGATCCCGTGGCGATGTCAAACGGCGTCGTGCCGTGCCAGGAATACGGATCGCGCTCCGCAGGCTCGTATCCCTTGCCCTTCATCGTGAGCGTGTGGATCAGCACCGGGTGGTCGAGATGCCTGGCTTCGTTGAAAACCTCGATGAGCGCGTCCGTATCGTGGCCATTGATCGGTCCGTAGTAACGGAATCCGAGCTCCTCGGCGAGAACGCCCGGCACGAACGCCCGCGAGATGGCGTCCTTCACCATCTTCGCGCTCTTGAACATCATCTCTCCAACGCCGGGGATCGACTTGAGCAGTTCCTCGATTTCGTCCTTGATCGTGTTGTAGGGCTGACCTCCCCGAATCCGGTTCAGGTAGCCGCTCACGGCGCCGACATTCGGCGCGATGGACATTTCGTTGTCGTTGAGCACGACGATGAGGCGTCGCTTCTCGTGACCCGCCTGATTGAAGGCCTCCATCGCCATTCCGGCTGTAAGTCCTCCATCACCAATCACTGCGACAACGTGAAACTCCTCGCCCTTGAGGTCGCGTGCAATCGCCATTCCGAGAGCAGCCGAGATCGACGTCCCGGCGTGCCCGGCATTGAAAACGTCGTACGGGGATTCCTCACGGCGCAGGAATCCCGAAAGTCCACCGTACTGCTTTACCGTAGGAAAACGGTCTCTCCGGCCTGTGATGATCTTGTGGGAATAGGCCTGGTGACCAACGTCCCAGATGAGGCGATCCCGAGGCGTGTCGAAGCAGTAATGGAGCGCCAGTGCCAGTTCGACGGGCCCGAGACTGGCGGCAGTGTGGCCGCCGATCTTCGAGAGCGTCTCGATCATGTACTCCCGGATCTCCTGGGCGACCTGGGGCAGCTTGGACGTTGGCAGTTTTCGAAGATCGGATGGATCGTCGATCGTTGGCAGCAGAGGCTTTTCTGTCACTTGGTGTTTCTTGCCTTTCGGAGCGCAACATCAGGTCGCCGGAATGGCCACATGCCGATCCGGTCGATCCCGTCTGCCGCTCAAGCCATTATTTCCGACGATCGATGACGAAGCAAGCAATCTGCCGGAGACGCTCGACGCGCTCTCCGAGCGGAGCAATGGACAGAAGCGCCGCCTGGACCGTCGCGCGCGCCCGCTCTCGCGACTCATCGAGACCATAGAGGGCCGGATAGGTGGACTTGCCCGACGCCTTGTCCTTGCCAGGCGTCTTCCCGAGCTCCTCCGAGGTGCCGGTCACGTCGAGAATGTCGTCGGCAATCTGGAAAGCAAGCCCTAGCGAAACGCCGAAGTCCCTCAAGCGCACGAGGTCGTCTTCGCCCACGTCACCGCAACGTGCGCCCGCCAGGACGGAGACCGTCAACAGCGCTCCGGTTTTCGCGGCGTGAAGCCGGTCGAGTCCGGCTGCATCGACGGGCTGCCGCTCACCTTCGAGGTCTAGCACCTGCCCCGCGACCATGCCGCCGGGCGTCCCGGCCGCGGCCGACACGTCGGCGATCGTCTGAAGGCGGGCCGACTCGCGTCCCGGCAGGATTCCCTCGACGGAGAGAATTCTGAAAGCCAGCGTCATCAGCGCATCGCCGGCGAGGATCGCGTTTGCCTCTCCGAACGCCTTGTGACAGGTCAGACGACCACGTCGAAAGTCGTCGTCATCCATCGACGGAAGATCGTCGTGAATGAGCGAGTAGGTGTGGATCATCTCGAGCGCGCACGCGACGGGCAACAGGCCGGCCTCGTCGGCGCCGAACGCCTCCCCGGCCGCGATGCAGAGAGCCGGGCGCAGGCGCTTTCCGCCGGCCAGCAGGCTATACCGCATTGCCCGATGAAGGACCGATGGCTCAGCGCTCTCGGGCGGGACCAGGCGTTCGAGCCAGTCCGACACGCGCTGGGACTGACGCGCGAGGTACTCGTCGAGGGATTCGTTCTCGTGCGAACTCGGGTGCGACATTCGCCGTGCTGTATATCGCACAACCGGGTTCGGGCGCACGGCGTTGACAGTCGGACCTCGTGGGGTACCATTGGCCATCACTCTCGACAACAGGACCACCTAATGGCGCTCTTCACCAGAATCCTCGCCCCGACCGATTACTCGGAAAACGCTGCATCGGCACTTCGGCTGGCCGCAAGGATGGCAGCCGAGTGTCACGCCGAGCTGCACGTGATTCACGTGGTCGGCAGCAACGTGCTCCGGTACGCAGTTCGCGAAGGAATCCTCTCGAGCGAAGACACGGACGACTCGGTGGCGAAGAAAGCACAGGACGAAGCGAACAGGAATCTGTCCGATGAGATCGCCCGGGTTGCTGACGGCATCGTGCCGACGGCCACGGCCGCGCTTTTCGGTGAGCCCTGGCGCGAGATCGTCGACTACGTCGACACTCACGGAGTCGACCTCATCGTCATGGGACGTCGAGGCTTGACTCTTGCCGACGTGATGCTCGGGAGCGTCGCTGAACGCGTCATCCGCCACGCGCCGTGTCCGGTGCTCATCGCGAGGACCAAGGGCGTCTGAGGGCGCCGGACTCCGTGCGTCCGATACCCGCCATCGTCGGCCCGACGGCGTCCGGGAAGAGCGATCTCGCAATCGCGCTGGCCCGCGAGCTCGACGGCGAAGTCGTCAACCTCGATTCGGTTCAGGTCTACCGCGGTATCGAGGTCGCGACGGCCAAGGTGCCGCTGGACGAACGCCAGGGCGTTCCGCATCACCTGATCGACATAGTCGATCCAACCGTCAATTTCACCGCGGGTGACTGGGCACGCGCCGCTGCGATCGCGATCGCCGACATCGAGGAGCGGAAGCGTACGGCGATCCTCGCCGGCGGCACGGGCTTCTACCTGAGGGCGCTGACGACGGGTCTGTTCGAATCGCCGACCGTCGATCCGGCCATTCGCGCGCGGCTGATGCGGCGAATCGAAAGGAAGGGCCCGGAGCGGCTCCACGGTCTGCTTCGTCGCCTCGATCCGGCATCGGCTGCGCGCCTTGCCCCTCGGGATCGCTCGCGAGTCGTGCGCGCGCTCGAGTTGAGGCTCGCCTCCGGTCAGTCCGCGACCGCGCTGCATTCCGCACTGCCTCGCGAAGTGCCCTCGCCGGACATCGCGGCGCGTGTGCGCATCATCGCCCTCTCGCCCCCTCGTGACGAGCTCTATCGGATCATCAACGATCGAACGGACCGCATGTTCGCGGCCGGACTCGTCGACGAGGTTCGGGCCCTGCTCGACGCTGGGCTGCCTCCGGATGCGAAGGCTCTCGGCGCTCACGGCTATCGGCGCGTCGTCGAATACCTCTCGGGGCGCCGGACACTCGAGTCCGCAATAGAGCAGACAAAGCTGGACACTCGCCACTATGCGAAGCGGCAGGGAACCTGGTGGAGGTCGACGCCCGGGGTCTTCTGGATCGAGCGGTTCGGGACCTCAGCCGACGCGCTGCGGGAAGCATTGCTTTACCTCGCCAGAGCGTTTGAGTAGACTCGCGCCGCGCCGGTTTGGCGCCTCAGCCTCCGTCTACCCCTGGCGTCATGAGTGTCAATGCCGAAGACCCCGTAGCGGCGATGCGTGCCGATCTGAAATCGGCACCGGCCTTCACGCATTCGCTCGCCTTTCGCCGGGAATACGTCCGATCGTATATCGAGAGTAGCTCGGGGGCGCCGCTTCTGCTCATCCAAGCTCCTCCCGGTCACGGCAAGACGACCGTTCTGTCGTTCTTCGCGGCCCAGGAGGGTTCTTCGGTTCGCTGGATCGGGCTCGAGCCCTCGGATGCCTCGCTCGATGCGCTCGTCGCGTCATTTGTGTCGGCCATATATGGCTGGCCGATCGCGGCACCTGGCCCGGTTCCGGACGTCCGAGAGGCGGCGAAGTGGATCGTGGGGGCCATTCAGGAGCTCGCCGTCACGTCGATTATCCTCGACAACTACGAGAGCGTCGCCGAGTCGGAAGGCGCGAACTCCCTTATCGAAGCCATCGCCGAGAAGCTCCCGGCTTACATCCGGCTCGTCGTCGCATCGGAGGTCGCACCGCCATTCCTCAAGCGCGCCAGACTGCGTCAGGCCATCGTGGAGCTCGACGCGTCCGACTTGAGGTTCGACGCCGACGATGTGGCTCGCTACATCCGAGAGGTCCACAACTACGACGTTTCTGACGAAGCTGCTTCGTCGATCGCTCGCCGATCCGGAGGATGCGCTACGGTCATCAACCTGGTCGGGCAGCTGTGCCACGACCTGCCCCGGTACCTGCGCATCGACTTCGAGGCGTTGCCTCTCGGACCGACCGAGGAGCACATGACACTCTTGCTTCGCGAAGTGCTGGCGCGCTCCGGACAACCTCCGGCACGTGCGGCTCGGGAACTGCTTCGTGGCGACATCGGAAGCCCAGGTGGAACCACGCCGTCGGATGCGCTCCTCGAGCTGCTCTCGGACCGGCATTGCCTCGTGCACCGGCACGCCACCGACCCGGCGTCGCTCGTGCCTCACAAGCTGCTCCGGCGAATGGCCGAGCGGCTGTAGCCTACCGAACGACCTGCGAGTTGCGGGGAAAGTGTGGTCGGAGGGCACGGCCCGCCACTGCAGCATGTTCGTCGTTGTGACGCCGTCCGCGACCGCGGAGCGGTCGATAAAATAGCCGTGGGTCGGGCGCGGGCGAGTGCAACGAGCCCCCGCGTGACC
>CAZXLQ010000166.1:0-11651 GCA_964641945.1 uncultured Clostridia bacterium
CCCCCGTTGATGAAACGGGAGGAGTTGGCAGTTTTGACTCTTGACGATGTCGCGGTCGCGGAACTGACGTTCCACGGTCGCGATATCAACGCACTATAGTCGCGGACATCGCCACTGGCTCACCTTAAACAGGGTTTCTGGCAGAGTGCGCGACCGGTGATGACACGGGAGGAGAGTGCAGGATAGACAGTTGACGACGTCGGCGCCTGAGATCGGCGGTGCCCCGCGTCAGGGTCTTGCTCGCGAGCCCGTTACAGAGAGATCCCGGAGTTGGCCGTCCCTGTACTCGCTGTCTGATCCTGGAACAGGTCTCATAGCACTCAGAGTCACTGAGCCGCGGAGCGTTCGAGGCATAAACTCGGATGTCTTCACTCGGGAGTGACGCGTGGCGGCGGCTGGGCCGCCAGTCGGGGCACCACGTACGCATCGGCGAATCGGAACAGCAGCAAGACGCCAACGACGACGCCAAACGCGATCGGCAACCGGGTGTCGGCCTTCACGAGCATGTAGTAGTGCACCACGCCGCCAACACCGACCGCATATGCGAGACGGTGCAACGCTCTCCAGCGCTTTCCTCCGATCCTCTTGATCATCGCGTTCGTCGACGTGATGGCCAGCGGCAACATCAGGGCGATCGTCCCCATGCCGACGGCGATGAACGGTCGTTTCCAGACATCATCGACGATCTCCAGGACACCGAAGTTCTTGTCGAACCACACGTACGCGAACAGGTGCAGTAACGCGTAACCGAACCCGAACAGGCCTAGCGTCCGCCGGTGCACCGCGAGCCACTGCATCGCGGTCAGTCGGCGCAACGGCGTCACGGCAAGCGACAGCGTGATGAAAACGAGGGCGAGCATTCCCGTCACGTGCGTGACGAACTCGAGCGGATTCGCTCCAAGTGCTCCCCGTGCAGCGTCCCAGCCGAGCATCGCGAGTGGAACGAGACAGTTCACGACAACGACCCGCTTGCTGAAGTCGACTCCGGATTTCGACAGCCTTCTCATCGATCAGAAGTACCGCCGCAGGTCCATTCCCGCATAGAGACTCGCGACCTGCTCGGCGTATCCGTTGAACAAGAGCGTGTCGCGCTGTCCGAACTCTCCGATCCGGCGTTCCTTCGCCTGTGACCATCTGGGGTGATCGACCTTCGGGTTCACGTTTGCGTAGAAGCCGTATTCGTTCGGCTGTGACCGGTTCCAGGTTGCCGGCGGTTCTCCCTCGACGAGCTTGATCGACACGATCGACTTGATGCCCTTGAATCCGTATTTCCACGGCACTACGAGCCGGAGCGGTGCGCCATTCTGCGGGAGCAGCGGACGTCCATAGAGTCCAGTCGCGAGAATGGTCAGCGGATGCATGGCTTCGTCCATTCGAAGGCCTTCGACGTACGGCCAGTCGAGAACGGAGGTACGCTGATTCGGCATGCGCTCCGGATCGAGAAGGGTAACGAAGGCGACGTATTTCGCGTTCGAGAGCGGCTCCACCGCATTGAGCAGTGCCGAAAGCGGAATGCCGAGCCACGGAATGACCATTGACCACCGCTCCACGCAGCGCATCCGGTAGACCCGGTCTTCGGGAGTTGCGAGTCGCGCAAGAGTGTCGAGGTCGAACGTCTTTGGCCTGGCGCAAAGACCCGAGACGGTAACTGTCCACGGCTCGGTCACGAAGCCGCGAGCGTTCTCCGCGACGCCGCGTTTGTCGGTCGAGAACTCGTAGAAGTTGTTGTAGCTCGTGATGTCGTCGAACGTCGTCGCGCTCTCGCCGTCCGGGCCTTCGATGAGCCGTGCAGCGGGCTCGGCATTTGGAGAGGGCGCAACGGACGACGGCTAGGAAAGAGCCCGATAAAGACCCGCAGAGGCCAGGGCCGTCCCCGCCATCACGGCCGATCGAATGAACGTGCGGCGGCCCCGGTAGGTCGCTTCGCTCGTGATCTCGCTCGACGGGATGTCGTCCGGTTTCCTGATCAACATGGCAGTTATTGTAATGCCTCCGGCCAGGGAGCCTATTCCCGACCTACGCGCGGGTCGCGGGGATTGGTTTCACACTTCCCTGCCGCACGGGCAACCCACTCGCTATCGCTCGCGGTACTGACCTCTCGCCAGCCGACTTTTCCTTTCAGGCGTGTGCGCCGTGTCGATATGCACCTCGTGGCATGATCGGTACCGCGAGCGATAACGAGCGGGTCTCTTCGGGCGCTCCGAACTCACCCGGACCTGACCTACAGCAGGGGCGCAACGAGTTCGGTCGCCTGCCCGGATGTCAGGACCGGATGGACCTCGAACTCGACGAGGTCGTCCCACGCGGCCATCCATTCGTCGAGAAGACGGCTGTCGTTCGTTTCCATCACCTGAAAACAGGTCGCAAGCCGCTCGTCAACCCAGCTCGAAACGTAGTGCAGTCCATCGGGAGCCAGGCGCCCGAGATCGCGGAACCTCCGATACACGGGCACTGGGTCCTGGTTGCGAAAGCGCTCGATGACCATGTAGAGCACGCCGACTTCCTCCGCTGCAGTGACTGACCGGGTGTGAACATTAACGCAGTCGTCCGCGGAGATCGACGCAGCCGGGAGCGCCATCAACTCGAATCGCGGCGTGTACGGGGGCCATGACACGGTACGGGAATTGCGTCCAGAGCCACGGAGGGGCGCTCGTCCGTCCTGTGTCGACCGCCCGCGCGCGACCGCCGGAGGGCTTTCCGGAAAGCGTCGCCGCACTGGCCGTCCATCCTCGACTCGTTGATGCGCCCAGCGAAACGGTCGCCCGAGTGGGCTCCGTCTCGTCCAGTCTCGAGGAAAGGAGGCCGAGCCATGAGGCGTCGTCAACAAATGCTGTGCGCTTTCGGGGCCGCCATGCGGAATCGCATCCGTGCCGCGGTTCCAATCGTCCTTGTCATGGTAGTAGCTATCTGGGGCGTGCCGACTGACTCGCGGTCCGCGCCGCGTGCATTCGAAGAGGCAGGCCCGACTGCTGTCGGGCGCGATGGTTCCACAGGCCCGTTCTTCATGAAGTCCTGGGGCAGTTCGGTCACGGGCGACGGTGAGTTCAACTTCCCGAACGGTGTCGCAGTAGATTCGAACAACAAGGTCTACGTCGTCGACACGAACAGCAACCGCATCCAGAAATTCAGCAAGAAGGGGAAATTCCTCCTTGCCTGGGGAACTTCCGGCTTTGGTGACGGCCAGTTCAGCTACCCGTACGGCATCGCCGTCGATCCGAACGACAATGTCTACGTTTCCGACACGTACAACTACCAGATTCAGAAGTTCGATTCGAACGGCAACTTCATCGCGAAGTGGGGCAGCGAAGGTTCCGGAAACGGTCAGTTCATCTCGGCATTCGGCATTGCTGCGGACGGCGCCGGCAACGTCTATGTCACGGACGGGCCTGGTGCCCGCGTCCAGAAGTTCGACTCGAATGGCAACTTCATTGCGAAATGGGGTTCGCGCGGGCAGGACGAGGGGCAGTTCGACTTTCCATATGGGGTCGCCGTTGATCGAGATGGGACCGTGTTTGTCGCGGACTCGAACAACTGCCGAATCCAGGCCTTCGACTCGACCGGCAACTTCCTGTTTGCCTGGGGCACCCAGGGCCAAGCTGACGGGCAGTTCCTCTATCCAGGTTACCTGGCCGTCGATGCGACGGGCCACGTGTACGTCACCGACTATTCGGATCGGGCGCAGAAGTTCGACTCGAGTGGCAATTTCATCTCGCGGTGGGGAGGACGCGGCCTGACCGACGGCCAGTTCAACAGGGCTGCGGGCATCGCGTTGAACCTCAAAGGCGAAGTGTTCGTGGTCGACTCGAACAACTGTCGGGTCCAGAAGTTTGACTCGGCACTCGCGTTCCTGGCGAAGTTCGGGAGCGACGTCACCGGCAACGGGCGGCTCAACAAACCGAGCGGAATGGCGATCGGGCCGGCGGGCTGCCTCTATGTCGCCGATACCGCGAATGCACGGATCCAGGTTTTTGACAGAGAAGGGACATTCATCGCGAAGTGGGGAGAGCGAGGCATCGGCGACGGCCAGTTCAGCCTGCCATATGACGTTTCCTTCGACGGTGTCGGGCAGGTATACGTGGCCGATACCGGCAACAACAGGATCCAGGTCTTCGACACGAACGGCGTGTTCCTCAGGAAGTGGGGCAGCAGCGGCTCGGGTCCGGGAGAACTCTCTGGGCTGTCCGGCATTGCGGCAACGGCCAATGGTTACGTTTTTGTCGCGGACACGAACAACAATCGCATTCAGGTGTTCACTTCGGATGGCCAGTATGTCTCGCAGTGGGGGACGACGGGCACAGCTGACGGAGAGTTCCAGGGCACCCTTGACGTCGCACTCGACATGGATGGATACGTCTATGTCGCCGACGCGCTCAACTGCCGAATCCAGAAGTTCACGTCGATGGGGCAGTTCGTCGCCGCCTGGGGGACGTGTGGAAACGGCGAAGGGCAGTTCGACGAACCGGCTGGCCTTGCCACCGACCCGGATCGAAATGTGTACGTCGCGGACTGTGGCAACAGTCGCATTCAGAAGTTCACCTCGAACGGCACGTTCCTGACGAGCTGGGGCGGACCCGGCACTGGCGTCGAGCAGTTCCGGTATTGCCGCGGTGTGGCGGTCAACAGCGTCGGCGACGTTTATGTCGCTGACACCCAGAACTTCCGGGTCGACATGTACTGCCAGCATCCCGAGATCACTTCAATCAGACTCATGGGAAACAAGATGACGATTCGCGGTGGCGGATTCGGCGACTCGCCGCGAGTGATCATCAACGGAGGGGATCGATCGGCGTTCATCCGCAAGTCAACCACCCTGTCGATCGTGCTCAATGGCTCGCGGACGGACCTCGGCCTCGTGGTGGGTCCGAACACGATCTATGTGATTGGCGCTGGCGGCATCGCCACCAACTCGATGGTCATGACAATCACCGGGAGGAGCAGATGAAAATGAACGTGCTGAGCCGCGGCGCCGCAGTGCTGATGGCGGAACGTACTATCTGAGGTCGGGGGACTAGGCCGGATCATTGCGCGAAGCGCTGTGGAGTGCGGCGTGCAGCGCCGCTTTGGTTTTATCCGCGGAGAAGGACTTCCGGAATTTAATTCAAAGCGGCGCTGATCGACCGCGGAGCGGTCGCATTGTCTCTTGAATGGGAAGCAACACGACGATGGGCACGGCAACGCCTAAGACGCACGTTATCTCAGGGACTGACGATGCGACCGCTCCGCGGTCGGACCGAGGTGGGCGGGCGGTGCCGCGGGTCGCGTGTGCTCGTTGCACTCGCCACCGTGCGACCCACGGCTATTTCTTTCGACCGCTCCGCGGTCGTCGCGGTCGTCCTCTCAGTGGGCCAAACTACAGCGCGGCGGAGCTGCGCTGCGCGCCGCACTCCACAGCGCTTCGCGCATTGAGCTCCGACTCCGCGTCTACATCAGGCAGGGTCCGGGCACGACCTTCGTTCGGCCCGACCTTCTGAACAGCGCCATTCCGATGGCCAGGCCCGAGATCAGTCCGACTCCAAAAGCAACACCAGCCGCCTCGATCGGATGTCGCTTCATCTGATGGACGATCTCTTCGCCGGCGTCCTCCGCCGAATAGCGGGCACGCCGCATCGTCTGCTTCGCCACGCGCACTGCATTCTCGGCTCCCTCCCCGACAATTGCCTTGACGTTCTCGACTTCGGCCGCAACGCTCGCAATTCCCTTCTCTATCATTGGTGACGACATCTTTGGACCTCCTTCAGGAGTGTCTGGCTGGAAGGCGAAGGCTTCTAGCCTCTCTCCTCCCTTTCATGACACACCGGCTCAATGATGGTGGTCGAGCTCGGCGGCTTCCGCCTCGGCCTTTGTCTTGTGCACCGTGTCAGGCGCGTGCTCGGGTGGTGTATAGACGGTGTAGAGCTTCAGCCCGGTGCCGCCGTTTGCGACAAAGTTGTGGCGCGTGCCAGCCGGAACCACGACAACACTTCCGGCCTCTACTGGCACGTGCGCGGCGCCGAGAATCGCTTCGCCATTGCCTTCCACGAAGACCAGTACCTGGTCGACGTCTTCGTGAACCTCCTCGCCGATATCTTCGCCCGCGGCGACCGACATCAGCACCAGCTGTGACCGATCCGTCGTGAAGAGTACCCGCCGAAAATAGTCGTTTTCGCGTGCCAACCTCGGCACATCGTCAGAGTAGAAATTCGCGTTCATGAATCCTCCCATTCCCGATCCGCCTCGGGACTCCAGTTCGACCGTTGCTCCGCAGTCACGACATTCCCTCGATCTCGAGCGAATATCTCCCCACCCGTTGGCAGACCTGAAAGATGACTTGCAACACTCGTGCCGTCTCAGCGCGGGCGAGCGTGAAGGCTGCGGTGCAGTGCCCTCGCACTGTGCGCTGTTCTCATCGCAACCGGGATCGGCCTCGAGAATTGCCTGGCGCAGATCCCACTACGCGAGCCTGCGGCATTCTTGCGCAAGAGTTTTCCACTATCGGAGGCCGAGCAGACGGCGATGTAGCGAGGGGATGCCGTCGCAAAACTCGTCCAGAGGACTAGTGATGTTCGCCTGCCGCCTGGTGCGGTGGCATTCCGTACTTCTCGAGGTACTCGCGCTCGCGCGGGTTGACCTCGGGATGGCCGGCAAACGAGCGCTTCCAGTGATCATCGACCCACTTCCAGCTGTGAAGCGCGCCATTGCACATATGCCCGAACTCGGAGTCCACCATCGGTTTGTGACAGACACGACAGTCTTCGGTATTGGTTTCGCCCATGATGCACACCCTTCTTCCCTTCGCAGCTTCGCGAGAGCCGCTGCGGACTCGAAAACCCTCCAACCAGTCTCAGTCTACACCCGCACGCCTGGGCTGACGCAGGCGACGTTATGGGCAATGCGAGCCTCATCAAACAACCGCCCCGAACAGCGCCCCGGCGCCGTAAGTGACAGCCATTGCGAGAGCACCCCAGAACGTCACTCTTCCCGCTCCCGTGATCGCCGATGCGCCGCCGACCCTGGCGGCGAGTCCTCCGAGTAAGGCCAGAGAGATGAGGGATGCTAGTGCAGTTACCGGTGTGAGCAGACTGGCGGACACGAAAAGGACCGATACCAGCGGCAATGCGGCTCCAACGGCGAACGTTCCTGCCGATGCCAGGGCAGCCTGGACCGGACGAGCCCGGGTGATTTCCGAGATTCCAAGCTCGTCGCGAGCATGCGTCCCGAGAGCATCGTGAGACATGAGCTGTTCTGCTACCTGCGCCGCAAGTGTCTGATCGAGGCCGCGCGAAACGTAGATTTGCGCGAGCTCCGCACGTTCGGAGTCGGCCGATGTCGCGAGTTCCCTTCGCTCTCTCAGAAGGTCGGCATCCTCCGTATCGACCTGTGAGCTGACCGACACGTATTCACCGGCGGCCATCGACATCGCCCCGGCAACAAGTCCTGCGATGCCGGCAATGAGAATTCCGCTCCGGGTGCCGCCTCCGGCCGACACGCCGAGGACGAGACTTGCAGTAGAAACGATGCCGTCATTCGCTCCGAGAACCGCCGCGCGAAGCCAGCCTATGCGATCGGATCTGTGGAGCTCGGTGTGACGCATGACAGTGATTCATCTCCGGCTGAGAAGTCCATTCTGCGACGCGAAGAGCCGACAGGAGCTCGAGCTACACGTCGACTTCCACCCGATTGCGACCCTTCTCTTTCGCGCGATACATCGCAAGGTCGGCACGCACCAGACAATCCTCGACGGAAGTGTCGGACGATTTCAGGGTCGCGACGCCAATGCTGACCGTGCAGGTCACGCTGCAGCGTCCGGTCGTTGTCCGATAGTTGGCGATAGCCTGCCGAAGTCTCTCTGCCTGGTATCGAGCGCCTTCGAGATTGGTGTCCGGAAGGAGCACAGCGAACTCCTCTCCGCCGATCCGGGCGAACAGGTCCACCTTGCGCAGCAGTCGCTGGCTGATCGATCCAATTGACTTGAGCACTTCGTCACCGGCGGCGTGCCCGTACCGATCGTTGATTGCCTTGAAATAATCGATGTCCAACTCCGCGATGGACATCGGAGTGGAATGTCGCCTGGTACGATCGAACTCGTGCCCGGCACGTTCGAAGAAGGACCGCCTGTTCGCCACCCCAGTCAGCGCATCGTGGAGGGAGAGCTCCACGAGTGCAGCCTCGGCCTGCTTGAATGCCGTAATGTCATGAAAAAACCAGATCCGCCCCAGGTACCGGTCGTCCTCGGCTCTGAGTACGGTCGAATGCCGTTCCACAGTCCGGCCGTCGAGCAGTTCGATCTCACAGTGGTCGGTCAGGTCCGGATTGTCGTAGAGCATCTTGACCCTCGCCAGGAAGGCTTCCGGGTCCTTCACCTTGTCCAGCACGGAATGCAGGATCGGATCGTCGGAGGCCCCGACCGCACTCCCGGGCTCTCTGCCCGTCAGGCATTCGTCCGGCACCTGCCAGATCTCGACGAACCGCCGATTGTGGTTGACGACGACGCCTTCGTCGTCCACTACCAGTATCCCGTCCGGAGATGCCTCGTTGATCGCCTTGATGAGGGAGCTCTGTAGCTCGAGCTCGCGACCCTCGACGCTCTTCTCCAACCCCTTTTGCCGCTCGGATGGTCTTGACATAAGTCGAACCGATCGCTGAAGTCAGCATCTGGGTCGGGTCGCTCAGGCCGGCTCGACTAGTTTCGCGCCGGTCCAGTGGCTCGACGGATGTCGCCCGACATCGGCAAGCTTCCTGTGAGTAGCATCCGCGCGCACTTGCATCGTCGTCAAGTCGCTGCAGCTGTCCACACGCCACGTTGCCGGAGCAGCGCGAGTCCCTGCGCAGCCTCGAAATGCCGCCTGCTGGCGGTCAGGAAGCGGACGCCGACTTCACCCTCTTGAGCACTGCGGTAAAGCGCGGCTTTCCGTCGCGCTCGAGATGGTAGGTGAGCGTCTCCCGGTCAGCGCTCAGGCTCACGGTCCACACATTCGTAGCGGCAGCCGGAATCAGTTTTGCCGTGTGTTCATCGGCAGCAAACGACTGCACGAGCGGCGTTCCCGAGGCGCTGGCCATTCCGCCATACATCGTCACGGCATCCGGCGTGCCATCTGCGTGACGATGGTCGTGCTTGAGCTGCAGTCCACCTGCCGTGCGGCTGAAGATCCACGTACGCGATCGATCTTCGCCGACCAGGAAGGGCACCCGAATTTCATCATCGCTGCACGACGTCACGGTCGCCACCAGCAACTTTCCGGCGAAATCATCACGGCCATCGACGGGAAAAGTCATCGCGCCCTCGTAGCGCGCGCCGCAGAGTCCCTTGAGCGAGGCGAAGAACTCCATGCGCGCATCCTGGCCGGCGCCAGCTGAGGTCACGGAAACTGCAAGTACCAGCAGTACCGTTGCCAATGCCTTGGGAATCGACATCCTGTTCACCTGCCTTCGAATCGTAGCGATCGGGCCGCAGTGCTCTCGGGCGCTCAAGGTGGATCTTACCGCAAGTGCACGATCCACTCGCGAACGAGGGCTTCGAGCTCGGCTCGTCGGTTCTGAATGGCGGCCATGTCCTTGAACTTCGCAATTGCCCGATCCTTCGCGAGCCACTGAAGCAGGCAGGTGGGGTCGGCCACCGAGATTCCATCCGGGCCCAGGTCACGAACCTTTGCTCCCAGGTGAAAGATCACGTGCATGCCATCAGGCGCCCGCAGATGAAGCGTCGCGAAATATTCGCCGCGCGCGAAGCTGGGCACCTTCCATTTGATTCCCTCGGTGATTTCCGGATCAGCGCCGAGAATGATCGTTCTTAGGGCCTGAATCTCTGCCTTGAGGGGATGCTCGAGGTCGCGCATGAATTCGTCGACCGTAGCTGCTGCGCCCTTTCGCGACTTCGAGCTCTTCTCGTCAGCCACTGTTCTTTCCTTCACTTCCTCGAGCCGTTCTCATTCACCGGCGCGCCCGGGCGGATGCTCGGCGAACCACTCGGCGATGGCGGGCATGTGTTGTTCGAAAGTGCACGGAGTCGCGAAGTTCAGGACGCCCGCGCGCTCATCGCTCCTGTTTTCGAAGTCGTGCGTCACGCCGCCCGGCACCAGGACGAAGGAGCCACGGGGTGCATCAACCCAGCGTTCATCGACGAGAAAGCTCATCGTGCCTTCCAGCACGTAGAAGACGTCATCTTCCGGATGCGAGTGCGCGCCAGGCCCGGTCGTGTGGGGATCCAGCCACCATTCCGAAATCGAGTAGGCGTCTCCGGTTTCAGCGCCATCGGCCTTGAACACTGCCGCAATCCGACCCATCGGGTACGACCGGCCGTCGCCAGGCGCCAGCAGGATCGGGGATCGTGACGCCACCGTACCGGACCTCTCCAATGTGAGCCTCCTCGCCTTCTTGAATCTCAGCCATCGCGGCACCGCAAGAATCCCGTCTAACCGGGCCAGCGTCAAGGCTGACGCGCGTGGACTCGGCCTTCAACGTGCGGATGCAGTCGAACATCCGAAACCGCAGGATCACTTGTCGCGTTGAGTCCGAAAGTGCACGACCGCTGCGATGACCAGTAGAAGCGCAAGGATACCGTCGACGACTATGACTCGATCGATCTGTGCCGTCCGGTCCGGAGCGATTACCGCCAGTGCGATGAACGAAACCGTGCTGACTATTGCTGTAGTGAGCCCCGCGGTGCGCCATTCGTGACGGGCGGCCGCAGCGGCGAAGCCCAGCCCGAGGATGCCGAACAGGACGGCACGATGTCGCAGAAGCAGCTCGATGTTCGGATTTTCGGCACTCACCCCGTACAGGAGACCGAGCGCGCTGGAACCCACTACTCCGATGCCGGGAGTGATGTGGATCACCGCAGCCAGCGCGAGTACCGCACCAACGAATCGATTCAATCTTTCACCCCTTCACCAATCGAATTTCCGACTCGGTAGCCGCGCACCCGTCCTCGAACCGCCTAAGGATCTGGTCGGCTTCATCGAGCTGCGCTTCACTTAGAACGCAAATGCCGGCGCGTCGAAGGCATGCGGACGTGACACCGACATCTGACACGCGCTTCCCGGTAAAAGTGCCGTCGTAGATGTAGCCCGAGCCGCACGACGGACTTCCCTCCTTCAGGACCGCGACGCGAATGCTCTTCGATTGCGCGACTGCGAGCGCTTGCTCTGCCCCGCTGACGAACTGCTCCGTTACGTCACGACCACGGTTGTCGTGAACTCTCGCATTGCCGGAAAGCACACTGAGGCCGCCAGCCCTGCCGACGATCTCTGCCGGTGGGCGAGGAACTGAGAGTCCGCCGGCGACTTCCGGGCACACCGTCACGATACGACCCTCGGCGACCCACCGCTGAATCACAGGATGATCGGTCCGCTTGTCGCCACCGTCGTAACGAACCGATTCCCCGACGAGACATGCGCTGACGAGAACGAATTCCATGACGCGACCTCTGGCGAAGCATCGAGGCGTGCCCGGTCTGGCGTCAAGGCGTCGAGTCTCTTGCCGCAGTGTCAGTAGAGCGAGCCGTAGCGAGACGGCCTGCGGACAGGTGGAGCGTACTGCCTGGTCTTGCACGAAGCGGGAGGTCCCCGTTTTATGAGCCGCGAGCAGTAGCGAGCGTCCTACGGACAGATCTTCACAACGCGCCTCCCAGCGCGCCAGCAGGGATAGACGGTTCGAGTCGTGCGAGGACCTCTGCC